>NZ_DASZGI010000117.1:0-17009 GCF_035938995.1 Actinocrinis sp.
GCGGCTGTGCAACCGGGTGGTCGCGATCGACCACGGGCGGGTCACCTACGACGGCAGCCTCGACGGGTTGCGCGCCGATCGCGATCTGGAGACCGCAGTCAAGGAGCTGTACTCCGGCGGCTCGCTGGCCGATTGAGTCAGCCCTCGGGCGCGTAGACGATGCCGCGGTTCGACGAGCGGGTGCTGGGTCCGAGGTGCACGACGTACCACTCGCCGCGCCAGGAGATCAGCGAGAAGACGCCGAACGACTTGGTCTTGCCGCCGAGCCGGTAGGTGAGGCGGGTTCCGTAGACGCGGTAGTAAGAGCCCTTGTTGTACTCGACGCCGGGCACGATCCAGACCGCCTGGGACGTCGGCACGGTCACGCCGACGAGCTGGGCGGACGAGGCCTGCGAGCCCAGCAGCGCGTGCGCGGCCTCGATGTCGAGGCGGTACCAGTCGATCAGCCGGCTCTGGTAGTCGGCAGCCGGGTTCGAGATCGCCTTGACCTGCAGGTAGGCGGTCTCGGGGAAGAAGAACGGCAGCGCGGTGGCGGGGTTGTCCGTGACGATCGCCTGCCACAGGTCCTGAACGCCGGCCTGGAACGTCGGGTCGCTCGGGCTCGGCAGGACGTGGGTCTGCGGCAGCGTGCCCGGATCGATCGACGGCGAGGGGGACGGGCTGGGCGACGCGCTGGATGGAGAAGGGGACGGCGACGGGCTCGCCGGGGCGCTCGTCGCGGGTGCGGCGCCGGTGTCGACGGCGGCCGGGCCGGACGAGCAGCCGGCGGCCAGCGCGAGCAGCGGCGCCGCCGCCCATAGCGCGCGTCTTCCCCGATTGTGTGACTTGGACCCCACGCCCGTTCCCTTCATACGCCCGATGCCGTGCCCAATGCTGTGCACAGTGTGCCCACGGGCACACCATTGTGGCGGGTTCAGCGACCGAAGGAGCGGAGGGGGAGAAATAAGCCACGCGAGAGAGGGAAGGGCGAAGGTGGCGGGGCGGTCGGCGTGGAATCAGCTTCCAGTCGAGCGGTAGTGGCGGACGGCGGTGCGCCACGCGGCCGCTGCGAGCAGGGACATGAGGAGGGCCACGACGGGAGCGGAGAAGCGCAGGAAGCCGGGCAGCCCGAACGGATCTGCCTTGCCGAGCACGTAGAGCGAGGGCTGCCAGGTCACGAATGCGAGCGGGATGGCGAACGTCAGGGTCAGCGCGAGCGGCCGGTCGAAGATCGCGAACGGGTATTCGGTGATGAGCTCGCCGCCGTAGGTGAAGATGTTCGCCGGCTCGCGCATGTCGGTGGCGAAGAACGAGATCGAGTTGGTCAGCACCCAGAGCGCGCAGTAGATGACCGCGCCGCAGACGATCGTGCTGAGGCAGACCGCCACCTTGGCGGGAGTCCACGCGATGGGGATGTGCAGGCACGCCCACACGAGGGCGGCGGTCGACGGGACGAGCTTGCCGAAGCGCTTGGGGGTGAACTGTTCGGCCAGCACCTGGGGGAGCGTGCCGACCGGGCGGATCAGCATCACGTCGAAGGTGCCGGTGCGGATCGCCTCGCTCAGCATCTCGGCGCCGCTCGCGACGACGTCGGAGATGGCGAAGGCGACCCGCGTTGTGCCGTACAGGTACAGCGTCTCGGGGAGGGTGAAGCCGCCGAGCGTGCTGACCTGGCTGTAGATCACCAGCATCGCCACGAGGTCGAGACAGGTGGACAGGGCCTGGGCGGTGGTCAAGATGATCAGCGACCCACGGTACTGCCATGCGGCGCGCGTCCACATATGGGTCAGCAGGAGGTAGGCGAGGGCGGAGGAGACAGGGGGCGTAGACGCGCCGGTCGGCGCGGCGACGGCCTCGACAGCCGGGTGCGGGTCGGGGAGTGTGTCAGCCACCTTGCACCACCGTCTTTCGGCGGGCGGCGTCTGTCACGGCGCGGCCCACCGCCAGAAGCCCGAGCGCCCACAGGGCCTGGAACTCGAGCGCGCCCGCGAAACCCGACGCATTTGTGCCGAGCAGCACGTCGATGGGCACTTGGAGGGTGCCGGACCAGGGCAGTGCGCGCGCCGTCGTGCCGAGCCACCCCGGCATCGCCACCAGCGGCATGATCATCCCGGAGAAGAACATGGAGACCACGAGGAGCAGCGAGGCGCCGCCGCGCTCGTCCAGCGTCCAGAACGCGCTGAGGCTCACCAGGTAGCGGATCGCGAAGCTGATCAACAGCGCCAGAACACAGCAGAAGGCGAATTCGATCCACCGGCGCGGGTCGGCGGGCAGGTCGGTCGGGAAGGCGAGGGTGCCGATGACGACCGGCGGCACCGTGCGCAGCAGCAGCGCGGAGAGCGCGCGCCCGACGTCGGTCGCCAGCCACCAGCCCTGGAAGTCGCACGGCCGGTAGAGGTCGATCGCGACCTCGCCGGTGCGGATGCGCGGCCCGAGTTCGGTGGCGCCGAGGAAGACGCCGATCGGCGTGATCAGGCCCTGGGTGAGGAAGACGTAGGTCACGGCGTCGGCCGCGTCATAGCCGCCGATGTGCGGCTTCTCCCGCCACATGGCGAGCAGGATGTATGCGCGGATGAAACCGAAGGCGGAGTTGGTGATGACGCCCGCGACGGTCGCGGAGCGGTAGGTCACATACCGGCGGAAGGATAATCGGGCAGCGGTCAGGTACACGAGCACGCAGCGGCTCCCGAGACCGGAAGAAGGGGGTTGGAGGATTCTTCCGGGCGAGGCGGCCGGGAGCAACCGGTTTTGGCGCGGAGCGTCAGAGCACTGACGTGATCGCGGCCTCCGCCGTCGGATGAGCGAAGGAGAAGCCTGATTCGAGCAGCCGGGCGGGCAGCACGCGCTGGCTCATCAGAATGCCCTCGGCGAACTCGCCGATCGCCAGCCTGAGCGCCCGGGCGGGCACGGCGGCGAAGGCGGGGCGGTGCAGCGCCCTGGCGAGGATCTCGGTCACCTGCCGGTTCGTGACCGGCTCCGGACCGGTCACGTTCACCGGCCCGACGAGCGAACCGGTGTCGATGACGTGGCGCAGCGCCGCGACCGTGTCGGTCAGGGAGACGCAGCTCCAGTACTGATTCCCGCTGCCCATCCGTCCGCCGAGGCCCGCGCGGGCCAGCGGGAGCAGCCGGCCGAACGCGCCGCCCTTCGCCGACACGACCAGGCCGAACCGAGGATGCGTCACCCGGACGCCGGCGTGCGCGGCGGGACGCGCCGCCCCCTCCCACGCCAGGCAGACGTCGGCGAGAAAGTCGTGGCCGGGGGCGCCGCGCTCGTCGACGGCGGTGTCTCCGGTCTCGCCGTAGTAGCCGATCGCGGATGCGGACACGAACACCGGCGGCGGACGGTCGCACCGGATCATCGTCGTGGCAAGCGTCGTCGTTCCGCGCACCCGGCTCTCCCGGATCTCCTGCTTGTACGCCTCGGTCCACCGGTGGTCGCCCACCCCGGCGCCGGCGAGACCGACCACCGCGGCGGCGCCGTTCAGCACCTTCGGGTCGAGGTCGCCGGTGCGAGGGTCCCAGCGCACCTCCGAACTGCCGTCCGGGGCCGTCTGCCGCGCGGCCCGGCGCACCAGGCGGGTGACGTGATGACCGTCGGCGAGCAGCGATGCGCTCAGCGCCCGTCCGATGAGACCGCTGGAACCGCTGATGACGACACGCATGCGATCACTGTACGACCGCGGCCAGCCGGATCTCGCGCAGGCGGTGCAGGACCTCGTTCGCGCCGCGGCCGAAGTAGTCGTGCAGGCGAAGGTACTCGGCGTAGAGCGCGTCGTAGGCGGCGGCGCGGCCGGCATCGGGGAGGTATGCGTCGCGGTCGAGCTTGCCCATCGCCAGAGCTGCGGCCGGGACGTCCGGATACGCCCCGGCCGCCACCGCGGCGTGGATGGCCGAGCCCAGTGCCGCGCCCTGGGCCGATCCGATCAGGCTCAGCGGTCGGCGCAGCACGTCGGCGTAGAGCTGCATCAGGAAGCTGTTCTTGACCAGGCCCCCGGCGGCGACGAACTCGCGCACCGGGACGCCGCTCTTCTCGAAGGACTCGACGATGACGCGGGTGCCGAACGCCGTGGCCTCCATCAGCGCCCGATAGATCTCGTGCGGCCGGGTGGCCAGCGTCAGGCCCGCGACGACGCCGGACAGGTGGTGGTCCACCAGGACCGAGCGGTTGCCGCTGTGCCAGTCCAGCGCGATGAGGCCGTGCGCGCCGACCGGCTGCGCCGCCGCCTGCTCGGTGAGCAGTTCGTGCACGGACATGCCGCGCGTGGTCGCCTCGTCCCTGACGTGCGCGGGGGCGGCCTGCTCGGCGTACCAGGCGAAGATGTCGCCGACGCCGCTCTGCCCGGCCTCGTAGCCCCACCGGCCGGCCACGATGCCGCCGTCCACGATCCCGCACATGCCCGGGACCTCGGTTAGCCGCTCGGCGTTCATCACATGGCAGGTGGAGGTGCCCATGATGGCGACCATCTGGCCGGGCGCGATGGCCTGCGCGGCGGGCGCGGTCACATGCGCGTCCACGTTGCCGACGGCCACCGCGACGCCGACCGGCAGCCCGGTCCACGCGGCCGCCTCGGTGGTCAGCGCACCGGCCCGGGCGCCCAACGGCGAGACCGGGTGGTCGAGTTTCGCGGTGAAGTCGGCGAAGCCGGGGTTCAGCGCGGCCAGGAACGCGGCCGAGGGTCGCACGCCGTCCTGCAGGATTCCCTTGTATCCGGCGGTGCAGGCATTGCGCGTCTCGACACCGGTCAGCTGCCAGGTGATCCAGTCGGCCGCCTCGATCCACCGCTCGGCGCGCCGGTAGATCTCCGGGTCCTCCTCCAGCAGTTGCAGGCCCTTGGCATACTCCCATTCGGAGGAGACGCGGCCGCCGTAGCGCGCGATCCAGGGCTCGGCCCGCTTGTGAGCCAGTGCATTGATGCGATCGGCTTGGGGCTGGGCCGCGTGGTGCTTCCACAACTTGACGTAGGCATGCGGGCGGTCACGGTATTCGGCCAGCTCACACAGGGGCGTGCCGTCGGCGAGGGTCGGCAGCACGGTGCACGCGGTGAAGTCGATTCCGACGCCGATCACCTCGGCCGCGTCCACGCCCGCGTCGGCAAGCGCGGCCGGGACGGCGCGGCGCAGCACCTCGCGGTAGTCCTCAGGATCCTGCAACGCCCAGTCGGGTGGAAGCGGCGCGGCGGTGGCGGGCAGCGCGCGCTCGATCACAGCATGCGGATATCCGTGCACCGCGGTACCGAGCTCCGCGCCGTCGGACACGCGCACGACGAGCGCCCGGCCGGACAGCGTGCCGAAGTCGATCCCGACGACGACGGCGTCAGTGGGGGACGGCTCTCTCACGGCGTCACCTTTTCGGGGGCCTCGATCGCAACGCAGGAGAACTCTAGTCCGCTGCGCACGGTTGTCGGCGCGAACGTTTCCGGTGGTCAAGGGGGCGGTCAAGGGATTGCAATCTCTCCGGAACGTACCGCGCCGGTCACCGTCGGGCACCGCTGGTGCGGTAAGTTGCCCGCGTGACGACGGGTGGAGCGTTGCCGGGACTGCTCCTCGCCGACCCTGCGACACCGCTGGCGGAGATCCGCCGCAGGATCGGCGAGCTGGAGGCCGAACAGCGGGTACGGGGAACCAGTCCGCGCCGCGCGCATCAGGCCAGGCACCAGGTCGCGCGGCACCTCGGCGACGTCGCGACCGCGCGCCGGGAACTCGAGCTCTGGCTGGCCGCGCCCCGCGACCGGACCGCCGACTGCGCGGCCTGCGAGCAGAGGATCATCGGGTCCTGGCACGCCGAGGCGGGGGACGACGGCCGGGCGTACGAGGCGTGGCGCCCGATCCTGGACGGCACGCTGCTCTGCGGCACCGAGCCGCACGGCACCCTGTCCGGCTCGCTCATCCCGCTGATCCGGCTCGGGATGCCCGACCGGGCGCGCACCAACCATCTGCGCGGCTACCGGGCCTCCCGCCGCAAGGAGCCGATGGCCGCGAACATCGGCGCGCACCTGGAATTCTGCGCGCTGACCGGCAACAGCGCGCGCGGCCTCGAACTGCTCGCCGAGCACGCCGACTGGCTCGCACCCGAACGCCGCGACCAGCCCGACGCGGATTTCCTCGCCGGAGCGGAAGTCCTGCTGCGCGTCCTCGGCGACGTCGGGCACGACGACGTGCCATTCGCCCTGCCGGGTGGGGATTTGACCTCCGTCGGCGCGCTACAGGAACGGATCGGCGCGCAGCTGACCGACCTCGCCGCCCGGTTCGACGCGCGCAACGGCAACGACGCCTACAGCACCCGGCTCCTGCGCAGACGCAGCAGGCAACCGTTTCTCAGCTCCCTGCCTTTGGCGGCCCGCGCTGACCTTCCCCCCTCGCAGCGCGGCGCCACGCGTATCTCCGCGCCGCATCCGACGCCCAAACCGGTGTCAATGGACGAATTGATCGCCCAGGCCCGGCAGCTGACCCTGCACTGGCACCCGGACGCGAACGCCGCCTGGCACCGGGTGGCGGCCGCCGCGGCCGCGCCGGGTACGCGACCGCTGCCCGACGACGTGCGCGCCGAACTCGACGAACAACTCGTCGCCGAACCCGACACCGACGAACCCGCGAACGTCCCCCGCGCGCAGCGGATGGAGGAGATCGCGGACCGCTACGAGGCACTGGGCGCGCGCGGCTCCGCGCTCCGCGTGCGCAGCCGCGCCGGGACAGTACGCTTCCGCGAGCGCGGCGGCGCCGACCTCACCGGCGCCCTCGCCGAACAGGCAACGCTGCGCACCGCCGCCGCCGAGGCGCTGGCCGACGGCCGAGTCAGCGCCCGCGAATACATGGCCGTCCGCCTCGGCAGCGGCTACCTGCGGTACTACGCCTGGACCGCGCTCGCATTCGAGCAGCAGCGCGACGAGAGCCGGGCCACCGCGGCCGCTCACGACGCGCTGGCCGAACTCGGCGACCTGGTCGGGGAATGCCGCCGTATGGGCACCTGGCTGCACGGCGCGGTCGCCGCGGGCATGGCGTCCGACGTGCATCTGGCCGCCGACGCCCCGGACGAGGCGGAGAACCTGCTGCGGCTCGCAGTGGACTGGTACGCCGCGGGCGGCTCACCGTGGTCGGCCGCGTCCTGCGAGCTGAACCTCAGTCAACTCGCACGCAACCGGGGCGACCTCGCCGCCGCGGAGCGCCTGGCCCGGTCGGCGGTCGAGCACAACCTCGACCCCTACCTGCGCGGCCCGGCGGCGATGATGCTCGCCGACGCGATCTGGTTCCAGGACGGCCGCGAGGGCGAGGCGGTGGCCCCGGCGCTCGCCGCCGCCGCGGCGTTCGGCGCGGTCGAGGGCGGCGCGCAGGACGAGGCGCGGGCCAGGCTGCGTGCCGCGGAGGCGTTCGCCGTCGTCGGCCGCCACCAGGAGGCGGTCGACCTGTTCCAGCCGGCGCTCGCGGTGCTCGACGGCCACTGGGCCGAGGAGCAGTGGAAGCCGGTCATCGTCCAGGCCGCCCGCGCCTACGGGGCCAGCCTGCTCGCGGTCGGCGAGCCGCGCCGCGCCGCTGAATTGCTGCTGGCCACCGCCGACCGGGTCAAGGACTGGCCGAATCAGGCCCCGCACGCGATGATCGCCTCCGACGCGGCCACCGCGCTCGAGCGGTCCGGGCAGTCGGCGGACGCCGCGCTCGCCTTCGAACGCGCCGCGCAGATCTGGGGCCGGATCGGCGAACCGATCGTGCGGATCAAATGCCTGCGTTCGGCCGCCTGGCTGTGCGCCGAGGACGACCTCGCCGCGGCGCTGCGGCTGATGGACACCGCGGGCGGGGAACTGGTCCGGGCCTTCGCCGCCGAGACCAACGCGGAGCGCAGCGCCGTCGCCCGGTTCGAACTCGCCGAGACGCACGTGCAACGCGGCCGCATCGTCTTCGACCTCGACGCCGAGAACGCGCTGCCCGAAGACCGTCGCGACGCCCTGCTCGGCGAAGCGTTCCAGGAGGTCACCGCGTCGATAAGCGGCCTGAGACGGATGCTCGCGCAGCAGCCCGCGGACGCCGATCCGGACGTAGGTGTCGAGGCCATACTTCCCCGCCTCGTGCAGGCCGCCGTCATCTCCGCGCAGATCGAGGCCGGGCGGTTCGGACGCGACCGCCGGGCGGCCTTCCGGCTCCGCGAGATCGCCGACACATGCGCGGCGTACGGGGGCGCCGACGCGGCGGCGGAACTGACCGCGTACGCGGCGCGTCTCGACCGCCCGGGAGGTGACTGACATGGACGCGGCCCAGATCCGAGCCGCCCTCGACGCGCTGGACGAACTGCCCTACGGCAACGAGCGCACCACGCGCCGCGAAGACCTCGTCGTCTACGCCGAGCAGTGCGGCGACCCGGCGGCCCACGCCTCCGCCCTGCTGAGCCTGGCCGACGACTGCCAGGAGACTGGCGACGACCAGGGCATGGTCGTCAACTTCGGGCGCGCCTGGCGGATCTGGCAGACCCGCCCCGAGGCGTTCGACGTCTTCCTGCGCTTCCGTTTCCGCGAGCACTTCCAGCACGTGGTCGACGTCTTGGACGAAGATGCGCGGGTGCCGAAATCCGACGTTGACCGGCTGACGGACGAGATGGAGGCGTTCTACCGGGCCGGCGGCTACAGCATGCGCGCCGTCTACCGCAGCCGCTACTGGATCTCCCGGCGGCGCGGCCTGGCCGACGACGCCACCAAGCAGGTCGAGGCGATGCTCGCCGAGGACGGCGACTCGGGAGCCTCCTGCGACGCCTGCGACCTGGCCACCGCGGCGTACTGGTACGAGAAGCAGGAGGACCTGCCGCGCGCGGTGGAGCTGTGGCGCGCGATCCTGTCCGGCGCGCGGGCCTGCGACAGCCGCCACCACGTCGCGGTCGCGCACGGCGAGGTGATGATCGACCTGCTGAACCTCGAGCGGTTCGACGAGGCGCGCCGCCACCACGAGGCCGGGTATCCGCTGATCCGGCGCAACCGCGACCTGCCCCGGCAGCTCGAACTGCACGCGCTCTACGTCAACCGCACCCGCAGTGTGCTGCGCGGCCTGGAGATCCTGCACGACCACGTCGACTGGCTCCCGGCCGACGCGGACGCGGTCGGCGGGCTGTGGTGGGTGTGCGGCAGATTCCTGCTCTTCCTCAAACTGCTGATGAACGCCGGAATGGCCGACCTGCCGGTGACCCGCCCCGGCGGCGAGGTACTGACGGCCGCGGCGCTGCACGCAGAACTCGACGCGGTGCTCGCCGAGTACGCCGCCCGCAAGGACCGCGAGGGGTTCGGCACCGAGCACACCGAGACCCTGGAAACCTGGCGGGGGGCGAAGATCCGGCACGACGTGCTGCCGCCGCGCTCCGCCGCCGAAGCCGAGGCGGACCTGCCGCCGATCGCCGCGCCGTGGGCCGACGAAGGCAACGCGGACGCACTGGCCGCCCGCGCCCGATACCTCAGTTATCTGTCACATCCGCACGCCTTCGCCGCCTGGGAACGCGTCGCGGCCGTCGCCCCGCCGCCGGCGGCAGACTCCCCCGACGCCACACCGACGCTCCTCGAAGCCGAGCTCGCCGAGCACCGGATCTGGGTGGCCGCGGCGCGCCGGGATTGGGCAGCCGCCGCGCGGTGGATCTCCGACGCGATGGCCAAGTACGTCGACCTCGGCCGCCTCGACCACGCGCTGCGGATGTGGTCCGAGACGATCACTCTGGCCACCCGCGCGGACGGGGACGAGGAAGCCGCCCTGGCCCAGCACGCCAAGGCGCGCGACCAGGCCGCCGCGGCGTTCGCCTCCGGCCGGATCACCGGCGCCCAGCGCGTCCGGGTCCACCTGCCCGGCCTGCTGCTGAAACTCGAGCGGTGGCGCCGGGCCATCGACGCGGAACCCGACGTGGATCCCGAACACGGCAAGCGGGTCGCGGAGGAGGGCGCGCGCGACGACGCGGAGTTCGGCGAACTGGCCACCGAGCACGAGGCGCTGCCCGAATACGGACGCGGAGTGCGCGCCTGGACCGAGGTGACCGCCGCGCTACGCCGCATGTTCGGCCGGGACGGCGACGCGGACGAGGAAGCCGCCTACGAGCAGAAGGTGGCCGAGCGGCTCGGCGACGTCGTCGGCCTCTTCGACAGCCTGCACCTGCCCTGGCTGGCGGCCGAGGCGGAGCTGGCGCGCGGCCGGGCGCTGCTCGCGGCGGGCCGCGCGCACGAGGACTCCGCACTGCTCGCGCAAGCCGAAGACGCCGCCCGCGCCTCGCGAGCACGAAGCGACGGTATCGCAGACGTCGAGGGCGCGACGGCGCTGCTGCTCGCCGAGGCCATCGCGGCCCGGGAACAATACGCCGACGCCCGAACCCCGCAGCGCGAGGAAGAAGCGCTCGCCGCCGCGACCGAGGCGGCGCTGCTGCTCGCCGGCGTCGATCCGGTGGGCTGCGCACGGGCTCGGCTGCTGATCGCCGAGGCGCACTACCGCGCTGAGCGGCACGCCACCGCGGAGAACCTTTTCGGCCCCGCCCTCGACGAGATCCGCGAACGCTGGACCGGCGAGGACTGCCGCCTGGCGATCTACACCGGCGCCCGGCACCACGCGGAGTGCCTGCGCGCGCTCGACCGGCCACGCGACGCCGTCGAGTTGCTGAAGCCCACCCTGGACATCGTGCCCGAGGGGTACCCGACCGCGCGCTCGTTCATGTGGTACGAACTCGCCTTCTGCTACGAGGCATGCGACGAGCCCAACGCCGCTGTGCGAAGCTTCATCGCGGCGGCCGACGCCAGCCGGGAAGCCGGTAACGCCGATCCGCGGTACGTCGCGCTCAAGCACGCCGCGCGGGTCATCGCGCCGACGAACATCGAGGCGGCGTTCGACTACCTCGACCGCGCGGCGGCCGCGGCGGCCGAGATCGCAGAGCCCGAACTCGCCCGCCGCGTCAGATACCTGATGGCCGAGGCCGCGTCGCTGAAGCTGAACTTCCTGGTGGCCCAGATCGAGGCCAAGGCGATCCCGGACGAGCGCGCCGACGCGCTGCTGCCGCCCGCGCGGTCCGCCGCCGAGAACGCGCTCGGCGAGCTGCGCGCCCTGCTCGACACCCCCGACCCGGCAGACGACCGGGAGGAATACGTCACCGCGATGGAGCGGGCGCTCAAACCGCTCACCCTCGTCATGCTCGTGATCGCCGGGGAACCGGTGACCGCCGCGCAGCTGCAGGCCTCCTTCGCGGCCGACTGCGAGCGGTGGGGCTTCCCGCAGTTCGCGCAGGTCGCCGAGAGCAACGCCCGCTATGCCGAGGAGCAGTCCGGGTGATCCGCTGGACCTACGCCTTCATCGACCGGCCGCGGCCCGGCTTCGACCGGGCCGCAGCCTTCTGGACGGCGGTCACGCAGACACACCTGTCGTCTCGCCGAGGTGAGGATGACGAGTTCGCGACGTTCATCCCCGCCGCCCCGCACGACGCATGCCTGAAACTGCAAGGTGTCGTTGAGGGCAGCGGCGCACACCTGGATCTCGCGTACGAACACGTCGAACCCCAGGTTGAAAGGATCGCCGCGCTCGGCGCCCGGGTCCTCGTCCAGATCGAGGGCTTCGCCGTGCTCAGCTCGCCCGCGGGATTGCCGTTCTGCCTGGTCACCTGGGTCGGCGAGCAGGCGCGCCCGGACGTGGTCACCCATCCCGGCGGTGCGACCAGCCGCGTCGACCAGGTGTGCCTGGACATCGGTCCCTCGGAGTACGACGTCGAGGCGGACTTCTGGCACGCGGTCACCGGGTGGGAGCGGCTGCGCGGCTCGCTGCCCGAGTTCGAGGTGCTCAAGCCCGCCGCCTCCCTGCCGATCCGCATCCTGCTCCAGCGCCTCGGCGAGGACCGCCGCGCCGGCGCCCACCTCGATCTGGCATGCTCCGACGCGGACAAGGTGAGGGAAGTCCACGAGGCACACGGTGCCCACACGGTAGGCCGCGGCGCGCACTGGATAGTGATGACCGACCCGGCCGATGGTGTCTACTGCCTGACCGCACGCGACCCGAGAACCGGGTCGCGGCCTGTGTCGTCCTAGTAGCAGGGTGATAACTGTGGAAGCCGACGTCCTGTCTTCACAGCGGCCGCCGGAAGTCGACGATCCGCCGCGCCGCCTGCCTCGGCCGCGGGCGCTCGTGACGGCCGCGGCGGTCAGCGCGGCCGTGATCGCGTGCTTCGTGCTGTGCCTGGCCCAGTCCTTCACCTCGTCGGTCAACTCGGACACCGCGGGCATCGCCCTCCAGGGCTGGGACCTCTGGCACGGTAATCCGCTGCTGCACGGCTGGTACGCCTCCGACGCGCCCTTCTATACGCTCGAGACGCCCCTCAACGCCCTGGTCCAGATGGTGATGGGGCTCAATGCGACGACACTGCACGTGGTCAGCGCGATCACCTACACGATGGTCATCGTCGCAGCCGCCTGGCTCGCCGCGTCAGGCGCACGCGGGGCGGCTGCGTACGCGCGGGCGGGCCTGGCCGCGGCGCTGCTGGCGGTGCCGCTGTGCGCGGGCGACCTGGCCGGGCTGCTCCTGGAGACGCCTAATCACATCGGCACCAGCGTGTTCCTGCTCCTGGCGTTCCTCATCTACAGCAGGGTCCCGGGACGGCGCGCCGCGTTCGGTCTGCTCGCGCTTCTGGTCGTCGGACAGATCGGCGACGCGACAGTGCGCTACGTCGCGGTGACCACGCTCGTCGCGGTCACGCTCGTGCGGATGCTCGCGGCACGGCGCCTGGTGATTCCGGAGACGTGGGCGGGCGTGGCGGCCGCGGCATCAGTGCCCTGCGCCATCGGCGTCCGGGCGGTGATGCGGTCCCTGGGCGCCTTTTCGATGATTCACCCCGCCACGCAGATCGCGCCGGCCGGCCAATGGCTCAACCACCTCGGCGCCACCGGTGAATCGCTGATCCGCCTGTTCAACATCGACGTCTCCGACCCGATCCACGTCACCCCGGGCTGGCTGGCCGGCCAGATCCTCGGCGGCGCCGCGCTGCTGGCCGGGGCGTACGGCCTGTGCCGGACCGCCTGGAGGTGGCGCCGCGGGGACGCCGCGGACCAGTTGCTCGCCGTCTCGGTCCTGATCTACCCGGCCACCTATGCGTTCTCCACCATGGTCCGCCCCGGCTCGCACGGGGCCTATGAGTTCGTGGGCGTGCTGCCGCTGATCGCGGTCCTCGCCGCCAGGAACCTGCCCATGCCATCGCGCGGCGGGCATCGCGCGCTGGCATGGACGAGTATTGCGACAGCGGTGGCCCTGCTGCTGTCCGGCGTCTTCAAACCGGCGGACGTGACCCGTTCCGAGCACCTGGCCGCCTGGCTGAAGGCGCACGGCTTCCGCTACGGCATCTCAGGCTACTGGGACGCGACTTCCACGACTGCCGACTCGGGCAATGCCGTCGGCGTGCGAGCCGTGATCAACATCGGCGGCCAGTACGCCATCTATCCGTGGGTGACGAACGGATCCTGGTACGACCCGGCCCGTTACGACGCGAACTTCGTCATCGCCGACAACGGATCGCCCGGCATCACCGTCGCGGACGTGGAGAAGATCTACGGCGTCCCCGCCGCGCAGTACCCGGTCGTGAACCGAATGATCCTCGTCTACCACGTCAACCTGTTCAAAACGCTGAACGTGCCCCCGCACCCCGACTACTAAAACCGGCCCTTCGCGCCCTTTACATGTGCACTGCGGGCGCGGTGTTGGGGTCCACCTGCTTCACGCCCGGACGCAGAAGCGTCCCGCAGATCAGCGCGCCGACCGCGAAGATGCCCGCGGACCACCAGAACGCGGTGGCGTAGCTGTGGATCTGGGCCTGCACGAGCACGTTCGCGGTCGGACGGCGGCCAACCAGGTAGCTGGTCGCTGCAGAGGCGGCGAGGGTGTTGAGCAGCGCCGTGCCGATCGAGCCGCCGATCTGCTGCATCGTGTTGACGGTCGCGGAGGCCACACCCGCGTCGCTCGCGTCCACGCCGGAGGTGGCGGTGTTCATCGCGGGGGCCATCACCAGGCCGATGCCGACGCCGACTGCCAGCAGCGGGCCGAGAATGTTGGCCGCGTACGCGCTGTGCGGACTGATCCCGGTCAGCCACGCCATACCGCCAGCGGCGACCAGCATGCCGGGTCCGGCCAGCCAGCGGGCGCCCACGCGCGGCAGCAGCTGGGTGGTCGCGATCGTGGCGGCGACCATCAGCACGCCGACCATCGGCAGGAACGCCAGGCCCGTCCGGACCGGCGAGTACCCGAGCGTGGCCTGCAGGTAGTAGGTCAGGAAGAGGAAGACCCCGAACATGCCCGCGCCGGTGATGAAGACGGCCAGGAAGGAGCCGCCGCGGTCGCGGTCGAGCAGGACGCGCAGCGGGAGCAGCGGGTGCGGGGCGCGGGTCTGCCACCAGGCGAACGCCGCCACGAGCACGCCGCCCGCGACGAGGTAACCCCAGGTGGCCGGGGCGTGCCAGCCGTGCGACTCGGCGTTGGAGAACCCGTAGACCAAGCCGAACAGGCCGGCCGAGACGACGACCGTCCCGGGCAGGTCCAGCTTGGGGCGGTGCTCGGACGCGCGCGAGTGGATCAGGGTGATCGTGCCGATGAACGCGAACACCACGAAGATCAGGTTCACGAACAGGGTCCAGCGCCAGTTGAAGTACTCGGTCAGCAGGCCGCCGACCAGCAGCCCGATCGCCGCGCCGGAGCCGGCGATCCCGCCGAACACGGCGAACGCGGTGGCCCGCTCCTTCGCGTCGGTGAAGGTGGTCGTCAGCAGGGAGAGCGCGGCCGGGGCGAGCAGTGCGCCTGCCATGCCCTGAAGCGCGCGGGCGGTGACCAGGACGGCGAAGTTGGGCGCGAACCCGCCCATCATCGAGGCGAGGGCGAAGAGGGTGAGGCCGATCAGGAACGTCCTGCGCTGGCCGATCAGGTCGGTCAGCCGTCCGCAGAAGAGCAGCAGGCTGCCGAAAGCGAGCGAATACGCGGTGACGATCCACTGCCGGTCGCCGTTGGTGAAGGCCAGCGCCTTCTGCGCGTCGGGCAGCGCGATGTTCACGATGGAGACGTCCAGCACGATCATCAGCTGGGCGATGCCGATGACGGCGAGGATCAGCCAGCGGCGGGCATAGTGCGGGGCCGCGTGCTGGTCATGCGGTGCGGGTGCGGGCGGCGCGGCCGCCGGGGTGCGCCCCGGGGCCAGGCCGCTACCCGGGTTCAATGTCGTCTCGGTCATCCCGTTCATCCCATATCTGGAGGACTTCTCTCCGGTTACCGGATGAGCGTATCATCGAATTGGAGGACTAATCTCCGCTTGTCCTGTGCGTTAGGTTTGACCTCATGACTCAGCGAACTTCCACGCCGCGCCCCCTGCGCCGCGACGCCGAACTCAACCGGCAGCGGATCATGGCCGCGGCGCGCGAGGTGTTCGCGCAGCGCGGTCTCGACGCGACGCTCGACGACATCGCCCACCACGCGGGCCTCGGTGTGGGAACCGTCTACCGGCGCTTCCCGAACAAGACGGCGCTGGTGGACGCGCTGTTCGAAGAGACGTTCCATCAGTTGCTCGACCTGGTCGAGGAGGCGGGGCGGGCCGCCGACGCGTGGGCTGGGTTGCGCGGGCTGATAGTCCAGCTCTGCGAGATGCAGGTCCAGGATCGGGGCCTGCGCGAGGTGATGCTCAGCAGCGCGGAGGGCCGCAGCAAGTCCGACCGGATGCGGGACATGTTCAAGCCGACGATCGACGGGCTGGTCGAGCGGGCGAAGACCGAGGGGCCGCTGCGCTCCGACTTCGACCCGCACGACTTCCCGATGGTGCTGCTCATGGTCACCTCGGCCGCGGAGTACGGCCAGTACGGGGGACCGGACGTCTGGCGCAGATACCTGACGATGTTCTTCGACGGGCTCTGCGAACGGCGCGACAAGCCCACACCGCTGCCCGCTCCCGCGATGTGCGACGACGAGATCGAGCAGGCGATGCAGAACTGGCCGCCGACCCGCCGCAGCTAGAGCCGGAGCGGCGCGGACCAGGTCGCCTTCACGGAGGCGGACCTCACCGCGCCAGATTCGGCCGCTTGAATGACGTGCGGCGGCATGCGGATGAATCTCGTCCGCTGTCGGATCGCGGCGCGGGGAACACGGGCACCTCTTACTGCGGAACTCGAGGGGGGTTCGCCTGGAAGAGGTCGATAGTGCACAGGAAGACCGTCCGCTGGATCGCCGCGCTCACCCTCGCCGGAACCGGCGTCCTCGCCTCGGCGACCGCCGCCTCGGCCGCCGTCGCCACCCCGCACCGTGCGCCACGTGAGGGGGTCTCGCCCGCCACCTGCACGGCACTGGCCACCGACGTCTCGGCCACGCTGGCCGACCTGACCAAGAAGCTGGCGTCGGCCAATGCCGACCCGTCGGGCGCGATGACTGTCGCGGCCGACCTGGCGAGGTTGCTCGGCGCGGCGCAGGCGCTGGGTTGCCCGGCCACCGCCGCGCCAGCCGCTCCCGCCCCGACCGCCGGCTCCGTTCCCGGTGCGAGCAACCTCGCCGGCGCCATCGGCTCGATTCCGGGTGCGGGCACGGCATCCGGCGCTCTCGGCACACCCTCGCACTAATCCACCGCCGCTTCACGCATCCACGCCGCTTTACGCATCCAACGCACGCCGATCGCGTCAGCCCGCCGCCGGGTTGACGCGATCGTGCTTTCACGCCCCGACAGACCAGTCCATACACTGATCCGATGCCGCCTGAACCGCTGCCCTCCGACGACCTGCGCGTCACCCCGAGCGTCGTCATCCCCGCGTACGAGCTGTCGTGGCGCTTCTCCCGCAGCTCCGGACCCGGCGGCCAGGGGGTCAATACCACCGACAGCCGAGTCGAGCTCGTCTTCGACCTCGCCGCGTCCGAAGCCCTGCCGCCGGAGCTCAAGAACCGTGCTCTCGGCCGCCTCGCCGGTCGCCTCACCGGCGGCCGGATCACGGTCGCGGCCTCCGAATTCCGCTCCCAGCTGCGCAACCGGCAGGCCGCCCGGGACCGGCTCGCCGCGCTGCTCGCCGAGGCCGTCGCCCCGCCGCCGCGCGCTCG
>NZ_DASZGI010000118.1:0-25186 GCF_035938995.1 Actinocrinis sp.
GCCATGGCAAAGGGCGGCAACAAGAGGCGGGCCCGCAGGAAGAGGAAGGCAAACCACGGCAAGCGTCCCAACGCCTGACCGCAGACGGATGGCGCCGCGCTCCTGGAACATCCGGGAGGCGCGGCCTTTCTCTGTCCGGTATCAACACGATGTGACCACGGCTGCGGTTTGCTGATCGCCTCGCAGCGACATTCCGTGTCTGGCATGACCACCGGTGTGAATTGAGGCTCCAGACGGCGCCGCTGGCGGGAGCGAAAACGCGTGGACGGGCGCGCTGGAGTGGACACGTCGGCTCACACCCGTTCGAGACGCAGCAGCGCCAGTGCCGGTCCACGGCCATGGTCGGCTCGCGCCGCGACTCCACTGCATGCGGTACGAACAGCGCCGTCGCAAGGTAGGGGCGGACCCGGCCGGCCGCTACAACGGCGGTGGCACCAACTCGGACGAGGCCGACCAGCCGGTAAACACGTGGTACGCCGTCACCTCCGATGCATACTCCTACAACGGCGACGGCGTCTGCCAGGACGGTGCCCGCTCCTACTACACCGGGCATGGCGTGCCCTGCAGCACCGTCGTGTACAACGAGGACTACACCACCAACTTGACGTGGGATGACGGCACTGTTCACACCGTCCGCGGCGTCCTGGGCCGCACCACTGGCTATGCGTCGACGCAGGGCGACTCGGGCGCCCTGGTGTTCGTCGTGACCGGCGCCAGCACCCGCCAGGCGCGCGGGCAGGTCTCGGCCGGCGGGAGCGCCGGCGGGTACAACCTGTTGTTCTGGACCGAGGCCCCTGACATCCTTAACCACTACAACCTGCACCTCAACCCGCACACGTAAGCACAATCACGCAGCACGTCACCGTCAACTGCTGGAATCCCGGCGCTACCGTTAACGGCGGCCCGTTCTGCGACTTGCTCTACAACCCCGCCAACGGTGTTACCGCATTTGTCGCCGATGCTTACGTCTACACCAACGGCGGTATCAGAACGCAGGTAGAGCCCTGCGTCACCTGAGAACTGCCATGCGCAAACCGCCGTCCGCGTCCGCCTGGTTTTCTGGCGGATTGGTCGAAACAGTCTCGGCCTGTCGATATCCACCGTCGCAGGCGCTGGGACTCGGCTGCACAGTCCGACGCATCGGACCGTGCTTACGTGGGAGGGTGGCCCTGCGGCGTCCATGGGGCAGCACGTCGGTGAGGGAGGCGGCGATGAGCGATCGGGTCGTGCCGGAGACGCACGTCTCGGGGCCGGGCTCCGAGCCGGCACAGGGTCTTGGGCGAGGCACGCGTTCGGACTCGGCGCGCGGGTCGGTATCGCGCCGGTTCGGACGGCTGCCGCGGATGGTCGGGCGGGATCCCACCGAGGCGCACCGGGCGGCGACTCCGCTGGAACTGCTGTTCGACCTGTGTTTCGTCGGGGCGGTCTCGCAGGCGGCCGACGAACTCGGACGTTTCGTCGCCGCGGGAGAGGTCGGACGGGGCGTGTCCAGCTTCGTCATCGTCTTCTTCGCGATCTGGTGGGCATGGGTGAACTTCACCTGGTTCGCCTCGGCCTACGACACCGACGACGTGTACTACCGGATCATGGTGTTCGTCCAGATCACCGGAGCGCTGATCCTCGCCGCCGGGGTGCCTCGGATCGTCGTCCACAACGACTTCGCGCTCGGGGTGGCCGGATATGTCGTCATGCGGGTGTCACTGGTGACGCAATGGCTGCGCGCGGCGCGGGGTGACGCACGAACGCACCGCACGGCGCTGCGCTACGCGACGGGGGTGACGGTGATCCAGATCTGCTGGATCGGGTTCCTGGCCATCCCACCGCGCTATCAGACCGCCTGCTTCGCGCCGCTGCTGCTCGTGGACATGGTGATCCCGGTCTGGGCGGAGCGGGCCGGGGAGACCTCCTGGCACCCGCGCCACATCGCCGAGCGCTACGGTCTGTTCACCATCATCGTGATCGGCGAGTCGGTCCTCACCGCCACCACCGCCATCCAGGCCGCTTTCGAGCAGGGCGGGTTCCGGTGGGACCTGGTCGGGGTGATCGCCGGAGGGCTGCTGATCGTGTTCGGGATCTGGTGGATCTACTTCGCCGCGCCCGCGCACGAGTTCATCGACTCCTTCCGGTCGGCGGGGATTTGGGCATACGGGCACTACGTGATCTTCGCTTCGGCCGCAGCGATCGGCGCGGGCCTCAGCGTCGCCGTCACATACGACATCGCCGCGACGCATATCTCGCGCACGGTCGCCGGGGCCGTAGTGACCATTCCCGTCGCGCTGTACCTGGTCGTCCTTTGGGCGCTGCACCTGCGCCCCCACGCGCACGCGAGGGCCTGGCTTTTGCAGTCCGTGACCCCGCTCACCGCCCTCTTGGTGCTGGTCGCCACGTTCACCCCGGTCGCGGTGCTGCTGACCGGGCTGCTCACGGCCGCGCTAGTGGCGGCGAAGGTGGGTCTCGAGGGGATGACGGAGCAGGGCGCCGAAGGGGTGGCGGGAGGCAGCGGGGCGGGGGCGTAGGGGCGGGCGACAGGGGTCGAACAACCCCAGGGTCAGAGCCGGATCGGGCCGGATGAGTAGTCAGTTCCAGCTGGAAATTCTGGATCTGCGGACCGGCATCACTGGCCGCGTTCGCGCCGGCGAGTGTCAGGCTGGGAAACACGATGGCGGAGGTCGCGGCGATCGTGGTGGCCGCCGCCAGCGTCTTGTGCCGTCTGAGCATGAGTGTAACCTCCTGCTTCGGCGTCGCACGCAGACGTTCGAACCTTGTCAACGCCCACAAGCTACCGGCGGTCAAATACACAGCAGGTTCAGCGGACCACCCCTGCCCGAACAGACACCTTCGTACGGTGTATTCGGAGCCGCAGGCCGAGACCGGGAGCGTGGCGAAGTCCGGCCGGCCCGTCGATGTTGACACCGCTTACACTCCGCCGCTAATGTATGCACCGCATACATCACTCGCGAGAGCCGGCGGCCGGGGCACGACCGGAATGCTCCGACTCAGCTTTGACCGCTGTCAGCTGCGCTCCGTACGACGCGCCGCATCGCTCAACGGCAAGACACCACTTTCGAGGAGTCCGCATGGCAACCGGTTCTTTCACTCGGGTGCTGCGCGCCCACCAATGGATCTACGAGCACACCGACGGGCTGCTCGGCCACCGGCTGCTACTGGGCAACCCGACCCTCCTGCTGCGCACCACCGGCCGACTCAGCGGCCAGATCCGCACCAATGCATTGACCTACGCCCGCGACGGCGACGCCTATCTCGTGGTCGCCTCCAACGGCGGCTCGCCCCGCCCTCCGAGCTGGCTGGCGAACCTGAAGTCCGATCCCGGCAGCGAGATTCAGGTCGGCCGACACCGTTACCGCGCTCTCGCCCGCCCGACGCTGCCGGACGACCCCGACTACGCGCGCCGGTGGACGATCGTCGACACCGTCAACAAGGGCCGGTACACGCAGTACCAGAAGCAGACCGAACGCCCCATCGCCATCGTCGAACTGCGCCCGACCTCCACCGTCTGATCCCGGTCGCCACGCAGACCCCGAAGCGACATCAGCCGGCTCACCGGAGCCAACCCGTCGAACCAGGAGATCGCCATGCGCGCCGCCACCATCCGCGACGGGAAGATCGTCGTCGCCGAGCATCCCGACCCCGAGCCGGGCACCGGGCAGGTCCTCGTGCGCGTCAAGGCTGCCGGGCTCAACGGCGCCGACCAGGCGCAAGTGCTCGGCCTCTATCCGCCGCCGCCCGGTTCCGGCGTGCCGGAGGACATTCCAGGTCTCGAGCTGGCCGGCGAGGTCGCCGCGACCGGGCCCGGCGTCACCCGGTTCGCCGTCGGGGGCCCGGTGATGGGCCTGGTCGCCGGTGGGGCACAGGCCGACCTCGCCGTCGTCCACGAGCGTCAGCTGATCCCCGTTCCCGAAGCGCTCGGCCATCCGCACGACGGCGCGTTCCCCGAGGTGTTCTCCACCGCCTACGACGCCCTGTTCAACCAGGCGAGATTGCAGACCGGCGAGCATCTGCTGGTGCACGGAGCGGCCGGGGGCGTGGGCACCGCCGCCGTCCAGCTCGCCATCGCGCTGGGCGCACGCGTGACCGCCACCGTCCGCAACCCCGCCGCGCGTTCCGCAGTCGCCGCCCTCGGCGCGCACGTCATCTCCCCGCAGGACTTCGCGCCCGGCGGCCCTTACGACGTGATCCTCGAACTCGTCGGCGGTCCGAACATTCCCGCCGACCTGCAATCGCTGGCTACCGGAGGCCGCATCGTCGTGATCGGGGTCGGCGGCGGGTTCACGGCCGAACTCAACCTGATCGACCTGCTGTACCGGCGTACCAGTATCACCGGCACCAACCTGCGAACCCGCTCCCTGGAGGAGAAGGCGCTGCTGGCGCGCCAGATCGAACGGTATGTGCTGCCGAATGTGAGCGCTGGTCGCGTCCACGTGCCGCTGGCCGCCGCCTATCCGCTGGACCAGGCTGCCGACGCCTACGCCCACTTCGCCGACGGCGGAAAGTTCGGCAAGATCGTCCTCACCCTCTGAAGGACGCGGGATCAGGCCTCTTCCGCACCCGGCTGGTCGCCGTACGCCTGCGACGGGTCGTCCTGAGACGCGTCCCCTGACCAGTCGCCCGCTCCCGGGTCGCCGCCCTGCGAGGTGTCGGCCTGGGCGACGGTGTCATCCGACGGATTGATGGACGGCGACGAGGAGTTCGGGACGGGGGTGCCGCCGACCGCGTCACGGAACGCGTCCTCGCCGCCCTGGCCCCACATGGGATCGTGATTGCCGTCGCCGTCGATGGCCCGCCCGAGCGTCATCATGCCGTCCCAGGCGACATCGTTGAACGGAACCGCGTTGAAGCCGTCCGCGACCGCGTTGCCCAGGTCGTGGCCGGCCGTGGTGGTGTCGCCGACGATGCCGTGATAAGCAGCCTCGCCCAGGTCCGCGATCGCGTGACCGGCGTTGACCACCGTCTCGAGATCGCCGACCCCGATCAGGTCCTTGCCCACGTCGCCGACCAAGTCCCCGCCCATGCTCAGCAGCCCGTCCAGCACGCCGCCACCCTGCGGGTCGGACGCGCCGCTTTGGTCGTCGCTCATGAAAACTCCTCAACCGACCGCGATGCCTTGGCGACTGTCTCACGACGTCGTCACGCAGTCAGCGTCCGAACAAACCGTCCAATCGGGCACTCTTGCGCGTGCGGGGCTCGTCGGGGTCGACTACTCGACAGTCGCCGCGAACGTCACTGGCCTGTGCTCCAAGACTGCGGACGCTTTCGAAGTCACGCTCGAGGGTGTCGCCCGAATCCATGACCACCCCCTCGGGGCCATGGATTCGGACGCTCCACCACCGCAGAGTTAGGAGCCTGGCGCGCTCGGGGACGACGTCGGGTCGGCGTAGACCGCCAGATGCGCGACGAGCGCGTCGAGCGCCCGTTGGTCGCCAGAGGTGTCGTATGCCGGACCCTGATCTCCGGGCGCCCAGGTGACGATCGCCTCGAAGACGGCGAGGACGCTGCCCTGCCGGGCCACCAGGATGTGGTCGGCGGCGATCCGCGGCGTACTCGTCGAGGCCGGCTCGAGGTATTGCTGGTACCAGCCGAAGCCGTTGGCCGTGTGGGCCGTGACCGGACCGCCGGGGCGAGCCGCAGCCGCCGGGCCACCGGCAGGCAGTCCCCGGCGGCGGTCTGTGCCGCGGCGAAGTCACCGCGCATGATTGCGTCCAGGATCGTGATCCCGTCGATCGTGTAGGCGACGGTGGCCGAGCCCAGCCGCAGCGCCTCGTCCCGGGCCCCGAGGACGCCGTCGGTGCCTGTGGTGCCGGGAATGTCGTCCGTGCAGGTAGAGGGCGAGTTCTGTCGGCAGCGTGCGACCGCCGCACCATGGCCCCGAGATTCAGCAGCACAGCTGAGCCAGGTCCACCGCGTTCGCCATGGCCTGATACCCGGCGCTGCTCGGGTGCAGATGGTCTCCCGAGTCGTACACCGGCAGCATCGCGAGTGGGTTGCCCGGATCGCGGATCGCCGCGTCGAAGTCGACGACCGCGTCGAACACCCCTCCACTGGATCGGATGAAGCTGTCGACCGCCTCCCGGTTGGCTTCGTACACCGCCGTGTAGGCCGAGTAGCCCTCGAACGGGGTGATCGTCCCGCCGATGACGCGCAGGCCGAGCGCGTGGGCACGGGCCGCGATCTGTCGGAGCCCAGCGATGACCTGGTCGGCGGACGCACCGGACTTGATGTCATTGATCCCCTCGAGCACGATCAGGGTCCTGGCGTTCGGCTGCGCCAGCACGTCGCGGTCCAGGCGGGCGACCGCGGCGATGCCGCCGGTGCCCGAGCCGGCCGCACCGTTGAAGTCGTCACTCACCACCCGATTGCCGCTGATCCCCTCGTCGAGGACACCCTGCTGCGGGTACTGGTTCTGCGCGAGCAACCGCCGGGCCAGGTCGTTGGGCCAGCGCGCATTGCCGTCATAGGTCGAGCCGTAGCCGTCGGTGATCGAGTCGCCGAACGCGACCACCGTGCTCGACTTCGAAGAGACGACCTCGATGCCCGACAGCAGCGTCCAGAAGCCGAAGAGGTTGTTCACCGGGAAGTCCGCGATGTCCGTGGTCTGATCTCCGGCCTGGTCCGCGGACGAGTACATGTCCTGCATCCCGAGGCTGTGGAACGGGGCGAGTTGCACGGGTCCCGGCAGGTAGAGGCTCACCAGCAGGTTGGTGTCGGCGGGCACCGCGAATCCGACACCGTCGCTCACCAGCTGTCCGCCGGCCGGGATCGTCGCCGCCTGATTCCCGTTGAAAGTCAGCGTCACCGGGGCGGACGTGGCTGCGGCACCCGAGCTCTGCACCGCGATCGTGGCGTGGCCGACGACCACCGGGGCGGGCGAGAAGTCGTTGTCCAACCTGATGCGGACCGCTGTGCCGCCGACGCTGGAATGCTCGACCATGCGCAGCGTCCGGCTCGTCCAGGGGCCGTTGACCACGCCGTCGTCGAGCGCGGCGGCCCAGGTGCCCGACCAGGCGCCTGCGGCCGGGCGCACGCCGAGCGCGAAGACGTGCATCGCGGCGGTCGACGGACCGGGCGAGGCGCTCACCGCCGGCAGCACGACCGAGGCCACATCCTTGGCGGGGTCGAGCGGAACGGTGTCGGTGTACAGCTTGATCGGGGCGCTCTGGGTGCCGCTCGGTCCGTTCCAGTGCGGGAGCTGCATTGTCATCGTGTCGGTCGGCCCCGTGTACCAGTCCTGAACGCTCAGCGTGTAAGTCTGCGTACTGCCATCCTTGTAGGTGATGGTCCCGGTGCCGCTCGTGCCGCTGACCGTGCTCGCGAGGACGAAGGAGAGCGCGTCACCGGCCCCTGACACGGCGATCCGCTGACCGTTCGCCACCACGTTGTCGGGCTGGCCCGAGGGCACGTTCGGCCAGATCAGCGGAGTGTCGTTCACGAACGCGCGAGCGCCGGGCACCCAGCCGGCCGCCGCCAGGTCCTGCGCGGAGAAGCTGTGCCCGGTGCCGTCCAGGTTCCCGGTGCCGGTGTTCGCATCGTCCGTGATCCCGAAGTTGTCGAACGCGGCGTTCAAGCCGGTCGGACCGGATTGCGGCGCGACGGCGGCGGCGAACACGTGCAGCGCGGCGGTGTTCACGGTCGTCGACCCGATGTCGGGCAAGGTGACGCCAGCCACTGACTTGCCGGGTGTCAACGGCACGGTGCACAGAAAAAGGCTGATCTCATGGGTCTGCGGACCGGCCGGGTCGTTACGGTACTGCGTTGCGGCGGCGATGCCGGTTGTGCCGGTCCACCAGTCCGGGACGCTCAACGTATAGGACTGGGTGCTGCCGTCCGAGTAGGTGATCGTCCCGCTGCCGCTGGTGTCGCCGTCGGTGCTGGTCACCACGAAGTCCAGGGAGCTGCCCGAGCCGGACAACGCGAAGGTCTGCCCTGAGGCGAGGGCGTTGTCGGCCAGCCCGGGCGCGATCTGCGGCACGGCGACGGCGGCACCATCCAGCAGGTCGAACATCAGCCCGGGCGCCCAGCCCACGGCCGCCAGCTGCTCGGCCGAGAAGCTGAAGCCGTCGCCGTCGAGGTTCGCCCCCGCCGGATTCGCGTCGTCGCTGATCCCCGCGTTGGTGAACAATTCCGTCAGACGAGGAGCGGTCAGGCTCCGATGCTGCCCGGATTCGACGTGCGCTCCATACGCGGCACCCGGCGCCGCGAGCACCAGTGCGACCGCGCCGATCGCCAGCCGCGCGACCGGGTTACCCGGCACGCGGTCCCGCGAACAGCAGTGTCTCGTCACGGCTCGACCGCCCTCTCATGACAACGTTGTCACCGCGCTCACAGGGGAGAGTGGTCTCGTCGCACAGCCCTGTCAAGACTCCGTCAGATCTCTTGATCGCCGGGGGTCTCCAACCCGAGCACCACACGCCCCCGTAGAAGACCGCTGCCGCCAGCCCGCCGAGCTGCGGCTCGACGCGCTGCACAGTCCGCCGCACGCGCTGAACTCCAACCTCCAGACCCGCACACCAGCACCGGTGACGAAGACATGGCCGCCATCACCCGTCGAGGCCACCGACGACGAGCGGATTCTGAGTCAGTGCGCTACTACTGGCTGGTCGGCGTGGTGGTCTTCGACGCAAGCATCGACATCACGCCTTGCGTATCCGGACCGGCATCATCGGCGGCGGGGTACTTGATATCGACGGTGAATCGGAAGTGATCAGACCGGACGACGGTCCGCGTGAAGGAGACCGGCACGCTATTTCTGTCCAGGTCTACCGGGTCTTCGAAGCCCTGGTGTCTCTGTCGTGACGCTGGTGGGGGCGTGAAAATTGGGGGCGGTGCCGCTTCCTACGCCGCCGCCCTGTGCGATCGAACAGGCGCCCGAGATCGTCGGCCTGGTCCGCAGCGGCGCCATCGTCATCGCCTGCGGCGGAGGCGGGGTGCCGGTGGTCGAGGTGGGCTCCCGCCTGGTCGGTGTCGAGGCCGTCGTCGACAAGGACCTCGCCGCCTGCATCCTGGCCCAGACGGTGCACGCCGGCGCCCTGCTGATCCTGACCGACGTGGACGGCGTGTACCGGGGATACGGAACACCGCTCCAGGCACGGCTCTCAGACCTGACGGTCAGCCAGGCCAGATCGCTTCTCGCGCAGGACGGCTTCGGCACCGGCTCGATGGGGCCGAAGATCGACGCCGCCGCCAGCTTCACCGAAGCAACCGGATCCCCCGCATACATCGCGCGCCTCGCGGACGGAGCCCGCGCACTCTCCGAACACGCCGGAACACGGGGCACATCAGTTCAGCGCAGGGTAGTGCACGCCGCGACGGATCAGCTTGTCGGTCAGATGTCCTCACCAGCGCTGGGCTGATGCTAGGTCGTGATGGTGACCGAGCTGGCGTTGGACACGTTGGTGATGTGTGCAGCCGCCAGGGTGGTAGCCGGAGTGGAGGCGCCGGGCGGGATGATGTTCTGGAGTTTGACGTTGCTGATGGTGCCGTTGGACAGGCCGGTGATCCGGCTGGCGGTCTTGTCGGGTGCCCGCAGCCTGACGTTGAGGATGGTCACGTCCCGGGTGGGGCCGACCCCGACGCCCGCGTCTTCGGTCATGAGAGCGAGCCAGCACTGGTTGCCCGCGTTGTTGAAGTCCAGCCGTTCGACGTCGATGTCGCGGAACGTGATGGTGCTGGCGGCAGCGGTGCCGTACTTGTGGTCGATGCCGACGGCGACCGCCGCGTCGTACACGACGACCTGGCTGAAGGTCACGTTGGACTGCGGCTGCTGCACGCCCTGGCCGACCTTGACCGCATAGCAGTACGTCCAGCACACCAGGTCGGTGAAGGTCACCCGGTCCAGCGGCTGCGGCTGGCCCGGGACCAGGCTCAGGATGTCTGTGCCCTGTGTCCAGGTCTTGGTGCTGAAGTTGTCGTCCAGGCCGATGGCGATCGCGTGCGTGACGTTGACGTTGGTGGACTCCATCACGTCGATGCCGTCGTCCTCGCCCATGTCGAACCGGTTGAAGATCTTGATGTTGGTGAACGTCAGGTTCGAGGACCGGATGGGGATCACGTTCCAGCTGCTGGACTCCCGGAACGTGATGCCGTCGCAGGAGAAGGTGTTCACCCACACCGGGGCGAGCAGGTTCACCCCGAGATTGCCAGGGCCCAGCGACGCCATGCCGTTGCCGTCGATGATGCCCCGCCCGTAGAGGCGGATGTTGGAGGAGTGGTAGTCGGTGCGCACGAGCCAGGTCAGGTCACGGTTCTGCGAGTCCTTGTGCGCGTTCACGACGTAGAAGGCCCGCTCGCCGGTATAGCGCAGCACCGCACCCGGCTCCAGGTAAAGCGCGGTGTTGCTCAGCAGCACCAGGTTGCCCACGTTGTAGACCCCTGCCGGGACGTACACGGTGCCCTGGCCTGCGTTGCTGGTGCCCCAGGACGAGGCGTCGGCAAGGGCGCTGGTGAACGCCTGCGTCGAGTACCCGCTGGTCCCCGGCCGGGCGTTGTACGGCGGGGCCGTCACGTTGAAGACGCCGTCGCCGCTGCTCGGCGGCTGGTCGTTCTGCGCCGGGTCGAAAGCCAGCACGAGCTGGGGCCGGCCGTCCACCTTGACGATGTAGTAGCCGTCGCTCGGGAGGGTGAAGTGAAGGGTGGAACCGCTCGCGGTCGCGGAGATGCCGAGCCGCTGCGGGCTGAGGCTCCACGAGCCGATGTTCGTGTTGTTGATCTTCTTCAGCGCGACGGTGGCTGTGCCGGGGCCCATGCCGAGCTGGGCGATGTCATACCCGGCGAACTTCTGGATGGGGACACTGACGCCGTTGACGGTCATCGTGTAGTCGGTGGACGCAGGGTAGATCGACGGCACCGGATACACCTGCAGCGAGGCGGTGCCGGCTGTCTGCCCCGTGCTGGCGTTCGCGGTGCCGGCGTTGCCAGCCGTCACGCCGTACAGCACTCCGGCGGCGCCGAGCGACCCAGCCGCACCGAGGAACGTGCGCCGGCTTACCTCGGGCGTGCGGGATTCAATGCGCGGTTCCATGCGGGGTTCCGTTCCTTCGGGCCGTGCCAAGCAGCATGGGTGGGTACCCGTGAACAGGCAACCATGCGGTGCAAGCGCCTACCAGCCCTTGAAGCGCTTTTGGCGAAATAACGACCCTGGTGGTTTATTCGGCAGGGTTCTGACATCGCAGGGCCGCCTGGCGGGCGGTGTGCTCCGATCTGCGCCCGCCGGGAGGATGGGCGTCGTGTCGATGCGGCCTTCGCCGTGGCCGGAGCCGGATGCACATGCCGCCGGGCGATCAAGGCGATCTACCGGCGCAGAACCCTGCCGCGGGCGGTGCAGGTGCGTGACATGCTCGGGGTGGAGCCGGCACGTTCTTCAGCTCTCGCTCCGATCACGTGACGCCCGTTCAGACAGCGAGGAGTGCCTTCCCGCACCACATCCTGCTGCACCGCGACCCCACGCACCTCGCCATCTCGCTCCTGTGCGCCGTGAAATGCCTGATCGAGTGGGTTTGGCCGGCGCCCGCACGAGCACCGCGCGCTCGACGGGCGGCCGTCCGACATGAAGGGCAGCGTGGTGCGTGTCTGCGCGCTGATGGAGGTCAACGTGCACGACACCACCCGGCTGCCGCACGCGGCCGACGCCACCGGCCGCATGGGCGGCCCAACCGAGTACGAGGGGCCGCACGAGCCTGAGCGGCTGATCGGCGCGGTGTTGTGCCTGGCGGCCGCACAGGAGTCCTGCCCGGCGCGTACCCCAACTACGACGGCGCGCACGGCGATGTGCTGGACCCGGCCACCCAGGACCTAGATGCGTCAGCCCATCTCGATCTGGGCGCGAAGCCGCAGGTCGCGGGAGGAGGAACCGACCTCTACCAGGTACATGCCGGGTCGGTGATCCCAAGCCCTCATCGCGGGACTCCACCGGGCGAAAGCGCGATGCGGCAGGCGGATCCGACCGTGCTGGTGTGTGCCGGGCTCGGCGTGGACGCGGGTGAACGCCGCCAGCACGCGGATCGGGCGCTGCGGGTCGTTCGCCTGGTCGGGGCCGGACAGATACGCCTGTATGACGAGTTCGCCCGAGCGGTTGCCGAGATTGCCCACCGTCACGGTGATCTCCACGTCGGCGCCCGCTCGGGTGGGGCCGGTGGGCACTTCGAGCCGTTCGAAATCCCAAGTGGTGTATCCGAGCCCGTGGCCGAACGGGAAGCGCGGTTCGAGCTGCGCCCGGTCGTAGCCGCGATATCCCACGAGCAGGCCCTCGCTGTATTCGAGCCGTCCGTCCGCCGGCGTCAGCTTGCCCACCGGCAGGTCGTGCTCGGTGTACGGCATGGTGACCGGTAGCCGGCCACCGGGCTCGGTCGTGCCGAGCAGCACATCGGCCAGTGCGTGGCCGAACTCCTGGCCGGGGAACCACACCTGCAGGATCGCGGCCACGTCGTCGGCCCACGGCATCAGCATCGGCATACCACTGTTGACGACGACCACCGTGCGCGAGTTGACGGCGGCGACCGCGGAGACGAGTTCGTCCTGGTGGCCCGGCAAGGCCAGCGATTCCCGGTCGTAGCCCTCGCTCTCGGTGGTGTTCGTGGCGCCGACCATCACGACGGCGACATCGCTGGCGCGGGCGACCTCGACGGCTTCGCGTAGCAACTCCTCCGCCGGGGGCAGTTGCGCGATGCCGAGGCGGAAACGGACGAGGTCGTGCTGGTAGCCGTCCGGCGTGCACGTCGCCGTGCACTCGATCGTCTCGCCGTCGGCGAGTTCGAGTTCGCGCCCGAATTCATCGGGGCGGGCATACGCGACCATGGAGTCGACGGGGTGCGGCGCGGTGCCGCGGACCCGGATGGCGCCGTCGTCGGGAGCGTCGCCGCCAGCGGTCGCCTCGTCGCCGCGTCCGGTGCGGCGGACGACGAGTTCGAGGCCGCCGATGCCACCGACTGCGATCCGGTGCGTCCCGCCGTATCCGGACGTGTATGTCGTGTGCAGTACGATCCGGCCGATGCCTTGACCGGTAACCAGCGGCTCCGGGTCCCACCAGGTGACCTCGGACGTCGGGCGGGTGCCGGCGTAACGCAGCACGCATTCCGTGTCGTAGACCTCGACGCTTGCGCCGGGCTTGCCGGTCGCCGGCTCACGCAGCCGCGTGCCGTCGGGCAGCGGGGTCGAGGTCCAGCAGCGGCAGCCGGGTGCGACGCGCAGCAGCGTCCGCGGGCGGTTGCCATTCGTGGCGCCGTCGCCGCTCAAAGCCGGGCTGGAACTGTGCTCGGCGCCGGGCAGCACGACCGCGCCCAACGCCGCGCGCAGCCCCTCGACTGGTAAGACCGCCAACGCCATCCCCACCTCGGCGCTGCCGCGTCCTTGATATTGCGGGTCGATGGCGTTCGGGCCGATCAGCGCGATAGACCGTGGTGGTGTGGTGGATGTGTGCGACGCAGCGTCCGGCGCGCCGCCGAGGGGGAGCACCGACGCGACGTTGCGCAGCAGCACGAAGGAGCGCGCCGCCGCCTCGCGCAGCACCGCGCGATCCGCGTGCGGACCCGGTTTCGGGACAGGCTGCGCGCCGTCGAGCGCGCCGACGCTCGCGGCCACCCGCAGCAGCCGGGTCAGCTTCTCGTCGACCTCGGCCTCGTCGACTTCGCCGCGTGCCACCGCCGCGACCAGTTCGCGGCCCCACGGGCCGTCCGGGCCGGGCATCACGAGGTCCAGGCCCGCCTTAGCGGTGGCCACGCTGGAGCGCGCCGCGCCCCAGTCGGAGACCACCGCCCCGGAGAAGCCCCACTCGCGCCTGAGCACGTCGTCGAGCAGGTGGCCGTGCTCCGTCATGCTCTCGCCGTCGACCATGTTGTAGCCCGCCATGACCATCTGGCAGCCGGCCGCGACCACCGCGGCCTCGAAGGGCACGAGGTAGACCTCGCGCAGCGTGGCCTCGTCCATACTGACGTCCACGGTCCAGCGTTCGGCCTCCGCGTCGTTGCCCACGAAGTGCTTGGCGGCCGCGGCCACTTGGACGGACTGCAGGCCCCGCACGAAGGCGGCGCCGATGCCCGCCGCGAGCACCGGGTCCTCGCCGAAGGACTCGAAGCCGCGCCCGCCGTACGGGCTGCGCGCCAGGTTCAGCGTCGGGCCGAGGACGACGTCGATCCCCTTGGCCTTGGCCTCCCGGCCGATCTGCGCGGCGAGCCGCTCGACCAGCGCCGGGTCCCAGGTCGCGGCGAGCGCCAGCGGGGCGGGCGGGCTGGACGAGCGGTCGTCCGGATTCAGGACGGGGCCGCGCACGCCGGCCGGGCCGTCCGAGAAGACCATGCCGCGCAGCGAGATGGCTGGCTGCGCGGCGAGTGTGAAGTTGTCCGCTCCTGTCAGCAGGTGAACCTTCTGCTCCAGCGTCAGCGAGGCCACGGCGGCCCGCAGCGGATCGCGCGGCGCCGACCGCCTCCGCTCGGCGTCCTCGACGGCCGGCCCCCGCTGGTCGATGTACCCGTGCTCCACCGGATCTCCTTGCTTTCAGGCGTTGTGCTCAAGCGGCTTGCCAAGAACGTGGGACGCCCCGGATCCACGCGGAGTGCGGCCGCGTGGATCCGGGGCGCGGTGGGTTACGAGACCGGCGAGAGGTGCAGTACCAGGTACTCGTAGGACTGGTACTCGGGAGACGGGTTGATGTACGCGTTCGTCGATGTCGGCCATCCGGTGAAGTGCGAGTCGTTGTACTCGTACCACGCGGCGCCGTAGAGGACCGGCACGGCCGGCATCTGCCGGGCGAAGACCTGCTGGATCGTGTCCAGCGCGGCCTGCTGGGCCTGTGCGGTGCCCGCGGCCTCGTAGGCGCTGATCGCCTGCTGGGCCTGTGTGTTGTCGAAGCGGTCGTAGTCGCCGCCCGCCGTGGAGCCTTCGGGCGCGGTCTGCGAGGAGTCCATGATGAACTGGTCGCGCTGGAAGGGCGAGGAGCCCTGGCCCCAGTGCAGCGCGGCGGTGAAGTCGCCCGTCGTGATCGCCTGGGTCCACGAGTTGTAGTCGAACGCGCCGTTCGCGTTGACGTTGAAGCCGGCCGTGTTCAGCTGCGAGACCATCTCCTGGGCGTCGCACCAGTAGTCGCTGAACGAGTTCGGGTCGATGATCGTGAAGGAGACCTGCTGCCCGTTCTTCGTCCACTTGCCGCCGGACATCGTGTAGCCCGAGGCCTGCATGTACGTGGCGACGGACGCCTGGTCCGGGGCCGGCATGATGTCGTTCGCCGTGGACGCGTCGAGCGCCGGCTGGTCGATCGGCAGGGTCAGGCCGCCGGCGGAGGAGGCGGGCAGTTCGTAGTCGGTCTCGCACTGCGTCGCCATGGACTGCCGGTCCAGGGCGGCGCTGATCGCCTGGCGCACGTTCGCGTCGCCGAGCGCCGGCGCCTTGCTGCTCTTGGAGTTCAGCAGCAGGCTGACGGTGTTCGAGGCTGGGAAGTACGGCGCGCTGGCCTGGTAGAGGTGGTTGTGCGCCTTGTCCTTGCCCACGAACGCGGTCTGTACGTTGCTGATGTCGTTGCCCGCCAGGTCGATGTCGCCGTTCTCCAGCGCCAGGGCCGCGGCGTCGTTGCTCGTGTAGAGCGGGACTGAGATCTCCTTGACCTTCGGCGCGCCGCCCCAGTAGGAGGCGTTGGCCTTGTACTTCACGTCCTGGCCGCTGAAGCTGTCGAGCACGTACGGTCCGGTCCCGACGGCCTGCGCGCCGGGCAGCACGTAGGTGGCCGGGTTGGAGATGGACGACCACTGCTTCTTCTGCACGATCAGCTGGTTGGCGATCTCCACGTAGTTCGCCTGCTGCGGCGTGGCGAAGCTCAGCACGACCGTGGAGGCGTCCGGGGTGGTGACGCTGGAGGCGGTCGGCACGCCCTGCAGGTTCATCGACTGGTTCTGGGTGACCATCTGGTAAGTGAATGCGACGTCGTCCGAGATGAGCGGCGAACCGTCGCTCCACTTGGCCTTCGAGTTGAGCGCGATGGTCAGCGTCTTGCCGCCGTCGGACCAGGTGAAGCTCTGCGCCAGCCACGGGATCGGGGGCTGGCTCGGGTTGAGCGAGTTGATCTGCATCAGCGGCTCGTACACGAAGGAGGCCGTGTTCTCGCTGAGCACGAAATCACCCGAGTCGAACGGGTTGAAGTTGTTCGTGTAGGCGGTCGCGCCGGTGTTGTCCTCGATCACCAGAGCAGTGGCCGGGGACGCGGTGTCGCCCTTGGCGTTGCCGCCTGCGGACGAGCATGCCGCCAAACCGAGGCACGCGGCGGTCGCCAGCGCGATCCCCGTGGTGCGTGTCATGCGTGACATTTCTGTACGCTCCTCTTATCCGACCGGCTTCGCTGCCGGCCAGTTCTCGAGCATTCCTGTGACGGATTTGCGTGTTTGAACTGCGGTGGTCGGTCCCGGCTTCTGTCGGGTCCGCGGTCGGGTGCACCCGGTGGCGGCGGTCTAGGCCCCGCCGTCACCGGGCCGTCGGTTCCCCTGGCGGGGGTCGGCAGGCCTGGCGGCCTTGAGTTGGTCCCATGCGGTCCCGTCCTTCGGATCTGTGGCTCGTGCTACTCGGCGGTCGCCGCGCCGTCCGGCTCGCCATGCAGCCAGCACGCGGCGATTTGATCGGGTCCGACCGGCAGCGGTGGCGGAGTGCGCTGCGAGCAGACCGGCATGGCGAACGGGCAGCGCGGATGGAAGCGGCAGCCTTCGGGCGGGCTGACCAGGCTCGGCGGCGAGCCCTTGCCCCGCAGCACCGGCGCCCGTCCCCGAGAGGGGTCGGGGGCGGCGCTCAGCAGCAGCTGGGTGTAGGGATGCTGCGGACTGTCGGTGATCTGAGTGGCCGGTCCCGACTCCACCACCTGTCCCGCGTACATCACCACGATCGTGTCCGCCAGGTAGCGGGCCGAGGCGATGTCGTGGGTGACGTAGAGGATGGCCAGGTTCTCGTTGTCGCGCAGCTCGTCGAACAGGTTGAGCACGCCGAGCCGGATGGAGACGTCGAGCATGGAGACCGGCTCGTCGGCCAGGAGCACCCGCGGGCCCACGGCAAGGCCGCGCGCGATCGCGACGCGCTGGCGCTGACCGCCGGAGAGCTCGTGCGGGAACTTGTCCGCGTACTCCGCGCCGGGCGAGAGCGAGACGCGCTCAAGCAGCTCGACCGTCGTCGCCTCCAGTTCCGCGCCGCGAAGCCGCGTGTGCAACTTCAGCGGACGCTGAATGTGGTACCGCACGCTGTGCGCGGCGTTGAGAGATGAGAACGGGTCTTGCAGTACCAGGTGCACGTCGCTGGTGTAGGCCCGGCGTTCCCGTGGGCGGCCACCGACCGGGCGTCCGCCCAGCACCAGTTGCCCGGAGGTCGGCTTGATCAGGCCGGTGAGCAGGCGGGCGAGGGTGGACTTGCCCGAGCCGCTCTCCCCGACCACCGCGGTAACCGTGCCTTGCGGCAGGGCCAGGGATATGTCGTCCACGGCGTGCACGACCCGGCCGCGCGAGCCGAGCGCGGCGAGCGGGAAGTGCTTGGTCAGCCGGCGTGCCTCGAGCGCGGGCACTCCTTCGCGTCGGGGTCCGTGGACCGTCACTCGCGTGGCCTGCTCGGTCATCAGTGCCCTCCGACGGCGAGATCCTGGGAACGGTCGCCTTCCGGACGGCCCAGGGGTTCGGGCGGCACGCGGTCTCCGGTCTGTAGCCAGCAGGCGACGGTGCGCTTGCCGCGTGAGCCGGCGGGGGTGAGCAGCGCGGGCTGCTCGGCCGAGCAGCGCTCGAAGGCGTGCGGGCAGCGCGGGTGGAACTTGCAGCCGGTCGGCATCGCGCGCAGCGAGGGGGGCGAGCCGGGGATGCCGGTCATCTTGACGCGTTCGCCGTGCAGGGCGGGGAACGAGTTGAGCAGCCCCAGGCTGTAGGGGTGGCGCGGGGCGGCGAGCAGGTCCGCGGCCGCGGCCGATTCCACCAACTGTCCCGCGTACATGATCGCGATGGTGTCGGCGAGTTCGAGCAGCAGGGACAGGTCGTGGGTGATGAAGATCACCGCGAAGCCGAGCCGCTCGCGCAGCCGCATCAGCTCGTCCAGGATCTCGCGCTGGGTGACCACGTCCAGGGCGGTGGTCGGCTCGTCCATGATGACGAGGCTGGGCTCCAGCGCGAGCGCCATCGCGATCATCACGCGCTGGCGCATGCCACCGGACAGCTCGTGCGGGTAAGAGCTGAGCCGGTCCGGCGTGATGCCGACCATGCCGAGCAGTTCGATGGCGCGCGCCCGCCGTTCGGCCGGCGCCATGTCCGGCCGGTGCCGCTTGAGCACATCGGTCAGCTGGCCCTCGATCCGCGCCACCGGGTTCAGCGCGTGCATCGCGCTCTGGAAGACCATGGACAGGTCCACCCAGCGGATGCCGGCCAGCTCGCGGGCGTCAGCAGCCAGCAGGTCCACCGTGCGCGCCGGGCCGCCGGACGCGGAGGGCTGGTGGAAGACCACCTCGCCTCCGGTGATCACCCCCGGGGCGCGCAGCAGCCGGGTGATCGCGTAGGCCAGGGTGGACTTGCCGGAGCCGCTCTCCCCGGCCAGGCCGAGCACTTCGCCGCGGCGCAGGGTGAACGTCACTTCGTTGACAGCGCGGACCGCGTCCCGGCCGGCGCCGTAGTCCACGTTCAGACCGCGCACCTCGAGTACGGGCTGCGCGGGCGACCACGGGGCCGCGTCCGCGTCGATCGCCGTCGCCGTGCTCACCGCGGCTCTCCTTCCGGGCTCGCCTGGCGCACCACCGGGGTGAGGCCCAGCTGGAACTTCACGTCGCGGCCGCCGGTGCGGGCCGAGCGTATACGCGGGTTGATGATCTCGTCGATGCCGAAGTTGAGCAGCGCGAGGCCGAAGCCGACCAGGGCGACGCACAGGGCGGGCGGCAGATACCACCACCACCAGCCGTTGCCGATCGCGCTGTTGCTCTGCGCGCTCTGGAGCATGGTGCCCCAGGAGCCGGAGGAGGGGCTGACCACTCCGAGGTAGCACAGCGCGACATACACGCCCAGGCCGTAGATGACGGTGAAGATGAAGGAGGCGGCCACGATCGGCAGGAGGTTCGGCACGATCTCGAACAGGATGATCCGGGACTTGCGCTCGCCGATCACCTGCGCGGAGACCACGTAGTCCTGCCCGCGCAGCGCGAGCGTCTGGGCCCGCAGGGCTCTGGCCCCGTAGGCCCAGGAGGTGATGGCCACCACGAACCCGATCACGAGCGAGTTGCCCTTGTCCGGCACTGGCAGCGGGCTGATGATCACCATGAGGATCAGCAGGCCGGGCAGCGCCAGGAAGATGTTGCTCAGCGCGGAGAGGATCTCGTCGACGACGCCGCCGAGGTAGCCGGCGGTCACCCCGACGGCGACCGAGAGCACGGTGGCGATGGCGCCGGCCAGGAAGGCGATCAGCAGCGTCGAGCGGCTCCCGACGAGCAGTTGCGAGAACAGGTCGTGCTGCATGTTGTCGGTGCCCAGCCACAGCGGCCCGGACGGTGGTTGCGGCGTGCCGCTGCTGGTGTTCGCGACCCAGCCGGCGGCGTGCGGAGCGACCAGCGGCCCGAGCAGAGCCACCAGCACGAAGAACGCGGTGACGATGCCGCCGAGGAGCACCTTCGCCGGCGGCATGCGGCGCGTAGCGCGCGAACGGCGCGGCGAGAGCCCGGGCAGCAGGTCGGAGGCCGAACCGTCGGGCGGCCCGACGAGCGCGGGGTCCAGGGCGGTCATCGGCTCAGGCCTCTCTGCGGGAGCGCGGGTCGAGCGCAGCGTATGCGAAGTCGGCAATCAGGTTCGCGGCGAGCACGGCCAGCGTGACGACCAGCAGGATGCCCTGGATCAGCGGATAGTCGGTGCTCTGCACCGCGTTGAATATCTCCAGGCCGACGCCGGGATAGTTGAAGACCACCTCGACCAGGATCGCGCCGGTGACCACGAGGCTGATGGACAGGGTGACGTTGGAGATCGTCGGCAGGATGGCGTTGCGGGCCGCGATGGCCACCGTGCGCCAGCGTGGCAGTCCCTTGGCGCAGGCGACGAGAACGTAGTCCTCGTCCATGGTGGTGATCATCATGTTGCGCATGCCGACGATCCAGCCGGCGATCGAGGCGAGCACGACGGTCGAGGCGGGCAGCACCGAGTGTTGCAGCACGCTCGAGACGTACGGCCAGTTCCAGCCCTGTATGTAGGTGACGGTGCGGCTGGTCGCGTCGTAGCCGCCGCCGATGGGGAACCAGTGCAGGTCCACGCCGAAGATGATCAACAGCAGCAGGCCGAGGACGAAGTAGGGCACCGCCTGGAAGAAGGCTGATACCGGGACGACGGTGTCGATCAGGCCGCCGCGCTTCCATCCCGCGACGATGCCGATCAGGGTGCCGAGCAGGAAGGCGACCACGGTGGCCGAGCCGATCAGCCCGATCGTCCAGGGCAATTCGCCGCCGAGCACGGTGGTGACCGGCACCTGCTTGCTCGTGGAGAAACCGAGGTTTCCGCTGAGGGTGTGCGCGACGTAGGTGAAGTACTGCGCCATCAGGCTCTGCTTGCTGTCGATGCCGTACTGGGCGGCCATTCCGGCCAGCTCCTGCGGGGTGGTCTCGCCGCGCATCGTCGTAAGCACGGCGTCGAGCGCGTTGCCGGGGAGCATGCGGGGGATGAAGAAGTTCAGGGTGAGCGCCGCGTATGCGGCGAGCAGGTAGAACCCTGCCCTTCGGATCAGCAGGGGCAACAGGGTCACCTCACGGCCGGCCCGTGCCGGGCGGCGGCACGGGACTGGGTCGGCAGCCGCAGCTGGAGCGGTAGACGACGTGGACGGGGAGCACGATCTGGCGTTCAGCGGGCCGCTCGCCGCCGATCAGGGAGTGCAGCGTCTCGAAGGCGAGTGCGCCGAGTCGTTCGATCGGCTGGCGGACCGTCGTCAAGGGCGGGCTGACGTGCCGGGCGATGGACACGTCGTCGAAACCGGTGACCGCGACGTCTTCGGGCACGCGGCGGCCGTGCCGTCGCAGTTCGTTGATCACGCCGAGGGCGGTCTGGTCGTTGGCGCAGCAGATGGCGCGGGGCAGTTCGATGCCCTCGGCGAGAACCCGCTGGATCGCCCGGGCGCCGCCCGCGGCGGAGTACTCGCCGGCCCACTGCGGGCCGACGGCGGCCTTGATGCCGTAGCCCTCGGCCACCTCGCGCAGCGCGGCGGCGCGGGCGAGGTTGTCCGGGCTGTCGCGATGGCCGGAGACATACGCGATGCTGCGGTACCCGTGCCTGCCGAGGAGGTGGTGCGTCAGCTCCCGCATACCCGCGCTGTTGTCCGCCGTGAGGTTGACACTGGCCCGGGTCGGGATGCCGGCGAGGGTGACCACCGGGATGCGGCTCGCGAGCCTGGCGATGCCGGACGGGGTGAGCACCCGGTCGTGCAGGATGATCCCGTCGCTCTTCCCGGCGAGTTTGGCGACCTTGCCGTTGGGCGTGAGCTCGTCGACAGGCACCGAGCTGAGCAGCAGGTCGAAGCCCTGACGCTCGGCGGCGATCTCGATGCCGCGGTTGATCACGTCGATGAACACCAGGCTGTCGGCCTCGTCCTGGTACTCCGGGTTGTCGGCCGCGGTCAGCGGCTCGGCACGCGGTCGGCGGAAGACGACGGCGACGATCTCCTTGAATCGGCTGGAGAGCGCGCGGGCAGCGCTGTCCGGCACGAAGCCGAGCTCTTGGACCGCACGCATCACGCGTTCGCGGGTCTCCGGGCGCGGCGTGGTGTGCCCGTTCAGCACGCGGGAGACCGAGGCGATGGAGACCCCCGCGGTCCGGGCCACGTCATAGATCGTCAACGAGCGCGCCGACTCGCGCTCGTCCGTCAACGGGGGCTCCTCGAGCATCCGTCCGGCACCTCCCGTCTGCGTTGATGGGTGAGGTTCATGGCGTTTCTGTCCTGGCGCTGACCCGGTCGGCGCCCACGATCCGCGGGGCGCGACAAATGGCTTGAATCTGTGCAAAAACGCTAAAGAAAGCGTTTCCGTAAGCGCTTCCCTGAAGCGGCTACTGAAACATAGCGCTGCGGGAAGCGCTTACGGAAGGCCCGCGTTGGAGCAGCCGCCAAGCGTTATCGCGCTGTGACGGTCGGCCGGCGACCGTGGGCCGGCCGCGTCTGAGGAAGAAGCCGACGACGCGTCGGCCCGGCGCGCGGGGGCTCCCGTACGCCGGGCCGACGGTGTTTCAGGTTCAGCGGTCGCCGATCAGCTCGCGGTGCAGGTGAGCGTGGGCGCGCTGTTGGTGCCGGTGTAGCTGCCCTGGAATCCGAAGCTGGTGTTGGCTCCCGGGGCGATGACGCCGTTGTAGCTCATGTTGGTCGCGGTCTCGTTCTGGCCGGTTTGCTGGTTGTTGGCGTTCCACATGTTGGTGATCTGCTGGTTGCCGGCCCAGGTCCAGGTGACCTTCCAGGAGTTGGTGGCCGACGATCCGGTGTTGGCGACGGTGACGTTGGCGGTGAAGCCGTTGCCCCAGTCGGTGCCGACCTGGTACGTGGCCGTGCAGCCACTGCCGCCGCCCCCGCCGCCCGACGAGGTGGTCGCGCTCACTGCGCCGGACTGCGCCGAGACGTTGCCGGCCGCGTCATAGGCGGCGACCGTATACGAGTACTGCGTCGAGGCGGACAGCCCCGTGTCGGTGAATGTGGTTCCGGAGGTGGTGCCGATCTGGGCGCCGTTGCGGTACACCCGGTATCCGGCCACGCCGACGTTGTCCGTGGACGGCGACCACGACAGCGAGACCGACGAGCTGGTCGTGCCGGTCACCGCGAGGTTCGCCGGCACGCTCGGCGGGGTGGTGTCCCCTCCCCCGCCGCCGGCCGTGGCGGAGACGGAGAAGCTGTTGGTGCCCAGACCCTGGCCGCCCTGCCAGATCTCGAAGCCGGCCTCGACGTCGATCAGGTAGTTGGCGGGGTTGATCGAGCCGCGCGAGACCGCGTCGCCGAACAGCGCCTTAAGATCCAGGTTCGAGACCGACGTGGTCCCCGGGTTCAGCACGTAGGAAATGATCTTCCACGAGGTCTGCTGTCCGGTCCACACGTTCCAGTTCATGCCGTCGATGTTCGCCGTGCCGGTCTGGCTGCCGAACGGCTGCACCCCGCCGCGGCTGTTGATCCACACCATCACCTCGGTGCCGTCCGGCTGGCCGCCGGTGGTGGGCGTGGAGTTGAACCAGATGTCGTACGCCACGTCATACGCCCCCGACGCCGGCTGCGTCGTCGACCACGAGCTGGTCACGCTGCCCAGGTTGCTCTCCTGGATCGGGAAGCTGCTGTTCGAGCTGCACAGGCCCCAGTGGCAGCCGTTGTAGATCGACGGGTACGTCGCGGGCGCACCGCTGGTACCCAGGTTGAAGTTCGCGGTGCTCACATTCCACGCCGTCCCGCCGGTGTACGTGACACACTGCTGGGCCGTCGAGTTCCACTCGTTGTTCTGGATGATGTAGTTCCCGGCCGTGATCGTACCGGTGGGAGAGCACGTAGTCGTGCCGCCGCCGCTGCTGCCGATGGCCGGGTAGGCGTTCTGCACCAACTGCTGGAACTGCGCCGCGAACCACTGGCCGGCGGGGATGTCGTAGCCGGGGATGGCGTCGGTGGGGTAGGTGCCGCCGTTGCCGTCAGTCTGGGTGCCGTTGGGGTCACAGTGCGGGTCGCCGTGGGGGTGGGTGGCGGTGGGGTAGTCGCCGTCGGATTCACCCGGAGGCTTGATCCACACGTCGGCGATGATGTGATCGCCGGAGCCGTAGGGGTTGGCCTGCGGGCGCGCTCCGATGCCGGCGCCGTTGACGTTGCACCAGTCGCCGCGGAACGGCCGCTGGTCGACCTTGTTCGCGGCCACGTAGCTGTTGACGTCGGTGGGGCTGGGGTTGAGCGCGGTCGGCCGCGCCGAGCCGCCCCAGCCGTTGCGGGAGGTGTCGATGACCATGCCCACGCTGGACGGGAAGCCGCTGGAGACAAACTCGTTGTACATCGCCTCGTCGTAGCTGTGCTCGTCGAAGTACGGGTTCCACTGGTAGAAGTTCGCCGACTTCAGCGGCTGCCCGCCGACGGTGAGGCTGGAGTTGGGCAGGAACGGCTCGTCGGAGGGGGTGGTGTTGGCAGTGTCGGAGACGAAGCCGTCGACGGTGGCATAGCCGCCCGCGGCCGCGCTGACCACCTTGGCGTACTCGGGGCCGGCGCCGCTCATGTTGTTGGGCCAGCCGAGCCAGCCGGAGTGCCCGATGTCCATGTAGTTGTAGATCTGCGGACCGATGGCGTGCAGCTTGCCGAGGGCGTACTCGATGCCCTGCTCGTAGTACGGGGTGGCGGTGGCGCAGGCGGGCTTACCCTGGTTGGTCACCGCGTTGGGCAGCGAGTCCGGCTCGATGAAGTTGACGAGCCGCAGGTTGCTGTACTTCGCGTTGCCCTCGATCGCCACGATCGGGTCGATGTACTGCGACTCGTACTCGGTCAGCCCGGCGCTGGTCGCCGGGATCTCGCCGTTGGAGGCCAGCGCCGCGCAGTCGCGGCCGGGCAAATCGTAGATGACCACTTCCACCAGGACCGGGCTGGAGCTGCTCTGCGACTGCGTCTCGGCGTTGTCGAGCTGCGCCTGCAGGCCGAGGTGGGTGCTGTCGCCGGCGATGGCGCCGATGTGGTCCATCCAGATCGCGGTCTGGTAGTTCGCGACGCTCGCCTCGGCGGCTCCGAGCGAGCCGCCGTCCGCGGAGGCCTGCGCGTTGACCTCGGACACGTAATTCGGGTTCAGGTACGGCACCGAGCCGACGAACGGATTGGCGACGTGCGTGGCCGCTTGCGCGGCCTGCGAGCTGATCAAGGGTATGAGGAATGAAGCACCGACCGCGAGCGCGAGGGATGCGGCTCGGGCGGGCTGGTAGTGGTGAGCCACTGGCTGCGAGTCCTCCAGGTGGGGGTGGACAGTCACGGGACGTATCGCTCCGTGCCTGCACCGTGACTGTTGACGGCGCAGCGACACCGTACGAGCCGTGGAGTTAGCGTCAACGACGCTCGTGCGCGATCGGGTGTTCGACCGGATCACCAAGGATGCGGGCGTGAAACTTGCACCCGCGGCAGCGAGACGGCGGGGGTCACGGTCACGCCTCCGGCGCCGACCGCCGTGGTCATCCGCAATTTCGTCCCGGTCACCGGATGACCCCGCCGGAACGGCCGCCGGGAGAACCGGTCGACGAGC
>NZ_DASZGI010000119.1:0-4150 GCF_035938995.1 Actinocrinis sp.
CAGCCGATCGCACGCCGTACGCGCCCCTGCTCGCGCACGATGTCGAATCCGGCGACCGTGGCCCGGCCCGAGGTGGGCGCGGACAGCGTCGAAAGCATCCTGACCACCGTGGACTTCCCCGCCCCGTTGGGTCCGAGCAGCCCGAACACCGTCCCCGCCGGAATCTGAAGGCTGATGCCCCGCACCGCCTCGACCCCGCCCTTGTATGTCTTGACCAAACCCTCCGCGTCGATCGCCAGAGTCGGTTCTCTCATCGCCACCCTCCTCACTCGAACGAGGAACACGATATAGCGCGAGAGTTCAAAGTCAAGACATATCGCGAGCGTGCGCAGCGCCCGTTACATGCGACACCGCGGCGAACGGCCATCAGGCCGCCCATGCACCTTTTAAGACGACCGGCCATTTTGAAAGAACCGCGCGACAACTCTGCACGTGGGCTGCGTGTGGCGGCGCAGCAACCACACAGACGATGCGCTGCGGCTGTCTCTAACCTGCGCGAGAATGTAAGACGACCGGTCGTTTTAAAGCCAGCGCAGAACCGCCGCAGTCGGCAGCTTGCGGCGTCGCAGCAGCCGTTGCTCGGCGGGTCTCTCACCTCACCCAAAGCTTAAGACGACCGGTCGTTTTAAATCCGAAGACCCGCCGCTCATAAATGCCCCCGAGCGCGCCTCCCGAACCCGTCGCGCTACGACGGCGAGAGGTGCGTCACCTGGGTCAGCAGTTGCTCGCCCGCCTTGGTCAGATTGTTCGCACTGGCGACTAGAGAGGGCTGCGGCTGCACGCTGTTCATGCCTTTCATCCCCTGGCCGTCGAGCACATCCCGTATCTGCTGAACGAGCGCGTCTCTCGCCGCGCCGAGCTGGATCAGCTGGTTCTCGATGCTCGTGTACTGCGCGTCGCCGGGGGTGTCGCTGGTCAGCGCCTGAGTCGACGCGGTGAGCGTGTCGAGAGCGAACTGGCCCACCGACGAGTCGAGCTGGCTGTAGACCCGCCCGAGCGCGAGCAGCGACGGGTTCTGCCAGCTCTGGCCGGTCAGCGCCTCGGCCAGGACGCGGCCGTCGGGCGTGTAGTCGCTGTGCAGACCGGTGAGCGCCATGATCGTCGGCTCGATGTCGGCGTGCTCGGACCAGGTCGTGTTGTCGACGCCCGCGGTGCGCACGCTTGGGCCGACCAGCCCAAGCCACGTCGTGTTGATCTCAGGAGCGACGTCGCCGTGGTTCCACGCCTCAGCGCTGTTCTGGACGGTGCAGGGGGTGGTGCAGTTCGGGTCGCCGCCGTTGATCCAGAAGTCCGTGTTCCCGAAGAGGACATACGACGGCGTGCGGCCCGGGTCGCCGGTGACCATGTGCAATAGCTTCAGCTCCACCGGATCGGCCAGGTACCGCGTCAGCTGAACGGTCTTCCCAGTGGCGAGGTCGAGCGTGGTGAGTTTCGCCGTCGCCTGCTCCAGGGCACGCACGTCCGCCGAGGTGCGCGCGGGCTGTCCGTGGACGTACACAGCCGGGGCCGAGTCCGCCGACACGTCGAACGGGGTGGTGATCCCTTCCTGTGTCGCGAGCAGACCGTTGAGGTTGGCGTCCACCTCACCGATGTTCGAGTACGTGCACGGGACTTTGACGCCGTTACAGCCGGCCGGGGATCCGGCGCCGCCGACGAAGTGGTCGCCCTCGTCCGCCGTCACCACGAACAGCGTGTTCTGCTTGGTGATGCCATGCGCGGCCAGATCGGCGAAGAAGACCCCGAACGCCTTGTCCTCCGCCTTCGCCTGTGCCACGTAGCCGCTCGCACCCGGCCCGAACGCGTTTCCGGTCGCCCAGTCCTCGTGCAGGTCGGTGAGATAGGTGTAGGTCACCGGCACGCCGCGCAACTGCATGTCCAGCGTGTACGCCAGGGCGTTCTGGCCGGTCATCGCGTTGTAGCCGGGGAATCCGATGTTGCCCCGCCCGTCATTGATCACGTTGCCGTAGAGGTCGCGCACCGGTCCGCTCGGGCTGACAACCGGCTGGATCGCGGCGTTCCCGAAAAGTGCCTGGTAGCCGAAGTAACCGCCCGGCTCGTCGGTCAAGTTGTCCGCGACGCCGTTCGCCGTGGAACACAGCGCCGAGGTCGCTGCGCAGTGGATCGACAGGCCCTCGAAGTCGGCCGCCGCCTTCGCCTGCTGAGTCGGGTCCTCAGCCTCTTTCGCCTGGGCCGAGTTGCTCCCGTACACGTCGGGCACATCGGGCGTGGTGTTCTCAAGTTCGGTGTCGGCCGCGGCGACGGAACCGAAGTCACAGCCGGCGCGGGTGTATGAGACCCATGGCGCGGGTGCCTGACCGCCGACCGGCGACACGACGGTGGGCGAGGAATCGCCGAGCGGCGCGCCCGTCGCCGTGTTGTAGTCGACGATCGGGTCCGTCCAGTACGCGAACGAGCCGGCCGTGTCGGTCGTGCCGTCCGGTGTGTAGTACTGGTACGTGTTGGATATCGCAAGACCCTGCTTGTCCCCGTAGAGCCCGGACTCCGAGGTCACGATGTCGTTCGCGGTGTGCGCGATCAACGGCGTGTGCTCGTGCGTGACCACGGTGCCCTGGCCGGTCAGGAAGTGCAGCAGGGTCGGCATCTGCTCCAGGTCGCTCGGCACGTTCGCGGCGTCGCGGGTGTAATGGGTGTTGTCGAACTGGAGGTATATGACGTGCTTGATCGGGCCGGATAGACCGCAGAGGCTGTGGCTCGGAGAAGCGCTCGCGGAGGCGACAGTCTGTCCCGCGGCGCCCGCCACGCCGGTGGCGACGACCGCCGCCGCGGAGAGGATCGCGTACTTTCGGCTGATTCGCAGTGATCTGGTACGACGCATCGCAGTTCCCTCCGACGGGGATCGGCCGGGGCGACAGCGTAATCCCGAATCGGCCGCTGCGGGAGCATTCGGACGTTGAACAGACCGTAAATCTCGCGCCTTACGTCAATCACGCTCAGCGACGCGCGGGAGGGCTGGAGCGGACGAAGCGGACGTGCCTGCAACGATGGCTTCCAACTTCGCGAGTACCTGCCGATCCGCCAGCACTTCCGCCGCAACGCGCTCCACGTCCGGACCACAGGCACGATCGTCGTCCAAGGGCTCGATGATCGCCCGGACCGATCGATGGAGCAGTGTCGGCCCGACACCGAGCGCAGCTACGTCGGCGAGATCCACAGCTTGAGCCGCGACCAGCGCCTCGACCGCCAGAACACTGCGCAGCCGATCGATGATCCAGCCGGTGCGACGGGCCGCGAGCGGAGCGTTCGTGGTGTCGTCCTCCACTCCGTCGGCGCTGCTGTACGTATCCGTAGACACCGGCGTCGCCAGCTGCTTGATCTCGACAGCGAGCGCCTGCGAGGTCTTGATCAGAGCCATGAATCCGGTATGACCAGGACCGCGCGGTGACAGGGTGACCGGCAAGCCGGAATGCCTGCCAGTCAACAGGCATTCGGTGCGGGCGAGCGAGAGAGTCGCGACGTGACACAGGGCCAGCGCGAGCGTGTCGAACGCCAGGGCCAGGGCGGACGTGTGGAAGTTGCCCGTCGACACCACCCGCCCCTCCTCGGCCAGGACGAGCGGATTGTCGGCTGCACCGCCGAGTTCGGCCGCGAGCGCCGGACGGACGAAGTCGAGCGCCGCCAGCAGCGCACCGTGCACCTGTGAGACGCAGCGCAGACTGATCGGGTCCTGAAGCCGCCGGGCGTTGGCCGGGTCGAGCAGCAGTCCGCCGGTGAGCAGCGCGCGCAAGCCGTTCGCTGCTGCCGGCTGACCGGGTGCCGGACGGGCCGCCTGCACGCTCGGGTCAAGCGGAGTCGTGTTCGCGCGGAAACCTTCGTAGGTCAGCGCCGCGACCGCCTGCGCGAGTGTGAAGATCTCGCCTCCGTCGGCGAGCGCCAAGGCCCCGACTCCGGAACTCACCGAGTTCGAACTGCACAACGCGAGCCCGTCCTTGGGTCCGAGAACGGCAGGACGCAGTCCGGCAAGGGCCAAGGCCGAGTCGCCCGCTGACACCGCGCCCTCGAACTCGGCGAGCCCTTCGCCCATGATGACCTGCGCGAGATGCGCCAGCAGACAAAGGTCGGAAGCACCGACGGAGCCCGTTCCGGGTATGCGCGGATGGACACCGGCGTTCAGCATGTCCAGGAGTAGGAA
>NZ_DASZGI010000120.1:0-15178 GCF_035938995.1 Actinocrinis sp.
CCAGGAGTCCACCGTCACATAGCTGGAGGCCGCGGTGGAGTACTGCTCGGTGGCGATCGAGGTCAGGCGCACGGTGGAGAAGTACGACGGCGAATAGCTCGTGCAGGTCGTCCCGGAGGCGCACACCAGGTCGTAGGGCACGTCCGGCCAGTTGGCCTTGGTGCTCGAGTTCAGCGGGTCGCAGGTCCCGGACACGCACCGGCCCCCGGTGGCGAACGCCACCTTGTCCGCCACCGTGCCATAGGCGCCCCCGTCGGTGAACCCGTAGTCGATGTGGTCCAGGTGCGCGTCGCGTACGTACGGGGTCGCGTTGGTCGTGTTGCCGTTCTGCGCGTAGGCGTTCGTGTCCTGCTGGTAGTAGTACGCCATCGCGTTGCCGTGCAGATCCTTGACATAGTCGAGGTTCCACCGGTACTCCATCGTGCACCACGAGGACGACCAGTTCGCGTTGTAGCAGGGATCGGTGAACGGCTGCTTCGTGGTCGAGTCGGCCGGATTGTGCCCGGAGTACACCGGTTCGGACTGCACGGAGCCGGTGACCGGCTGGCCCGTGGACCAGCCTGGCAGGACGTTGCGTCCGAAGCTGAACACCGTGCCGGTGCGGTCGGTCACCGTCCAGTACGAGTCGTCGTAGGTGCCGGTGCCGTTGCCCGCGTTCGTGTGCCGGGTGACCACCTCGCCGTTGTCCACGGTGGGCTTCCACACGGCGCTGTCGCTGTTGCAGTCCGCCGCGCACACCAGCGAGGTGGTCGAGCCGTCGAGCGAGAGGGTCAGGACCGGCCCGTCGTAGCACATGTCCCCGGTGGACTGCGTGGCGGCGGCGCCCTCCGGGGAGTCGGCGCAGGAGGTGAACGACTGCTCGATGTAGCTCTCGGGAGTCGACCAGCCGTCCCCCAGCCAGTTCGCCTGCGCCTGGGTCGCCGCGGTCTGCCCGTCGACGCTGCCGGAATCGTAGGAGAGGCTGACCGTGGGCGCCAGCGAGGAGGCCGCCGGCGGCACCGCGATCGGGTACGAATACGTGAACGACCCGGACGAGCCGCCCGCGGACCAGGATCCCGAGGGCTTCAGGCTCGTGGCGGCGTACGTGCCCCCGTTTCCGCCGCCGTCACCGCCCGAGGGCGAGGTGTCGACGCCCACCACGAGGGTGCCGGCCGGCTGCGCTGCGTGTGTCCCCTGACCGGTCTGCGACGGTGCGGCCGTCGCCGGGTCCAGGGTGATCTGCGCCGAAACCGTGCGCGCGGCCGGGTCGTTGGTCGAAGACAGCGGGGTCTCGGTGCGGCAGGCGGCCGCCTGCGGGGTGGTCAGCGCGCAGGCCGGCAACGCGACCAAGCGCAGCCGGGAGCCGTAGTTGCCGCCGTAGGCCTGCGCGAACGACGAGTAGTCCACCCCGACGTTCACCGCGCCGCGTCCACCGGCGGTGGGCGTGACGGTGAAGACGACCCCGTCCACGCCTGCTTTCAGGGCACTGTCATGCGATGCGACGCCGACCCGGACCCCGGACGGGCCCTGATACGACCTGCTCGCGGGCTCGACGGACCGGAACCATACCGGGGTGCCCGCGGCATACGTCGCGGTGCCCAGCGTTCCGGCCGCCGGCGGCGCGAGTTGAGCAGCCGGCTTGGCCAGGTTCGAGCTCGCGGCGCCCGGAGCGCTCAACGCGGCGGAACCGCCGGCGGCGGCGGGCCAGTGCACTGCCGTGGGCACGGCGTTCACGGCGGGTGCGGCACCAGCGGCCGCCGGATGCGGCGTGAACGGGTGCACGGCCACCGGCTGGCCGAGATCGACGGGCGGAAGACCCGGCGCCGCCGACGTGTACGGCGCAGGCTGGGCGGCGGCGGACAGGACGAGCGGTGCGGCCAGCGCCACCGCCGCCAGTCCGTCCAGGACCGCGGACCGGCGCCGCCGACACAGAACCCTGAGATTCTCCCAGGCCGAAACGCGCATAGCGATACCCCCATGCGAACGAAGCGATCTTCCCGCATCCCGTACACCGCCCGGGCGCCGGTCCCCGTTGACCAGCCACGACAGGCAGCATTCGGACGGTAGCCGACCGCCACCCGCCCAAGGTCACGGAAAGGCAAAGATCCGGGGGGCTGTTTTCAGCGGACGACTTTGCATGCGACCCGAGCGCGCGGAGACCACTCGGTTGCGTGGCCCAGATCTGGAAGATGAGCAACCGCGGGAGGTAGCGTGCGCAGCGCGGGGGAATTTCGCGACAAGCCCCTGGCGCATTCCACGTCGCATGAGCATGGGGGATCCATCACTGATGCGCCCTAATACACGACTGCCAAAAATCGGGCCTCTTTTCTCGAGCAGCCTCGCACTCACCGTTGCCGCAGGCCTCCTGATCGGCACATACGCGGCACAGGCTCCTGTCACACACCACGTGGCGACCACGCCTGCCGCCGACGCCTCAAGCAGGGCACTGACCGCCGCACAGGCATCGGCCCAGGCCAAGTCGACCGGGCGGCCGGTAATCGCCGACGCCATGACCACGGCCACCAGCCGGACCACGGCGAACCCCAACGGCAGCTTCACCCTCGACACCTCGCCCAGCCCGGTGCGCGTGCGCAAGAACGGCGCCTGGGTCGGCCTCGACGCAACCCTGATCCGCAACGGCGACGGCACCTACTCCCCCGCCGCCACCACCGGCAGCCTGGTGCTCTCCGGCGGCGGCAGAAAGCCGCTGGCCGTGCTCACCCTCGGCGGCCGGCAGCTCTCGCTCACCCTGCCGACCGCGCTGCCCGCCCCCGCCGTCTCGGGCGCCACGGCCACTTATAGCAATGTCCTGCCGGGCATCGACCTGGTGGTCACGGCCACCTCCCAGGGCGGCATCAGCGACGTGTTCGTCGTCAAGACCGCCGCCGCGGCGGCCAGCCCCGGACTCGCGGCCCTGATGAAGACCGGCGTGTCCGCCATCGGTCTGAAAGTCGCCACGGACGCGGCCGGCAACCTGGCCGCGACCGACCCGGGCGGCCGGGCCGTGTTCACCGCTCCCGCCGCCACCGCCTGGGACTCGCCCACGGCGGCGGCGCACTCGGCGGGCGCCGCGTCGGGCGCGGCCGGTCCCTCCTCGTCGAGCGTGACCAGCAGCGGGCTCGACCCGGTCAGCGGCGCGCCGCTCGCCTCCTCCGTCAACGGCCCGGGCGAGCGCGCGCGCACCGCGTCGCTCTCGGCGTCGTATGCGGCCGGCACGCTGACCCTGAAGCCGCCATCGTCGCTGTTGACCGGCGCCCCTCACCTGCCGATCTACATCGACCCGCCCTTCGGTCCCAGCGTCTCCGCGTGGACCATGGTCAACTCCGCCTTCCCCGACCAGTCCTACTACGGCGTCGGCACCAACAGCCGTATGCAGGTCGGCTTCAACGGCTGGTCGGCACCGTTCTTCACGGCCCGCTCGTTCACCACGCTGGACCTGTCCGGCCTGCCCGCGGGAGCCGTCGTCTCTTCGGCGCCGAACAACGCAGAGGTCAACTTCTTCGAAGACGTGGCGCCCTCATGCAACGCGTCGGAAGTGGACCTGTACCAAACCGGCCCGATCTACGGCTCCGGTTCCCAAACGACGACCTGGAACAACCAGCCGAGTTGGGGCGCCTCGCCGATCGGCACCGCCGACGTCGCCCACGGTTATTCGGGCTGCGCCGCCGCAGGAGTCGGATTCGACCTCAGCAAGACGGTCAGCTCCCTCGTCGCGGGCGGCGGAAGGAGTCTGACTCTCGGGCTGCGAGCCACCGCCGCCGACGAGGGCAACCCCAACTCCGGCGGCAACGCCTATTCCTGGAAGCAGTTCAACGGCGACGTGCCCCACGAGACCACGACGAACGCTTCCGTCACCTACGACGTGCCGCCCAACGCCCCGGGCGGGCTGCGCACCAACCCCTTCACCACGTGCGCGGGCAGCGCCGTCGGCGACACCGGCATGACCCTGTACGCCCAGGTCTCCTCGCCGGTCGGCAACTACCTGTACACCACGTTCAACCTGTACAAGACCAAGGACGGCTCGAAGACCAACCTGCTGACCTCGGCGAACAACGTGCCCTCAGACGTGTACGCCGGCCCGTCCGGACAGCTCGCGGTCATGACCCTGCCCGAGTCCTTCTTCAAGACCCTCGCAGGCGGCGCCGCGACCTCGTTCACCTGGCTGGCCCAGTCCACGGACGGCACGCTGGCCGGCCGCTGGTCGAACACCTGCACCTTCGTCTGGGATCCCACCCGGCCCGGCGCACCGGGAATCGCGCCGACCGCCAACCCGCCGACGGGCACCGTCGACTGCCCCCTTGTTCCGACGATGCCCACACACCCGATCGGCAGCGCCTGCAGGTTCACCATCTCCCCGCCGAACGGCGCCAACATCAGCGGCTACGTCTATCAGGTCGATGACGCCGCACCGGTGACCGTCACCGCCGGCGGCTCCGCCGACATCACCGTCATCCTGCCCAGCATCGTCAATACCCTGACGGTCAGTGCCCTGTCAGCGGGCGGCAACGTCGGGTCCTCCTCCACCGTCTGGTTCGACGGAACGACGTTGAACCCCCCGGCCGCCGACGGCGACGTCAACAACGACGGCACCCCCGACCTGATCGTCCCCGGCCAGGCCGGCAGCGTCTTCCCGCCCGGCCTCTGGCTCGCCACCGGACACGCCGACGGCACCACGGCCACCCACGCCGTCAACGTGGGAACCGCCGGCCTGTTCTCCACGGTCCCCACCGCCACCAGCCCCGGCGAATGGAACGGCGCCCAGGCGATCACGGGGAACTTCTGCGGCAACGGCGCCCAGGACGTCATGGCCTACTTCCCCGGCTCGTACGACGCGAGCACCAACCCGCACGGCGGCGGCGGGGCCATCGTCTGCTCCAACGGCGACTCATCGCCCTTGGACACGAGCAACCCCGTCAACGGCAAGCAGTACACCGTCACGTCGTCGAGCATCATCGACTCCGTCGGCAACGGCGCCACGCAAGTCGCCAACGCCGGCAACACCTCCGGCGCAGACACCGGCGAACCCGACCTGCTCGCCACCATCAACAACCAGATTTACCTGTTCGACGCGGGAGCACCCGGCACCTACACCAACAACCAAACGCCCAGCACAGCCTGCACGCTCTGCGACGACCTGACGACCCTGAACACTCCCGACGGCACACAGGACTGGAACTCGTGGACTGTCACGTCCGCGCAGGACACCCGCGGCGGCACCACGGCCACCGATCTTTACCTGTGGAAGCCCTCTACCGGAGATCTCTACCTGTGGGCGGGGCTTGGGCTCCCCACCGGCAGCGCCTTCCCCAACGCCACCACGCTGGCCTACACCCAGTACCAGATCGCGACCGGCTGGAACACCGGAAAGACCCTGATACTGCGTGCCGCGGACATCAACCGCGACGGCATCCCCGACCTCTGGGTCACCGACCCGTCCACGGGCATCGCCACCGCGTATCTGCTGCCGGCCCTCGCAGCCTCCACCCAACTGTCCCCCAGCGCGACGACCACGCTGAACACGTCCGACCACGCCTGGCTCTTCCAGGACATCGGCACGAATCAGTCGGGCGCACAGCTCACCACCACGGCCGACTCGACCGGCGGCCTCAACCTCAACGGAGCCGGCGGCACCGGCAACGTCGTCTGGAACACCGGCGACCTCTACAGTCCCGACGCGCTGCTGAACACCAACTCCGACGGAACCGTGGACGCCGGCGGCACCGGCACGCTCGACGCGTCGGGGTCCGCGGTCAACGTCTCCAGTGACTTCACCGTCTCCGTGCGCGCACGGCCCGCCGCCCTCGGCGGGGTCATCCTCTCCCAGGACGGCGCCCACTCCTCCGGGGTGACCCTCTACCCCGACGGCTCCGGCAAGTGGTACTTCTGCCTGGCCAAGACCGACAGCACCACCTGGAACTACGATTGCGCGTCCGGCGGCACCGTCCAGCTCGGACTGTGGAGCCAGATCACTGCGACGTACAACCACAACACCGGCCTGATGACCCTGTACGTCAACGGCGTGGACGTCGCCACGGCCAGCCATGCGCCGGTCACCGGCTTCGGCGGGAACTTCCACGTCGGCGACTACCTGTACGACAACGCCCCCACTGCCCACTACGCGGGGCAGGTCACCGACATCCAGGCATGGAACCAGGTCGTGCCCCCCGCTCAACCCCAAACCGCGGGCAGCGCCCTGGTCACCGTCACCCCCACCCGGATCCTCGACACCCGCCACGGCACCGGCGGCACCACCGGCCCGATCGGCCCCGGCGTCACCGTCCCCCTGCAGATCACCGGCACCGCGGGCGTCCCGAGCACCGGCGTGACCGCGGTCGCCCTCTCCGTGACGGCCACCGGCGCCACCGGCAACGGACACCTCACCGTCTACCCCGACGGCACTGCGCAACCGGACACTTCCGCGGTCAACTTCCCCACCGGCAACGCGGTGACCAACGGCGTGATCGTCCCGGTCGGCGCCAACGGGAAGATCGACATCAACAACTCACTGAACACCGGTACCGGCAGCGACCAGATCATCGCCGACATCACCGGCTACTTCACCACCGACACCGACGCCACCGGCGCCAGCGACTACAACCCGATCACCCCGGTACGCGCACTGGACACCCGCAACGGCACCGGTGCGCCCAAGGCACAGATCGGCGGAGGAAAGTCCCTCCAGGTCACGATCGCCGGCACCAACGGCGTCCCCGCCGCCGGTGTCACCGCGGTCGCGATCAACTTGACCGCCGTCAACGAAGTGACCGGCGGCCCCCTGATCGCCTATCCCGACGGCATCGCCACCCCGACGACCACCGCCGTCAGCTTCAACACCAACGAGCCGACCGCCGCGATGAGCATCCTCCCGCTCGGCAGCGACGGCAAGATCGATCTCTACAACGCCTCCGGTGGCGCCACCGACGCGATCGGCGACATCGTCGGCTACTACACGACCGTCGCCACCACCGGACCGAACGCGCAGATGTACCACCCGCTGGATTCGACCCGTCTGCTCGACACGCGACTGCTGTCCAAGCCGGTGGCTTCCTACAGCGCCTATCCGTACCAGCAGAGCGTGGTCAGCGCCGTCAACCCGACCCTCGTCGTCAACATCACCGCCACCCAGGAAACCGTAGGCGGTCTGCTGACACTGGTCCCGGGCGACTTCGCCAGCTACACCCAGCCCCCCACGTCCACCCTCAACTACGCCAGCCTCAGCATCGCCAACCTCGACCTCGCACAGACCACGAACAACTACTTCACGCTCTTCAACAACAGCGCCGGAACCACGCACCTGATCATCGACACCAACGGCTACTTCGCCGGCTACTGAGACCAGCCAATCGGTGCGGGTCGGGCACCTGTCGATCAGGCGCCCGACCCGCACTGCCGCAAGAACCCGAATCATCAAACCCCGTATTTTCCGTTGCGGTGTGGTACTCGAAATCTCGTCACCGCACCGTGTGACTGCGCACGAGCAGCTCTCTGGCAACACTTTCCCAAGCTCGGGAGTAAATCCGCGCGATTCGTATGAGCGAGTCCGCACAATGCTCTGGTGCGTCACCGATGAGTTGCCTGGAGACCGCCAGAGTCGCCCTCTCCTTTTCCAGCAGCCTGACCAAGGTGCGGCCCGTGTCGTTGAAGCGCAGCGACGGATCTCGGCAAAGTTGCGCGATGATGGCGTCGAGCCCCATCAGCGGCGCCGCGCCGGGATCGGCTCCACGGGCCGCTCCAGGGGTCGTGCTCACGCCGACGGCCGTCAGCGGCTCGGCGGAAGACGCGCTTTCACCGACGACCTTCTCGGGCCGGCGGTCCGACTGCGGAACCGGGTTCAAACCGGCCCGTACGCGCCGACGCACGTCCTGAGCGGTAGAGACCGAGATGCCTGCCGCGCAGGCGACATCTCTGACAGACGCATCAGGCCTTTGAGTGAGCACCTCGATCGCTCGCAGCCGCCCCGCGGATCCGTCGAGCGGACGCGAGCGCCCGTCACGCCCGACTCTGGCGTTCGACTGCGCACCGTTCGCGGTCGAACGGCAGCGCAGCGAGCCGACCGTCTTCGTGGCGAGACCGACGACCGACGCGATCATGCGGTCGGACCAGTCCGGATGCGTCTCAAGGATGCGGTTCGCCGCGCGAACCCGGTCGCGCCGGTCCAGCGGCAGGCCATGATGGGTGTTCATGCGGACGGCGAGTACGAATATGTCCTCCTCGTCGCCGTCGTACATGATCGCTTCGACGCCGCTCTCGCCCCTGAGAGCTGCGGCACGGACGCGGTGGGCACCGTCGATGACCCTCATGCTGGTGGAGTGCACGAGGATCGGGGGCAGGTCGCGGGGGGATTCCGCCAGCACGCGCACGTGGTCGTGGTCCTCGCCGGCGGTCCGCGGCGAATCCGCGACAACGAGCCGCGACAGCTCGACGAAGGCCCGGCGGCTTCCGCGTAGTCTCTCCTCCAACCACAGCGCCGCGTCGTCCGGCCGCTCGCCGAACTCCGTGGCGCCACGGCGATGCTCCGCAGACTCGCTTGTCGTTGCCGCTGAATGCATCGGACGCCACCTCGGAGATTGACAAAGACGTACGGGACCGGGCGGGTGAACAACGGCCTCTCACCTCGCCGGTCTCTCTTGAGACACCTCGGCGAGCCGACTACGCGAGGCCGCGGCCGGGGCCCACGTCGACGCGCGGTGTCGTTGCGCGAAAGACGATCACTTCGCCACGGTCGTCGCGGCGCAACCAGAGTCGCCGTAGTGCGTGACATCAGCGTGATAAACGCGTTGTACGCGATGTCGCGACATGTAGCAAGGCGCGATGCCGCCTTGCGGGGCCCTACTGTCGCGATAACACTTCTTGATCCAAGGTGAAGCGGTCGTCATCCGCCATCGGTTGTGCGGGCGCCGGCTTGATGCTTCCTCCCCCAAGCCGACCAGTGCGGATGGCGCTCGAGTCATGTCTACAGTTTGATGAGAAGGGTGGCGAGCATATGGCGAACCTCGAGCTGTCAACGGGACGATGAACTCCTTAGCCGCCGCCGCGCGGCGCTATGGCGCACCGCTTCAAGGAAGACGTACCTTTCCGCTCCCTGGAACGCCTCCGGTATCTCCCGGAGCAGCGCCAGACCAGCCTTGTCCCCCGGTCCCGCCCTCGCTACGGCCGCCGCAGCGGGCCCCTGCCCCCGCGCGGAGTCCGTCCCCGTGCCGTACATCGTCAATCCACTCCCTAAGTCCATTCGCCCCGTGACGGTGCCCGCATCCAGGGAACCAGCGCGGTGCAGCCGGCTCCAGGAAAAAGACCGGAACTTTCGCGACGGCGCCGGCCGCGTCGTGACCCAACGAGGTGGTGATCGCGCTGGTCGCAGATACCGATGGGTTTCGCATTGCAGCAGCCCGATCGCGTCGTAGGTGAAGGTGGTGGAGTAGCCGGTCTTGCCCTGGTCGATCAGCGCGTTGACGTTGGCGCTCGCAGGTCATGGGCAGCAGATTGCCGGTGCCGTGCATGGCCGATCAGTGTCCGCGCATCGGCTAGTAGAGTGATCACCTGGACGCTTACCAGCCGCCTTCGGGGGGTTCCGCCGTGCAGTTCGCCGAGTTGCTCAACACCGAACGCCGCGCCCGCGGCCTGACCCAGGAACAGCTCGCCGAGCGGGCCGGGGTCAGCAGCCGGTCCATCCGGACCCTGGAATCCGGCTCGGTCAAGCCGCGGCGCGGCACGGTCGAGGCGCTGGGCTCGGCTCTGCAGCTCGACCCGGGCCAGCTCCAACTGCTGCTCTGGGCCGCCGGGTTCGGCCTGCAGTACCGGGCGACCGGTTCCGCGCCCCTCGCGGCCCGCCCCGTCCCGGCCCAACTGCCGCGGGACCTGCCCGACTTCGTGGGCCGGGCCGACACCACTGACGCCCTGGCCGGGGAGTTGCTCGGCGCCGCGGCCGGGCGGCGGGCCGGGGTCGCGGCCATCAGCGGGCTCGGCGGCCTGGGCAAGACCACGCTCGCCGTGCACATCGCGCACCGGCTGCGCGCCGCCTTCCCGGACGGGCAGCTGTTCGTCGACCTCGGCGGTGGCCTCGGGCCCGGCCGCGACCCGGACGTGCTGCTCGACCGGATGCTGCGCGACCTCGGCGTCTTCATGGTCGACATCCCCTTCGGCGTGGCGGCCAAGTCCGCCCTGCTGCGCACCGTGACCGCGGACCGCCGGATCCTGTTCGTGCTCGACGACGCGCACGACAGCGCACAGGTGCGCCCGCTGCTGCCCGGCTCGGCCGGCTGCGCGGTTCTGATCACCAGTCGGCGGTACCTGGCCGCCCTCGACGGGGTCCGCCATGCCGGCCTCGAGCCCTTCACCGCCGAGCAGGCCGGCGAACTCGTCGACCGGGTCCGCGCCGCCACCGGTCCGCGCCCGGCGGACGGGCTGCGGACGGCAGACCTGGCCGGCGTGCTCGAACGCTGCGGCGGGCTGCCGCTGGCCGTGCGCATCGTCGCCGCCCGGATGGCCGGGCCGGTCGACGCGGGCCGAGCCTCGTTCACCGCCGCCCTCGACCGCCCCCGAGCCTGGCTCGACAGCCTCGAAGTCGAGGACGTGTCGGTCCGCAACACCATCGCGGCCAGCATGAGCGCGCTCGACGGCCACGCCCAGCGCGGCGTGCTCGCCCGACGCGCGCTGGGCTTCTTCGGCCGCTGGCCCGGCGGAGCGCTGCCGGCGCCGGTCGTCGCCGTCGGACTCGGCGTCCCGACCGCGGCCGGCGAGGCAGCACTCGACTACCTGCTCGAGCTCAGCCTGGTCGAGCGGACCCCCGGATCGGCGACCGCAACGCCGCGCTACCTGCCGCACGACCTAGTCCGGGTCTGCGCAGCGGAGCAGGACGAAGCCGCAGCGGCCGGGCCCGACGGTGCCGTATCGGCGGCGGACCGCGCCGCCGCACCAGCCAGGAGTATGTCCGTCGCCTCGTCCACCGCTCCGGCCGAGGACCCGATCCGTACCGTCTTCGACTGGTACACCCACGCCCTCGACCGCGCGGTGGCCGTGTTCGCGGACTACTTCATAAGACCCGAACTGCCGCCCGGCACGCCGCCCGACCTCCCCGAGTTCACCGATCGCCCCGCCGCCCTCGCCTGGTGCGAGGCCGAGTACGGCAACGTGCTCGCCCTGGTGCGCTACGGCGCGCAACACCGCTGGGACACCTCCACCGCCCGGCTGTCCCTGCTCGCCATGCCGTTCGGCGAGCAGATGATGCGGATGAGCGAGTGGATCGAGACCCACCGGATCGGCCTCGAATGCGCACGCCACATCGGCGACCGCCACTTCGAGGGCCGACTGCTGACCGGGCTGGCGGCAGCCTACCGCTGGAGCGCCTGGTACGACCTGGCCGCCGAGGCCGCGGACGGCGCGCTGACCGTCTTCCGCGAACTCGGCGACCGGGCGCGCATCGGCGTGTTGCTGGTCACGCGGGGCCGGATCATGCAGCACCTCGGCGACCATCCCGCCGCCGCCGCTGCCTTCACCGAGGCCATGGAGTTCCTGCGCGGCGGCGAGTCCGGGCCCTACTGGTACGCGTCGGCGATCAACGAGCTGGGCATTTCGCTGACCCGCGGCGGCGACCCGGCGGCCGGCGCGGCCCGCCAGCGCGAGGCCCTGCAGGCCGCACGCGCCGCCGGGCTCGGGCACTATGAGCCGGTCGTGCTGCTCAACCTCTCCATATCCCTCACACTCGCGGGTGACCTGGCCGCGGCCACCGAGGCCGTCGAGAGCGCGGAGGCGGAGGCAGGCCGGCTGAGCCAACCGGTCCTGGTGGCCGAGATCCTGCGGCAGCGCGGCGAGATCGCCGCCGCGACGGGCTTCATCGGCCGCGCCATCGCCCTGCTGCGCGAATCGCTCGCCGGGCTGAGCGGCCAGGACGGCCCGGAGGCGGACGAGATCCGGGCCCGGCTGGCCGAACTGGTCGGGCTTGAGCACGTGACCGGCGCGGACACCTACGGGATCTGAGCTTGAGGGGAACGGACACTGCGCGGAATGCCGCGCCACACCGCGATTGCGCCGGCCCGCTTTCAGCGTTCGACCGCGACTGCGGTCAAGTCCACGGGTACTCCGCCCAAGCGCAATTTGTAGTCCTGGGCGCCCTTGAGGAAATCGAACCGCAGACCGCTGTCGAGACTGCGTTCCACGAGAAGGGAGACCAGCACCACGCCGGGCGCCAGGCCCGACTCAGCCGTCAATGACATGTCATATGACATGTTGTAGATATAGGCGGTGTCCCTGTGCCGCAGCATGATGGCCGACGCGAGCGGGCGGCCCGAGGCCCGAAGCTCCACGACGTGGCCGGTGTCGGCGGCGGCGAGTTCGGTGAGCACCGCCCTGAGGAAGCCGCCGTAATCGGCCACGAATCCGCTCGTCGCCGCACTCGCGCAAGCCTTCCAGGCCAGGAGCCGTTCCAGCAGGTCGAGTACTGTCTCGGGCGTGGACGCGACGAGTTCGAGCTCGCCGACCGCCTCGATCAACCGGTTGCGTTTGCGAAGTACGTCCGCGCGGCGCTTGGAGTTCAGGCCCGCGAGATAGCCCTGCGGAGCCTCGTCGATTCTCGGAGCCTGGTCGTAGGTGCCGGCGACAGCGCTCGGCGCTCTGCGCAACGCCTCGTCGATCATCGCCTGAGCCGCTGCGTCGTCGTTCACGAGCCCGGCGAGGTGTGCCCGGGACCAGGGCAGGCCGTCGAACATCCACTCGCCCAGCGCGGCGGCGACTTCCTTCTCCCGCCCGGCAATCGCGATCGGCCCCATGTAATCGACGACGTCCCGGCCTCCGGCGAAGGACAGGAGATCCGCGTCCACTTCGAACGCGCAGATCCCGACGATGTCTTCGTCATCGACGACCCTGGCCGTGACAAGCCGGGATTCCGGGTTCTTCGCCAGCCTGTCGCGCCACCAAGGCAGCAGAAAGCGACTCGCGTGGAACGCAGTCCCCTGCGACACCGCGAACCCGTCCCACCAGGGGGCACTGAGCGCACCGTCACCGAACTCAGCGAAAACCTCGACGTCTCCCATGGCTCGACCGCTGCTCCCCACCTTGGGCCGTCGTGTGGTCTGTGCGCAGCTTGTTAAATCAGTGGTTCCCCTAGAGCGTTCCCGTGGCGGCAGATGCGAAAACGCAGCCGTCGATACGGCGCGTCGGCTCGCGTTCGACAGAGAATCGGATACGAGGCGGAGACGGGAATTGAACCCGTGTGCAAGGCTTTGCAGGCCTCGTCCTAAGCCACTCGGACACTCCGCCGACGAGGGCGACCGCGATAAAGCGCGGCCGACCCGAAAAGGGACGTTCAGAAGAGAGGGCGAACCCGCCGTCAACAGCAGGTGTGCCCGAGACAGCCCGCACACAGCGCGCTGGCCTGCCGTCGCAAATCGACGTGCAGGCGGGCGACGAGCAGCTCGCTACGGACCATGCTAAGACTTTGACACGCAGCGCGCACCACGTCAACGGCCTATCGGTCGTCGCCACTCCGACGCTCCCCGGCTCTCAACACGAGCGCTCACATGATCGCGATGAGAGCCGCATCGCGATGTTGACGCCCCAATCCCGTAACGCATAACGTGGACAATGACGTCGAGTATCGCCGTTAAGGCGAAGTGGTCGCGGGTCTGGGAATTGGAGGCGGATCGTGCAGCATGCGTGTGCACCGATCGCCATCCCTCCCGGCGGTCTCAGGGTCCTGTCGTTCTCGCGACGGCGCCACATCGATCTGCAGCGTGTCACCAGCTGCCTGTGTCGCTCCTCGCGCTGACACGACCACTCGCCAGGCGCTGCTGACAGCGCCGTCTTCGTGAGACTCCCCGCCGGCCGTTGACATGGTCGCCGCGTTCACGCTAATCCCCGCCCCCGCGGCGTCGGGGCGTCGGGGCGTCGGGGGCGACCATCGGCCGCACATGATCGAGACGATTCCATGAGGGACGGAACATGACTGTCCAGGACGTCGCTGTCGACCTCGAGACGTTTGCCCGCGAGTGGCGGGACTGGCGCAGCCGGCAGCAGGCCCAGTTGGCCGACGCACACGGCTTTTTATCCATCACCAAGCGCGCCGGCCACGACATCCTGCGGCCACGCCATCCCGAAAACCGGCTGCCGGTCGCCATCGAGGCCGGCGAGAAGATCCCTCGCGGGCACCGGCGAGTCACCGGATGAACACTCCGCCAGCCGTCAGCACACGCTTGTCCCCGACTCCGGGCGACCATTCCGACGTTGACTCGCATACGGCGAGCGAATTTCTCTGGTACATCCCCAACACCGTCGAACCGGGCCACCGCGGCGATGACACGACGTCGGGCTGGGGGTCCATCGAATACTCGACCGAGCTCGCCCGGGCGGCGGAAGATCACGGCTGGAGCGGCGCACTGCTCGGCACCGGCTGGGGACGCCCGGACACCTTCACCGTCGCCGCCGCGCTCGCGGCCCAGACCACGACGTTCAAACCCCTGATCGCGATCCGCCCCGGTTACTGGCAGCCGGCCCATTTCGCCAGCGCGGCGGCGACACTCGACCAACTCAGTCGCGGACGCGTCCTGGTCAACATCGTCAGCGGGCTGGACAACCCGGCCGCGTACGGCGACACACGCACCGATCCCGCGCAGCGATACGCCAGGACGCAGGAGTTCCTCCATCTGCTGCGGCGCCTGTGGACCGAAGAGAACGTCACGTTCAGCGGCGAGCATTTCCAGGTCTCCGGATCCACGCTCGCTCCCTGCCCCTACGGCACCGGCGAACGAACACATCCGACCCTCTATTTCGGGGGCGCATCCGAAGCCGCCGAACGGGTGTCGGCGGCTGAGGCCGACGTGCAGCTCTTCTGGGGCGAACCCCTCGACCTGCTCGCCGAACGCATCGACCGGCTCACCTCGCTCAGTGGACAACTCGGCCGTCGGCACAAGCCGCTCGAGTTCGGGCTGCGCATCACGACGCTGGTACGCGAGACCACCGAGGAAGCGTGGCGCGACGCGCAGAAGAAGGTCGAAGAGCTGGCGACCGGCGCCGGCGAGGGCAGCACCTGGACCGGCAACCGCAGCACGGCGGTCGGACAACAGCGGCTCTTCGACCTCGCCGAGCGCGGCGAGGTACTCGACACCTGCCTCTACACCGCCCCGGGCAAGTACGGTGGCGGCGGAGCGGCGACGACCTGGCTCGTCGGCTCCCCCGACGACGTCGCCGCGGCGCTGCGGAACTACCGCGA
>NZ_DASZGI010000121.1:0-8519 GCF_035938995.1 Actinocrinis sp.
CTGACCACGGACGCGGTGGTCGGCACGAACGTCGTGTTGTCGGCGTAGCCGGCGGCGACGATGTTGGCCTGCACCGCATTTTCGGTGGCGTCGGAGGGGAAGCCGGACAGGACGGCGCCTTCGAAGAACTCTCCATCGCCCCAGATGCTGTTGTCGCCGCCGGTGCCGAGCTCGATCGAGGGTTGCACCTTCATCGGGTTGTAGCCATTGGGCAGCGGCCCGGAATAGGACTGGGTCAGCCCGCCTGACTGCCCGTTGCCGTATTTGAGGGTGAAGTTGGTGGTGCCGTTGTTCTTCTCCCACGCGGTCAGGAACGAGCCCTTCTCGCTGGAGATGTTCGAGGGGTTGGCGCCGGTGTTGCTGAAGTACATGCCGTTCTCCAGGTCACCGCCCACCCACGGGCCGGAACCGCTGCAGTTCTGCGTCCAGCAGTCGGTGCCGTAGTAGATCGCGTTCATGGTGGCGTTGCCGTCGTCGGAGTCGTTGGTCTCGGCCGACCCGAAGTCGAAGCAGCAACTGCCGCTCGTGAGGTTCGACGACGTCAGCATGTAGATACCCTCAGGCTGCGAGCCGGTGGGCACGTTCTTGGCGGCGTTGTTGCGATAGCCGGTGCCCTGGGCGTCGAAAAGGGCACCGTACGCTGGTTGACCACCGATAGTGACGGGCAGCGCCATGGCGGGCGAGCCGATGTCCGAGCCGTTCGGGCCGGGGCCGGGTATCCCGTTCGAGCAGCCGGAACAGGACTTACCTGGCGAAATGGGCATGTTGTTGCCGTTCGCGGTCTGGTCGTACAGCTCGGTGATGGTACAGGTCGTGCCGGAGCAGAAGGAGACCTGGGGTGCCGAGTTGACCACTCCCCCGGCGGACTGCAGGCCGATGTTCAGGGTGCTGCCGTCCGAGCTGCGCTGGATCTGGTACAGCGGGCCGTTGTACGAGCCGAACATGGCCCGGGTGGTGCTGTACGCCGCCTCGCACGGCGTACCACCCGAAGCGTAGATGTCGCACGGCAGCGACGAGGCCGCGGACGCGGGTGTCGCGGCCGCAGCGAACACGGGCACCGCGATCGCCGCCGCGAGCAGGAACGCGACAAACAGCCGCGTGCGCCGTCGGAGTCTAGGTAGCAAAGGCACAGGTACCTCCGAGAATCGGTCTCATCACGCTGTGGTGGGCAGGAGGTTTTCGGGGCACGCCGCCGCGGCGGCGTCGCCGATGGAAGCGGACGGACGGGGCTTCACGGGTCCAGCCGATCCGACGCGTGGGCGAGCTGTCGCCGAGTAGCCCACCCACGCCACAACGCCTCGGGCTGACCCGAAGCAGGCCTCCGGACGGATCGATACGGCACGTCCGATTGGCGCGATCGAACGGGTCGCACCCGCGGACGGCTGTGTGAGAACCAGGGGAACGCACTGGCCGTCGTGTGGGCGTCGTTCCGTCGGTGGCGCTGTGCCGGGTGGCGGCCCGCGCGCATCGCCAGCGCCGTCGCAGGCCACACTTCGCAGCGACCGTAAACGAAGGCTTCCCTGCGGCGCAGCACACATATTCGGCCGACTTTAGATGTAAGTCAAGATATCTGCGTCGGTTTCCTGGAATCTTTGATCTAAAGCCAGAATTATGGTCAAGAAGCACTCGCTGACGCGGCGCATGCGTGGGGTGGCCTGGCCCCTGCGACCAGCGAAAGGCGCCCGCTCAACCAAGCTGGACAGGTAGCAGAGGGGCACCGAATCGACAGAGCCGACCCCGAGGCCCGTTTCGCGCCTATAACAGGACACCAAGCTTGGGTTATGAGCAAACTCGGTGCAACACGACTATCCCGCGCGTTGACAGTACGCGCGGGTTCGGATGCTTGGGAATGGTTGTCAGCTGCGCTTGGCGACCGCCTGTCCTGCCCCAAACCGGAGCACCCGTGGATTGTCGCGGTCCGCGTGCAGCTCCAGCATCCTGGCGACTACGTCTTCGGCCGTCGCCTCCTGCTCGACGATGCGAGCGGTGTCGCGCGGCGTGGCGACCTCTTGTGCACCGACGCCGACGAACGGTCGCATAGGCGCCACGTGGACGCCGGTACTCAACCCTGCTTCGACGGCCATGGCGAGACTCCCTACGTTCGCGGCGTACGAAGTGTCTGCGTGCATTGTCCTCGCCCGGGCCGGATCGCACTCTCACCTATTCAGGTGAGCGCCCGGCCCCAATACGTCATCAGGACCTTGTGACCGCAGAGTGGTCGCCCGCAAGAAGAACTCGCCCGCTCGCGCGTCTTGACGGGCTGACGCCGCAGCGGCTACGGTCCCCGATGACGCGGCGGTAAGGAAACCTTCCTTACCTTTCTTCGTCGTACTGGCCGAGCATGTCGCGATGGCGCCGCGACTCGCGGGACCGGGCCAGAGGCCCGTCGCCCGAATCACGCTCGGCACCCCGCTCCACCTCTTTGTACTTCCTTGCACCCACGTGTGGCCGGATCGCCCCGGCTACGAGCCAGGGGACACTCATGAGATCACTCTTCCCGCTCCACACGCCCCACAGGGCAGACGCCGGAGTCGCGATCGCCGCGCCCGTCCCCCGCCGCCTGCGCGCGGCGCTGGCCGCAGGGGCCACAGTGCTGGCAACCGCCGGGTTCGCCGCCGCCGCAACCGGCGGCGCGCGAGCGGCGACCGACACCCCACTGCCTGCGCACGTGTTCGCGCCCTACTGGGAGTCCTACAGCGGCGACGACCCCCTGACGGTCTCGCGGAACTCCGGGTCGCCGTATCTGACCGCGGCGTTCTTCCAGACCGCGAGCGCCGGTTCGTGCACGGCGTACTGGGACGGCGACACCAGTCAGCCGGTCTCGTCATCCACCCACGGCAGCCAGATCGCCTCGATTCAGGCCGCCGGCGGCAACGTCATTCCCTCCTTCGGCGGCTACACCGCCGACACCACCGGCACCGACATCGCGGACAGCTGCGCCAATGTCAGCGCCATCGCCCAGGTGTACGAGAACGTCATCACCACCTACAACGTGCCGCGCATCGACCTGGACATCGAAGCGGACTCGCTCAACAACACCGCCGGCATCCAGCGCCGCAACCAGGCCGTCGCGCAGGTCGAGTCGTGGGCCGCGGCCAACGGGCGCACGATTCAGTTCTCGTACACGATGCCCACGAACACCACCGGCCTGGACTCCACGGGAGTGGCAGTCCTACAGAACGCGATCTCGGTCGGCGCCACCGTCGGCGTGGTGAACATCATGGCGTTCGACTACTACGACGGCTCGACGCACGAGATGGCCAACTCCGCCGAGTCCGCCGGCTCGGCGTTGGAGAACCAACTGGCCTCGCTCTACCCGTCGAAATCGGCAGCGCAGCTGTGGAGCATGATCGGGATCACCGCAATGCCGGGCATCGACGACTATGGGGCGGCGGAGACCACCACCGAGGCGGACGCCTCCGCCATCCTGAACTGGGCCGAGTCCAAGAGCATCAATACCCTGTCGTTCTGGGCGATCGAGCGCGACAACGGCGGCTGCCCCGGTACGGCCGGTTCGGACAGCTGCTCGGGCATCTCCCAGCCGACCTGGTACTTCAGCCACGCCTTCGAGCCCTTCAACGGAGGATCGTCCATCGGTGGCGGCGGCACGATCGTCGGAAACCACTCGGGACTCTGCCTTAGCGACACCGGCGGCTCGACGACCGTCAAGACCACGGCGGACATCGACGCCTGCAACGGCTCCGCGGCCGAGAACTGGACGGTCAACTCGAACGGGACGATCGTCGACGGCAACGGGCTCTGTCTGAGCGTGTCGGGCAGTTCGACCACGCCCAAGGCGACCGCCGACATCTACACCTGCAACGGCAGCGCGTCGGAGCGGTGGACGGCGAAGTCAGACGGCACGATCGTCAACAACAACTCGGGACTGTGTCTGAGTGTGTCCGGCGGTGCGACATCCGCCGGCTCGACCGCGGACATCTATACCTGCAACGGCAGCGCGAGCGAGTACTGGACCATCAAATAGGCCTGGTGGTAGCCATCGGCACGGTTCGCGGTAGCTGCTTCACGTCTCCTGACCGGCCGCGCGCCCACGCGGCCGGTCAGGCCACTGGTCGGTCCGCGGGAGGAGTTCTCCCAGCCCAACTCGCCGAGATCACCGCCGCCAACGCCAACCAGTGATCGCCGGCCGCGCGCGTTCGCCCGGAGAGGCGGCAGGCCGCAAGTAACATCGGTAGTCCTATGAACGCTCGCCCGCTGCCGCCACTGCGCGGTCGCGGCGCGCAGCTCGCCGCCGTACACGGGCACCTCGAGCGAGCCTGCACAGGTCTGGGCTCCGTCGTGGTGATCGAGGGCGCGGCCGGGCTCGGGAAGACCTCGCTGCTGCGCGCCGCCGAACAAGCCGCCGGTGACCTGGCGTTTCACAGCGGGCGGGGCACCGCGGACCCGATCGACGCAGTTGTGGATCTCGCGGTGCTGCTCGAGGCCCTGTTCGACGGCGAGAAGCCGCTGCTCGACCGGTCGGCCCTCAGCACCACGCACGCATCCCCCGAACAGCGCTTCTGGCGGCTTTACGACATCCAGGCGCTGCTCGAACAGGCAGCGCTCGGCGGGCCGCTGCTCATCTGCCTGGACGACCTGCAGTGGGCTGACAACGGCACAGCGGCCGCGCTGCGTGCGCTGCCGCGACGACTCAGGGACCTGCCCGTCGTCTGGCTTCTCGCCACGCGGCCCGGCCAGGGCTCCCCCGCGGTCCGCGCCGCACTCGCTGGGCTCGCCGACGGCGGAGCGGAAGTGCTGCGGCTCGAGCCGCTGGACGATCAGGCGGTCACGCAGATCGTCGCCGACATCCTGCACGCCGAACCGGACCGGCGGCTGCTCTCCAGCGCGCAACGCACCGAAGGCAACCCGTTCCTGCTCGTCGAGTTCGTGCGCGGCATCGAGCAGGAAGGCATCATCGCCGTCGAGTCCGGTCGTGCGCGGTTGCTCGACGAGCGTCTGCCCGGCCGGGTCAGCGACGATATGCGGCGGCGGCTGGCCCGCTTGTCGGACCCTGCGATACGCGTCGCGACCGGTGCGGCGTCGCTGGGCCGCCGCCTGTGCGTGCCCGACCTCGCGGCGATCAGCGGGTACTCGGTGCCGGAACTGGTGATCCCGATCCGCGAACTGGTGCAGGCGGGGATCCTGACGGAGTGTCATGAGCGGCTCGAGTTCGGGCACGACCTGATCCGCGCGGCGGTGCGCGCCGAAACCCCAGCCGCGGTGCGCCGCGCCATGGATCGCCAAGGCGCCGAGGTGCTGCTGGCCCGCGGCGCGCTGCCCGTCGAGGTCGCCACCCAGCTCGCCGCCAGCGCCGAGCCCGGCGACGACGTCGCCACCGCCACGCTGCTCAAGGCGGCCGAAGCACTCAGCACGACCGATCCCGAGGCCGCGGCGAACCTCGCCGACCGGGGCCTGCGCCTGATCGTGGGCGAGCATCCGCTGCGCGGGCCGCTCGTCGCCCGGCGGGTCCTTTCCCTGTTCGCGGCCGGCCTGGGCAAGCAGGCCGAGCAGTTCGCCGACATGGCGCTGCGCCAGGCGCTGCCGCCCGAGCAGGAGGCCGAGGTCCGGTTGAGCATCGCGAGCATGTTCGACCTCGCAGCCGACGTCCGCGCCGATAACGCACGCGCCGGGCTCGCGCTGCCCGACGTTTCGGCCGACGCGCGCTCCTGGCTCGCCGCGCTGCTGTTCCACAACCTCGTCGTCGCCGGACGAACCGATGACGCGTTGAACGCCGTCGACGCACTGCACCGGATCGTCGAGAGCGACACCGCCCGGGAAGGCCGCTTCGCGTTCGAACTCGCCCACGCGGGACTGGACTACCAACTCTTCCACTTCGAATCGGCGCTGCGCCGCCTGGACGTCGCCGCCCGCATCGGGACCTCGGCGGACGTGAGCAGGCAACTCGCGGATTATTTCCGCAGCTGGCCGCTGCTGGCGTTGGATGAGTTCGAGGCGGCGGACACCGCGGCGGACGAGGGGATCGCCGCCGCGACCCGCGACCGGCAGAACTGGGCGCTGCACATCTTCGAGACCTGGAAGGGTCTGCAAGCGCTCGAAACCGGACGTCTGACCGAGGCGGCCACCGCGCTGGAGGGCAGATATCAGCCAGGCGAGGCGGACCGCATCGTCAGCGTGATCAACGCGGCCGCACTCGCCGGGCTCGGGCGTGTGCGAGTCCGGACTGGAGACACCCGCGGCGCACGAGAGGTCGCCGGGATGTGCCGTGTGGTCGCGACAGTGACCGCCCCCGGCCCACGACGACACGCCACCTGGTTCCTCGCTTCGCTCGCCATGGCCTCCGGCAACGCGCAGGAGGCACACGAGCACCTGTGCGGACGGGGCGCGGACGAACGACTCGCGATCTTCCCGCTGTTCCCGCACGACGTGGGAATCGACCCCGAACTCGTCCGCATCGCGATCGCGGCGGGCGACGACGAACTCGTCTCCCGCGCCCTCGCGGTCGCCGAGCAACGCAGCGAGCGAAATCCCCGGGTGCGCAGCCATGCCGCGACCGCCGCGCACGCGCGCGGCCTCGTTCACCACGACGCGAGCGAACTCGAGTCCGCTGTGCGCACCCTGCGCGAGGTGCCGCGCCCGCTCGCCTTAGCCTCGGCGCTTGAGGACCTCGGCAGAACGCGGCTCGACGCCGGCGCCACTGCCGCCGCCGTCGATGCCTTCGATCAGGCACTGGCGCTCAGTTCCGCACACGGCGCGGCGTGGGACGCGGCGCGCATCCGCCGTCGGCTGCGCCGGCTCGGCGTGCGCCGCCGCCTCGTCGCTCCCACCGGCCCGAGCAGCGGGTGGCCCGCGCTTACCCCGGTCGAGCGTCAGGTCGCCGACCTGGTCATCGAGGGCCGCACGAACCGCGAGATCGCGGAGCAGCTGTTCGTCTCGCCGCACACGGTGAACGCCCACATGCGCCGCATCTTCGAGAAGTTGCAGGTCAGGTCTCGGGTGGAGCTGGTCAAGAGGGCGGGGCGCGGGCAGGGCGGATAACGGATCGCATGGATGCGCGATGTGGTGTGTCCGGCCGCGCAGCACGATCCACTGGGAGTGTCGGATCGTCCAGGTGAGGATCGGTGGTCGATGTTCGGGCCGCTGCGTGGCCGAAGCGAGCAGATGGAGCGCACGCTCGCGCTCGTACGTACCGCTTGCCAGCATGGCAGCGGCGGGGTGCTCCTGGTCACCGGCCCTGCGGGCATCGGCAAGACGGCCCTGGTCACCGAGGTGCGTCGGCAGTCCGTGGCGCTCAAGTTGCGAGTCGTCGGCGGCAAGTGCGACGAATTCGAGCAGGTGAGCCCGGGTGCGCCGGTGATCGCGCTGCTGCGGTCCGGGCGCCGTCCCCTGCTCGACGCCGCTGCGTATGAGCAGCTCGCCGTTGCGGCGAGCGAGCCGCTGCTGCTCGCCGAACGCATCGCCTCGTGTCTGGAGGCAGCGGCCGCAGCGCAGCCGTTGCTCATCGCGCTCGACGACGTCCAGTGGGCGGACCGCGTCACCCGTTTCCTTGTGCGCACCCTCGTCTCACGTCTGGTCGGGCTGCCGGTCGTCTGGGTGTTCGCCAGCCGCGAACCCGGGCTCGATGACGATCTCGTCTGTTGCGATCCGGTCCGCGTCGAGCGGATCCCGCTGCGTCCGCTGGCCACCCTCGACCTGATCGCCATCGCGCACGACAGGCTGGGCCGAATCCCGGACGCACGCGTGCGCCGGTACCTCGACGCGGTCGGCGGAAACCCCATGCTGGCGACACATCTCATCGACAATCTCGCCCGCGCGGCGGACTGCGGCGAACCCGACAGCGTGCCGCTTGAATTCGCCGCGTTGACCGCGCATCGGCTCGCCGCCCTGCCTTCGGCCGCGCGCGAACTGGTCAGTCTGGTGGCCGTGGCAGGACGGGAACTGCCGACTCACGAAGCGGCCGCGCTGCTGTCCGCCGCGATCGGGGACGAGCCCGACGGCCGTGAGCGCGCATGCGCGCAGGCGGTCGAGGCCGGACTGCTCGCGGCGAGCGACCTCGCACTCGGTTTCCGGCACGACCTCGTCCGCGAAGCTGTTTGCGCCGCGATCGGCCCCAGCCGAAAGCGCGAGCTTCATCGAAGGCTCGCAGAGCACTACCTCACCGCGGGAGATGCGTTCCTTGCCGCGTCCCACGCGCGAGCGGCCTGCTCGCCCGGAGACGCGGTGGCCGCGGCGATCCTGATCTCCGCAGCCGAGGCGCTGACCGGGCTGAACGTCAACGATGCCGGTGAGCTCGCATCTCTCGCCTTCCACAGCCTCCACGTGACGCAACCGGAATGGCTCGACCTGAGCCGTCGCTGCCTCGCGGTGCTCTGCCGCACCGAGCGGGCGACCGACTCGATCGCCGTCGCCGACATGATCCGAGCCCAGGCGGACGATCCCGAGCTCGTCGGCGAGATCGAAACCCGGGTGGCGAGCGCGCTGTGGCTCAGCGGGCGCACCGACGAGCTGCGGGCGCGCGTCGAGCGAACCCTGCGATCGAGCACGATCTCCCCCGCGGTCGC
>NZ_DASZGI010000122.1:0-16262 GCF_035938995.1 Actinocrinis sp.
TGGGACAAACTTCCTGGGTCGAACAGTACGAGGTGGGCGGGGCGCGCGCAACCGATATCGCCGCCGACATCGAGTCCGCGATCACCGCGGGGCGCCTGGCCGCCGGCACCGCGCTGCCCACGGTGCGCGACCTCGCCGCCCAGCTCAGCGTCAATCCGAACACCGCCGCGAACGCCTATCGACTGCTGCGCGAGCGCGGCACGATCGAGACTCACGGCCGCAACGGCACGCGCATCCGCAACCGTCCCGCCACGAGCACGGCCGGACGCTCCCTCGTGCTTCCCACCGGAACCGTCGACCTGTCCACGGGCCATCCCGATCCCGCGCTGCTCCCCCACCTTTACCCGCGCCCCGTCACCGATCCGGCCCGGTACGGCGATCCGGTCGTCGATCCCGGATTGCTGCGGTGCGGGGAACGCCTGCTCGACCGGGACGGCGTCGACAGCACGCGTCTGCTGTGCACGTTCGGCGCGCTCGACGGCATCGATCGGGTGCTGACCGCCCATCTGCGCCCCGGGGACGCGGTGGCGATGGAGGACCCGGGCTGGACCCAGCTGCTCGACCTGCTAGCCGCAGATCGGCTGACGACGCTGCCGGTGCGCGTCGACGACGACGGTCCCGATCCAGCCGCCCTCGCTACGGCGCTGTCCGACGGCGCCCGCGCGTTCATCGTGACCACGCGGGCCCAGAACCCGTACGGCTCAGCGATCACGGCGGAACGGGCCGCCGCTCTTCGCGCCGTGCTGACGGATCATCAGGACGTCGTGACCATCGACGACGATCACGGTGCCGATCTGGCAGCCGCTGCGCCGCACCCGGTCGCCGGGGCCACGAGGTATTGGGCGTATCTGCGCAGCGCCTCCAAGGCGTACGGACCGGACTTGCGCATCGCGTTGATGGCGGCCGACGAGACGACGCACGATCGGGTCGCCGGTCGGCTGCGTCACACTGCGCGGCACGTCAGCCGGATCATCCAGGGCACCTGGTCCGGCGCGCTCGCCGATCACGCGACGCAGCGTCTCATCCAGATGGCCGGGGAAAAGTACGACGAGCGGAGGGCGGCGCTGGTTGATGCCCTGGCGGCGCGGGGCGTTGAGGCGCACGGCCGCAGCGGGTTGAACGTGTGGGTGCCGGTCTCGGACGAGAGCGCGGCGCTCAGCGCGCTCATCGCACACGGATACGCCGCAGCGCCCGGCTCCTGGTTCCGGATTCGTTCGGGACCCGCGCTCCGGGTGACGACGGCAGCGCTCGATCCGCAAGACGCCCCGTGCGTCGCTGACGCCCTCGCGGAGGCGGCACGAGGTAGAAGGGAGCGGGCCGCGTCGGTGTCCGGGGCGGTGTAGATCGAGCGCGACTGGCGGCGGAGGCGGCTCGAGGGAGACGCGAGCGGGCGTCAACGGTTTCTGGAGTGGCGTAGATCGGGCGAGGGTGGAGGCGGGTGAGATCGGGTGAGACCCGAACGAGGGCGAACGCTGAGGCGGGCTCAGACCTCGGCGGGACGCTCGTTGTAAACGCCCGCGTACTCCTGGCCGGTCAGCTTCTGGATCTGGGCAACCACCTCGTCGGCGACGGCGCGCCGGGCTTTCGGGTTCTCGGCCACCGCCTCGCCGACGAAGTTGAGTTTCGCCGCGTCGATCGGGTCGCCGAAGCGCACCGAGACCCGGACGATCTTCGGGACCTTCGCGCCCACGGGCAGCACTTCCCTCGTGCCGACGATGCCTACAGGCACGACCGGCGCTCCGGACTTCAGCGCGAGCCAGCCCACCCCGACCCTTCCCCGGTACAGCCGCCCGTCCAGCGAGCGCGTTCCCTCCGGGTAGATCGCGAACGCGCTGCCGGAACTAATCACCGCCAGCGCCTGGTCGAGCGAGTCCTGCGCTGCTCGATGCTCTCCGCGCCGCACCGCGATCGCGCCGATCGCGGTGAAGAACGCCTTCATCAGCCGGCCCTTGACGCCCGGGGTCTCGAAGTACTCTGCCTTCGCCAGGAACGAGACGCGACGCGGCGCGACCATAGGGATCAGCAGCGAGTCCACGAAGGACAGGTGGTTGGACGCCAGGATCACCGGTCCGCGCGCCGGGATGTTCTCACGGCCTTCGACCCGCGGCCGCCAGATCATCAGCGTGACCCGCGTCACCAGTGCCTTCACCACCACGTAGAACACGCCACGCCTCTCTTGCAGCTGACCGGCGACCGGCGCCCGGCGCCGCGAAACGACGGCCGGACCGATTAGAGAGGATAGGGCCACTTCTCCTTCGAGTGACAGCCAGCGGACTCGGCTCTTTTGGGCCGCGAAAGGGGTAAGAGCGCGGCTTGACTGGCGCTATGCCTGCATTCGACTCGGCCTGCCAGTCCGGGGTCTTGCGCGAGCCGCCACCGCCCGCCGTCGACGGACGGACGGGCACCCGGTGGACCGATCCGCGCATAGCCGCCGCGTACGCGATGCGGGACACCGCCTTCGACCGCGAGGTGGCGTGGCCCGCGCTCGCCGCTGCTGTCTGCCCTCCCGAGCCTCGGCGCGCGCCCGGCCGCCCGGACGGCGAGGTGCTCGACCTCGGATGCGGACTCGGCGGCCTCGGACACCAGCTGGCGAGCGAGCACTGGCTGCGCATCCACGCCGTGGACGTCTCCCCCGCGATGCACCGCCTCGGCGCGCAGCGGTACCGCGACGCCTGGCTCCTGCGGTCGCTGCCGGACTCGCGCGGGCGGCTGCACCTGCGGCGCGGGCAGTGCACCGGAGCGGTCGTGCAGCTTCTGCTGGTCCACCTCCCGCACCCGCGCGACCTCGTCGCCGCACTGGGCGAGGCGCGTCGCATCCTGAGGCCGGGGGCGCCGCTCGCCGCCGTGGAACCGGGGCCGGGGACGTACGGCGGTCTGGCCGGGGCGGTGCAGTGGGGTGAGCCGCGAGACGCCGCTGGGTCCGCACCGGCGGACGGGGTGCCCTACGTGGCGCACTATCGACTCATGGACGGCTCGACCCTGCCCACGACCGCCTGGCACCACGCGCCCGACATCATCGCGGACTGCCTGCACGCGGCCGACTTCCGGCTCGACGAGATCAGACCCCTGTCGGCACCTTTCGCGGGCGAGAACGCGTGCCTATGGCTGTTCCGGGCCACGGCGGTGTGACGCGGCGTCTCAGCCGAGGACTTGGTAGGCGAGGCGAAGGCGGCTCCGGGTCAGCCAGGCGCCGCGCTGTCGTCTCAGAGTCGTGCTCCGCCCCGTCCTGCGCCACGCGTACCCCGCCCCCGTCGCTCGCTCACACCAGCTACCGCCCCGCACGCACACGCGGGACATCGGGCAAGACTTTGGACCCAAGGGCTTCGGTTGCGGCGGCTCCGGTTGCATGGTCCGCGGCCGTGTGCCGGTCAGACGGCGCGTGAGCGGCGGCGCAGCGCCAGTTCGTCCACCGCGCCGGTGCCGAGCGGTGCGGCGGCCGGTGCGGCGCTGCCATCCGCGGCGGCGGGCTCTCCAGGCAGCCGGCTGAGCACTTCCTCGATCTCGCGCCACACGGCGCCGACCGAGATGCCGAACACCCCCTGCCCGGCGTGCACGAGTTCGACGACCTCTTCGGAAGAGGTGCACTCGTAGACCGTCGCGCCGTCGCTCATCAGGGTGATCCCGGCGAGCTCCGCGCTGCTGCGCGCGCTGACGTGGGCGACGGCGGCGCGGATGTTGTGCAGCGACACCCCGGTGTCCAGCAGGCGCTTGACGATCTTGAGGATGATGATGTCGCGGAAGTTGTAGAGCCGCCCGGCGCCCGAGCCGGCGGTCGGCGTGAGCGAGGGTCCGACCAGGCCGGTGCGGGCCCAGTAGTCCAGCTGGCGGTAGGTGATCCCGGCCGCGGCGCAGGCGACCGTGCCGCGATAGCCGTATGTGTCGAACGGGTCGGGGACAGCGTCCCGCGACTGGGTGGTAACCGCGCTCACGCCGACCTCCGTTCCGCAACGATGCGTACCCGACCGGTCCCGCCACCCCTCGGTGGCCGTGAACCCTCCCCGAACTGTTCTTCCCATCCGCCCCCGGCCCGGCAAACCCTCCGAACCGGTGACCCGTCCCGCTCCTGACGAAATGACCGCGCACACGTCACCCACCAGGCTCTGCCGACCGTACGCAGTCGCCCTCCCGGCGTCAACGACCTTTGCGCCCGCCACGCCGAGGGCTGTCACGGCTCTTTCACTACCCCGCGCCGACCTGCGGTTCCACCCCCGCGCCACGCTGCGCGGGGACCGTCGGACGGTGCTGCCGCTGATGGGCGCGGCGTGTCGGGAGCCTGCGTGTCAAAAGCAGAACACGCCGCACTACAGGATCAATTGAACCCTGCGCCGCCCGCACCGGCGCACGACCGGCGCGCGTGGAGCCGTGCCGGGCAACGGTCCAATCTATCAGGCCTCGAAATCCTCCGGCGAGATCTGGTCCAGGAACTCGCGGAAGCGTTCGACCTCGTCCTCCTGGTCGTCCGGAAGCAGGATGCCGGCCTCGGCCAGCACCTCCTCGGCGGCGAAGATCTTCGCACCGCAGCGCAGCGCCAGGGCGATGCCGTCGGAGGGCCGGGCGGAGACGGTGATCCCGCCGTCGAACACCATCTCGGCGAAGAACGTGCCGCCGCGCAGCGAGGTGATGCGCAGAGCCGTCAACCTGCGTCCGAGCGCCTTGAGGGTGTCCCGGAACAGGTCGTGCGTCAGCGGCCGAGGCGGCGCGGCGCCCTCGAGCGCGGCCGCGATCGCGCTCGCCTCCCCCTGGCCGATCCAAATCGGCAGGAAGCGCTCCCCCGAGCTCTCCCGGAGCAGCACGATCGGCAGATTGGACGGCAGTTCGACGCGAACGCCGACAACGTCGAGTTCGTTCACGATAGACACCCTAGCGCGCGCTGGGGCGCACACCTCGCCCAGGGACCGAGGATTCGCCCATGCGCACGCACCGCCGCGCCGTTCGCGCGAATCAGCCCCGCGGTGCCGGTCAGATTCAAAGCGCAGACAAGGCTTAGGCGCGCAAAAGGGCAGCCCGCACCAGCGCCGCGTGCAGCCGCACGGCAGCAGCCGCCGCCTCTGCCGACCGCCCCGGGGCGGCCAGCGCGGACCGCTCGCGGCGGGCCGGGTCGCGGTTCGTGCCCGCCGCCGCGGCAGCGGTCACCAGTTCGGCCACCCGGGCCGCGGAGATCGCCACCACGCGCAGATGCCGCGGTTCGACGCCGAACTGGGCCAGTTCCGCCGACGCCCGCGCGACCAGCAGTTCCGCGCCGCCGACCGGCTCGCCGTCGGGCAGCAGGCCGAACTCGACCAGGCCGTCGACCCATGCCCGCTCGGCGCGCGCCGCCGTGGCCAACTGGTCCCGGGTCAGCGCGACCTCGCCGAGGTCGGGGGCGAAGAACTCGGCCTCCGGCCAGCGGCGCTCAGCCCGGCGGGAGGCCGCGGTGGGCATCGAGCCGATGGCCGTCGGCGCAGCGTTTGAGGATGCGGCGTTCAAAGATGCGGCGTCCATCGACGCGGCGTTCACGGGCACCGCGTCCGCGGCGTCCGACCTGCTCGCCCGACCGCTCCCCGACGGCGCGGTCAGCACCGGCGCGGTCGCGAGCCCGGCCAGGTCGGTCGACCCGGCGTCGGCAGGCCGCTGAGAACCCCCGGATCGCGCGCCCGCCGGCACAGCCCCGGCCCGCGCCGAGGACGGCGCACGTGAGGACGGGAGCCGAGCGGTCGTGGCCGTGCGCCCCGAGACAGCCTGCGCCGACTTCGACCGCCCGACAGGGGTCGCCGGCTCCTCCACTGAGACGGCCGGATCCGGCCAGAGCGGGTCCTGGATGCCCGAGAGCACCGCCCGGAGCCGCTCCAGATCCTCCGGGCCGTAGCGCCGGTATCCGGCGGACGTGCGGACCGGATCGACCAGCCCCTGCGCCTCAAACCTGCGCAGCGCCGACACCGTCAAGCCGGGGAACTCCACCGCCAGGAGCGCGGCCGCCTCACCGATCGTCAGCCCTCGCACGCCGCCAGCCATGGTGTCTCCGACTCCTCGGGTGAGTGTCCGTGTCCCCAGCCCTGGCCCGAAACCTCAAGGACCGCCGCCCGCCGCGCCCGACGACGGCTGCCCGCGCCCGCCTGCGGCGTCAGCCGCGCCCGGTGAGGAACACCAGGCGGTACTTGCCGATCTGGACCTCGTCGCCGTCCGCGAGCAGGACCTCCTCGATCCGCTCCCGGTTCACGTACGTTCCGTTGAGCGAGCCTACGTCACGCACCAGGTAACCCTGGGCCGCGCGGGTGAACTCGGCGTGGCGGCGGGAGACCGTCACGTCGTCGAGGAAGATGTCGCTGTCCGGCGCCCGCCCGGCAGAGGTCACGTCGGCGTCCAGGAGGAACCGGCTGCCCGCGTTCGGTCCGCGCTGCACCACCAGCAGCGCGTTGCTCTCGGCCAGCGTCTCGGTGGCCGAGGCGTAGGGGCTGACGATCTCGCCGGTGTCGCCCTGTTCGCCTAAGCCCAGCGCGCCCAGCGCGATCGTGGAGGTCACCTCGGTCGGCCGCTCGCCGGCCACCAGGGGGTTGCCGCAGTTGGAGCAGAAACGGCTGCCCTCGGAGTTGGCGTGCCCACAATGGACGCACAACACCATCGATCCGACCTCCCGCCGCGGCTCCGGCGCGGCCTCTCGTTCCTGGGTGGGAAAGCCGCCCACGCGGGCCGGCTGTACCTCTTCTTCCTGTTCCCAAGTTGTCTCAGCGCCCGGCGACGACGCATCGAAACCTAGGCCGCCGCCCCGCTCCGGGTCAACCGACCCGCCGGTCGGGGCGCGTCGGCCCGGTGCCGTCGCGCCGCGGTCCAGGCCGTTCCACTCGATCCCGGGCCGGGGCCCGGAGACGGCCGCGGACCGCTCGACGGGAGGTATCAGCGCCTTCCCGTCGGGCAGACTTTGGCCGCCCCGGCGGTGGCCGAATCGCCCGAACAGCGCCACTGACTCTCCCGTCGCCTCTGGTCCGCGTTATTTCTCGGCGGAGGCGCGGTAGGCCGCGGCGTCGAGCAGCCCGTCCAGCGCGGCGGCGCCGCCGGCGGGTTCCACCTCGAACATCCAGCCTTCCCCGTACGGGTCCGAATTCACCAGCTCGGGGTTCGCGTCCAGAGCGCCGTTGACCGCGGCGACGGTCCCGGTGACCGGCGCGTAGACGTCGCTGACCGACTTGGTCGACTCCAGTTCGCCGCACGGCTGCCCGGCGGTGATCGCGGCGCCGACCTCGGGGAGCGTGACGAAGACGATGTCGCCGAGGGCGTCCTGGGCGAAGTCGGTGATGCCGACGCGCGCGGCACCGCCCTCCGCGCCCGCCCGTACCCACTCGTGTTCGGCGGTGTACTTCAAGTCCTCGGGGAAATCGGCCACTGGAGTGCTCCGTAGCTGTGTCGGTCGGCGCGCGGCTCGGCCTTCGGCGGATCTCGCCGTCCGCCGCCCTTCGCGCCGTGGTCGTCAGATAAGTGCTCGTCTGGGGTGTGGCTGGGTTTGCCGGCTCTTCCGCGCGGATTAGCTGACCTGGTGTCGCGACCTTACACGGTGCGCCGATTACCCGACCACACGACTATGCCTTTACGGCGGGAATGCGCTCTAACGCGCCCCGCGCACTCCCGCCGCGAAGATCTCAACTAGTGAGCGACTAACAGTTTCCTTAGGCGCCCGCCTGCTCGACGACGGCGGCCCACAGGCCCAGCAACTCGTCCGCGGAGTCCGCGTTGGGGCCCTCCGCCCACAGGTGCGTGACGGCCTCCGCCGGGTCGGGCAGGACCATGGTCCAGCGCCCGTCCGGCTCGACGATCCGCACGCCGTCGGTGGTGTCCAGCTCGCGTCCTTCGGCGGCCTCGACGACCGTCCGCATGACCATTCCCTTGGCCGCCCACGGGGTCGGCACGTCCATCCGGCGCACGTGGGCACGCGGGATGCGCCCGTCGATCTGGGACAGCGTGAGGTGGGTGCGGGCGATCAGGCCGAGCAGCCGCACGAACGCGGCAATGCCGTCGAGGGCGGCGTGGAACTCGGGGATGACGAACCCGCCGCGCCCGTCGCCGCCGAAGATGACGTCCTTGTTGCCGCAGACCCGGGTCAGCTCGTCCGGTGAGGTGGACACCCACTCGATACCGACCTTGTGGAAGTCGGTCACCTTCTCCGCGACCCGGGTGGTCGTCACCGGCAGCGCGATGCGGCCCTCGCCCCGCTCCGCCGCGACCAGGTCCATGAACACCAGCAGCGCCCGATCGTTGTCGACGCGCGAGCCCTTCTCGTCGACCAGCCAGATCCGCTCGCCGACGGCGTCGAACCGCACCCCGAACGCGGCCCGCGAGGAGGCCACCATCTCGCCGAGGCGGCGCAGCGCGGCCTGCTGCTCGGCCGGGGACTCGGTCGGGTGCGCCTCGTCCATGCCGAGGTTGAGGGTGAACGCGTCGACCCCGACCCGGCCGAGCAGCGCGGGCAGCACCAGCCCGGCTGCCCCGCCGCCCGCGTCCACCACGACTTTCAGGTCTGCCTCGGACACGCCGGAGACGTCCACCCGGCTTAGCAGCTCCTGGATGTAGCTCTCGAAGATACGGGAGGGGGTGTACAGGTCGCCGATCTCGCCGGGGAACGCGCGGCGGAACTCGGCGCGGGAGTAGACCCGGTCGAGCTTGCGCTGCCCGGCCGGCGACAGGTCCGCGCCGGTGGAGTCGAGGAACAGGATCTCCACCGAGTCAGGCACGCCCGGGGTGGTGCGGATGACGACGCCGCCGGCGGTGCCGCGCGCGGTCTGCAGGCGGGCCACGGGCATCGGGACGCACTCGAGGTCGCGGGCGTTGAGCGCGCTGGAGGTGAGCGCGGCGATGACGGCGCGCTTAAGGGCGCGCCCGGCGCGGGAGCCGTCGCGCGCGAGGGTGACGGTCGCGCCCTTTTTCAGGGTCGTGGCATAGGCGCTGGAGAGGCGGACCGCGAGCTCGGGGGTGATCTCCACGTTGACCACGCCGCTGACGCCGCGCGGCCCGAAGAGCGAGCGCTGGCTGCGCTGCTCCCAGATCACGTCGTTGTTGACGACCGCGCCCGCCTCGATCGTCTTGAACGGGTAGACGCGCACCCCGGCGGCGAGGATCGACTCCTCCTCGATCAGGCACTCGTCGCCGACCACCACGCCGTCCTCGATCCGGGCCGCGCGCATCAGATCGGTGTTCTTGCCCACGACGCAGCCGCGCAGGTTCGCGTGCGGCCCGATGTACACGTTGCCGTGCACGACGGCGCGGTGCAGGAAGGCCCCGGTCTTGACGACCACGTTGGAGCCGATCACCGTGTGCTCGCGGATCTCGACCCCGGCCTCGATCTTGGAGTAGTCGCCGATGTAGCACGGTCCCTTGAGCACCGCGCTCTCGTCCACCTCCGCGCCCTCGGCCACCCATACGCCCGGTGCGGTCTCGAAGCCGTCGATCTCGACGTCGACCTTGCCCGTGAGCACGTCGGCCTGGGCCTTGATGTAGGACTCGTGCGTGCCGACGTCCTCCCAGTAGCCCTCGGCGACATAGCCGTAGACCGGCTTGCCCTCTTTGAGCAGCCGCGGGAAGACGTCGCCGGACCAGTCGACCTGCTCGCCGGCCTCGATGTAGTCGAGGACCTCCGGCTCCATGACGTAGATGCCGGTGTTGACGGTGTCCGAGAAGACCTGGCCCCAGGTCGGCTTCTCCAGGAAGCGCTCGACGCGGCCCTCGTCGTCGGTGATGGTGATGCCGAATTCCAGCGGGTCGGGCACCCGGGTCAGGCAGACGGTGACCAGTGCCTTCTTCTCGCGGTGGTAGTCGATCAGCGCGCCGAGGTCGATGTCGGTGAGCGCGTCGCCCGAGATGACCAGGAAGCTGTCGCCGGCCAGCTGCGCCTCCGCGTTCTTCACCGATCCGGCGGTGCCCAGAGGCGTGTCCTCGTTGGCGTAGTGAAGATTCATGCCGAGTTCTTCGCCGTCGCCGAAATAGTTGCGCACCAGCGAAGCGAGGAACTGGACGGTCACCACGGTGTCGGTCAGCCCGTGCCGTTTAAGTAACCGCAGCACGTGTTCCATGATCGGCCGATTAACGACCGGTAGCAGCGGTTTCGGCATCGAGGATGTCATTGGACGCAGCCTGGTGCCCTCGCCGCCGGCCATCACGACTGCCCTCATCCCGGCTCGCCCTTTCTCCCGATGTCAAGGCACGACACAACTCGGCACTCGCCCGCGTGTCGCACCTATCCCTGCCCAGCCGGATCTCGGATAATCCGCGTTCGCGTGTAGCCGAGGTCACTTCTCACCCGGTCAGGCGGCGGCGCGCCACCGCATGCGGCTCACAGAGTTAGTGGGCTCTCACTGGGTCTCGGCGCTCCCGCTGGAGATCAGCTGCCTCACCTGTACGACGTAGAGGCCGGCCGCGAGCCAGTACATCGCGGTACCCCAGATGGCGAACGCCCAGCCGACCGAGCCGGCGAGGTCGTGCAGCCACCCGTGGCCGTCGCCGAGCAGCAGGAGCGGGAAGGCGTAGAGGAGGTTGAACGTGGCCGCCTTGCCCAGGTAGTGAACCGGCGGCGGACCGAAGCCGTGCCGCTTGAGGACGAGCAGCGGGATTCCCATGAGAAGGTCGCGGCCGACCAGGATCGCGACCAGCCACACCGGGATGATCTGACGTGCCGCCAGTCCCGCGAGCGTGGCCAGGATGTAGAGGCGGTCGGCGGCCGGGTCGAGCAGCGCGCCGAGCTTGCTGACCTGTCCGAGCGCGCGGGCGAGCACGCCGTCGAAATAGTCGGTCGCGCCGCTGACCAAGAGGGTCAGCAGCGCCCAGCCGTCGTAGTGCGGGCCGTGGAAGACGGGCCGGAGGACGAGCCAGAGGAACAGCGGCACCCCGAGCAGCCGCAGCACGCTCAGCGCGTTCGGGATCGTCCAGATCCGGTCGGTCGGGGCACTGGACGGCGCGGGCTTGCCCGCATCCGGCGCCCCCGGCTCGTTCGGGGCGGCCGATCCGGTCGAGGGCACTGTCATGGCTGGCAAGTCTAGGGGTTGCGGTGCGTCGGACGGGCGGCCGCGCCGGGCGCCCTTATCGGGCCGCGCGGCCGGTGCGAACCACCGGCCCGCAATTCTCTGGTGCGGTTACCTCAAAGGTCGGCAAAGCTTACGTCAAGGGCCGCGTTAGCCCTTCCAGGCAGAAGCTCCAGGGCCGTAGCGTTGTAATCGAACCGGCCAGCAGATGACACGTCCATCGGCGGTCGCGAGCACAGAGCACAGCCGCCCGTGAGCCCACGCTTCTCCCCCCTTGGCGTGGGCTGGCGGGCGGCTGTCGGTTTTCCCGGCGGCTTGTGTGAGAGTGTTCGTCCATGGACGTAGCCAACACGACGCAGCCGGCCGGATCGACACCCGTGGAACCGTCGTCCGCAATTCCCGCGGCATCCGCCGATTCAAATGCACGCGCGAATTCCACGCCCGACGAGGCGCGACCAGCCTGTCCGAGCGGACGGCAGTTCGTCATCACCGGCGGCGGATATCGCGCGGTGGTCACCGAAGTGGGCGCGGGTCTCAGGGAACTCGGACACTACGCGGACGGCGCGCTGCGTCCGCTGGTGGTCGCGTACGCGCAGGACGAGCCGGCGCACTACGGCGCGGGCCAGCTGCTCGCGCCGTGGCCGAACCGGGTCGCGGACGGCCGCTACCGCTTCGACGGCGAGGACCGGCAGCTCGACCTCAGCGAGCCTGCCAGGGGAAACGCCATCCACGGGTTGGTGCGCTGGACGCCGTGGACGCTGGCTGAGCGCGCCGAGGACCGCGTCGTGCTCACCCACCGGCTGCACCCGCACCCGGGCTATCCGCACATCCTCGACCTCACCGCCGTCTACGCGGTCTCCGAAGCAGGGCTCGAAGTCCAGGTCCGCGCGCGCAACGCCGGAACCTCGGCCGCGCCGTACGGCTATGCCGCGCATCCGTATCTGACGCCCGGGCTCGAGGCCGCTGCGGGCGCAGCGGACCAGTGGACGCTGCACCTGCCGACGGAGCGCCGGCTGACCGTGGACGAGCGGATGATTCCGACCGGCGCGGCGAATGTGGATGCGAGCCCGTATGACTTCCGCGCGCCGCGGAGTGTCGGCGCGACCAGTCTCGACACCGCGTTCGGCGGTCTCCAGCGGGAGCTGGACGGCATCGGCCGGGTGCGCGTGAGCGAGCCCGGCGGCGGCGCGGTGACGCTGTGGCTCGACCGTGGACTGGAGTGGATTCAGGTGTTCACAGCGGACCCGCTACCCGGCGCATGGAAGCGCGCGGGGGTCGCAGTGGAGCCCATGTCGTGCCCCCCCGACGCCTTCAATTCCGGCACCGATCTGATCCGTCTGGAAGCTGGTGGGGAAGTTGGCCACCGGTGGGGAATTCACGCGGGTTGAGCTGCGCCGCCAGCGAACTGACGGGGCGTCAGGGTAACAACTCCCAGGCTGTCTCGTCCAGCATCTTGATCTCACGCTAGCTGATATCAGTGTTTTTTCTGACTGTGGTTCCGGGTTGCTCCATTCGGGTTTATCATGGCCTGAAGAGACAGCGGCGGCGCCGCCTCGCGACTCGTCCCACGTCGCACGGACGGGATGTCGCGGCAGGAAGGCCACAGGGTGAGGGCCACGGGCGACAAAACTCTGTGACAGCGCCGTCCGGAGTAGTGCATCAGGATGCGAAGGGGTCATTCATGAGTACAGCGACGAAGAAAACCGCCCTGCTACCGACCGCGGGCGGGCGGTCGGCGCGGCGGGCGCGCGCGGTGGCGGAGGCCGAGCAGGTCCGCGCCCAGGAGGCGGCCTACCGGCCGCAGAACGGCTATCTGAACTGGCTGCTGACGCGCGCCAACCGCGAGCTGGGCCGGCAGGTGGACCGGGTGCTGGACGAGGTGGACCTCACCGAGGCCCAGTACGGCGTGCTGCAGGCACTGATCCACCTCAAGAGCGCCTCCTCGGCGACCCTGGCCCGCTCCGTGCAGGTCACCCCGCAGGCGATGGTCGGCCTGGTCGCCGCGCTCGAGCGCAAGGGTTACATCGCGCGCACCTCGCACCCCGGCGCCGGCCGCGTCATCACCACCACGGTGACGCCGCTCGGTCAGGAGGCGTTCGACACCGCCAAGCGCCGGATCCGCAGCCTCGAGCGCAATGTGCGCAAGGCGTTGACGGACGAGGAGTACGACATCGTGGTCGAGAAGCTCGAGCGCCTGAGCACGATCATCGCCGAGGTTTAGGCGCTCTTTCCCTCGGCAGCGCGGCGCCGTCCGCCGGGACCTGAAGGCCCTCGTCCCGCGGCCGGCGCCTCTGCCCGCTCCGCTGCCGAAAGCATGCGGACCTGACCGGTCCGGCTCGCGCGCGGCAGTGGGGCAGTGCAGAAGGAAACTGGGCGGCGGCACCGCCTCTCAACCGCCGCCCGATTCGCGTCCGTCACCCGGCTCTCCGCACCCCAGGAGAGCCGGGTTCCTCCGTCTCGGCGGCGCTAATCTGGTTATAACCGCATAATTCGGACGTCCGCCGTACTGGCACACCCTGGCCGATTCGGAACTGATCGACCGAAAGGCCTCACCCGACGGGCCCGGACACGCGATGATGTGTGGCGGGCGCCGCGCGAACTGGCGCAGCGTCCGGTGGCGTCATCCGGCGGAGGCGAGGCAAGCACGTGGACCCCGTGACGGGTACGGCGACGACCGCGGACGGCGGCATGGGTCTCGGCACGCACCGCGGCGCCCTCGCGGCCCACTCCGGAGCCGTGTTCTCGGTCGAGCGGATCGCCGCGCTGGCCGCCGCCGTCGTCCGGGCCGGCGAGCAGGCCGCCTCGATGGAAGGCGCCGCGCGCCAGGTGGCCGCCGCGATCCGGGGCGCGTTCACCACCCCCGACGGTGAGTCAGCGGTCGTACTGATCCGCATCTTCCAGACCACCGTGTGGGACCAGCTGACCCCTCAGCTTCGTTCGTACTCGCTCGCCCGCATGTCTCCGGGCGCCCAGCCGTCGGGCACCCGCTGCCTCGCCCTGATGGCCAGCCTCGGCGACCGCCCGGCCTGGAACGACCGCCATGCCTCGCGCGATCACCAGGCGCTGCCGCTGTCCGGCGCGGATGTGATCCGCCGGGTCCCCTTGGCGCTGACGGTGATGGATCACCTCGTCGGCGCCGACGCGCAGATGCGCCCGCGCCGCGCCGACGACGGCCGCCCGGCCCGGGTCGCGGTGCACCTGATCTCCGAGGCCGCGGGCTCGCCGCTGGTGCCCGCGCAGTGGCTGGTCGGCACGTACGGGGTGACCGCGGGGCTGGGGCTGGGCGGGATCCTACCCAACGGCGAGGTGTTCACCTCGGTGCTGTTCTCCCGGGTGCCGCTCGACGCGACGCAGGCGCACCGGTTCGGCGCGGTGGCCGAGGCGATGCGCACGGCGCTGGCACCCTTCGCGCACCTGCCGCTGTTCGATCCGGCGCCCCCGGTCGGCCGGGTGATGCCGCGGCCCGGCTACGACTCCGCGCTCGAGGACACCGGCACCAGCGCGATCCTGCCGCCCGCACCGACCGACGACGGCGCCGGCTGGTCGGTCCGTCCGCGGCCGACGGTCGAGGCGGCGCTGCGCGAGCAGCGCGAGCGGCTGGCGCAGGAGTCGCGGATCGTCGAGACGTTGTACTCGGTCGGGCAGTCGCTGGCCCGGCAGCTGGATCTGCGCAAGCTGGTGCAGCAGGCGATCGAGGCCGCCACCAGCGTGGTGAACGCCAAATTCGGGGCCTTCTTCTACACCGCGGTGGGCACCGACGGAGTGGCCAAGACCCGCTACGCGCTGGCCGGGCTCGAGCCCGAGACCTTCGAGCGGTTCGGACTGCCCCGGCAGACCGCGCTGTTCGGGCCGCAGCCGCCGTCCCGGGCGACGGTGCGCACCCCGGACGTGACCCGCGATCCGCGCTACGGCGACAACCCGCCGCTGCACGGGATGCCGCCGGGGCATCCGCCGGTGCGCTCGTATCTGGCCGTGCCGGTCGTGGCGGCCAGCGGGGAGGTGCTCGGCTGCTTCTACTTCGGCCATCCCGAGGCGTCGGTGTTCACCGAGCGGGACGAGCAGCTGGCCCAGGGCATCGCGGCGCAGGCGGCCAGCGCGATGGAGAACGCGCGGCTGTACCGGCACGAGCGCACGACGGCGATGCGGTTGCAGCGCTCGCTGTTGCCCGCCGCCCCGCCGCGCCTGGCGGACCTGGACATCGCCTCGACGTATCTGCCCGGCGAGCAGGGGGCGCGGGTCGGCGGTGACTGGTACGACGTGATCCCGCTGTCGGCGGACCGGGTGGCGCTCGTCATCGGCGACGTGATGGGACGCGGGATCGACGCGGCGGCGGTCATGGGGCAGCTGCGCGCGGCGATCCAGGCCTACGCGGTGATGGACCTGCCGCCGGGTCAGGTGCTCGATCAGCTCAACCGGTTGGTGTGCCAGCTGCCGCACGAGCAGATCGCGACGTGTGTCTACGCGGTCTACGACCCGAGCGAGGGCACGGTGCGCTGGGCGAACGCCGGGCATCTGCCGCCCGCTCTGGTGTCGCCGGACGGCAAGGTGACGCTGCTGGAGGCCGACCTCGGCATGCCGCTCGGCCTCGACCGGGCGATCTTCGCGGACATGGCGCGGCCGATGCCGGAAGGCGCCCGCCTGCTGCTGTACACCGACGGACTCGTGGAGTGCCGCGAAACGCCTCTGCACGACCGGCTCGGGCGACTGCGTTCGGTGCTCAGCGAGCTGTGCGTGCCCGAAGCCGCGGTGGATGTGCGCGAAGGCTGCGACCGGCTGGCCCAGGAGATGCTGACCGGCGCCGAGCACGACGACGTGGCGGTGCTGTTCGTGGCGGCGCGTCCGGCCGAGACGCAGAAGGCCGAGGTGGCCCTCTCGCCGACGCTGGAGGCGGCGCGGGCGGCGCGCCGGTTCGCGATGTCGACGATGGAGCAGTGGGGGCTGGAGAAGCTCGACGACGCGATCGTCTCGATCGTCAGCGAGCTGGTCACCAACGCGGTCGAGCACGCCGCCCCGCCGATCAGCCTGCGGCTGCGGCACCGGCCCGGCGCGGTGATGATCGAGGTCGCGGACGGGGACGGCCGACTGGTCCGCCCGGCGCCGACCGGCACGGGCGACGAGCGGCACCGCGGCCTGGTCATCGTCGCGACGCTGGCGGCCCGCTGGGGCGTGCGGCCGACCGGCACCGGCAAGGTGGTGTGGGCGGAGGTCGCCAACCCGTACGACGACGCGGCCACGATGCCCGTCGCGGCCGACGGCACCTTGGATCCGCTGGACGCCGACGCC
>NZ_DASZGI010000123.1:0-14606 GCF_035938995.1 Actinocrinis sp.
CATCACGGCCACCCGGTCGGCCATCGACAGCGCCTCCTCCTGGTCGTGCGTGACGAACAGCGTGGTGATGCCGAGATCGAGCTGCACCCGCCGGATCTCGTCGCGCAGTTGCAGGCGCACCTTCGCGTCCAGGGCCGACAGAGGCTCGTCGAGCAGCAGCACCTTCGGCCGGACGGCGAGCGCGCGGGCGAGCGCCACCCGCTGCTGCAGGCCGCCGGACAGCTGATGCGGGTAACGGCCGTCGAGCCCTGAGATGCCGACCAGGTCGAGCAATTCGGCGGCGCGCGTGCGGCGCTCTGCGGCGGTGACCTTGCGCAGCCGCAGCCCGAAGGCGACGTTCTCGGCTGCGGTCAGGTGCGGAAACAGGCTGTAGGACTGGAAGACCATGCCCATGTCGCGCCTCGCCGCAGAGACCGCAGTGATGTCGGTGCCGTCGAGCCGCACCGAGCCCGCGTCAGGGCGCTCGAACCCTGCGACGATCCGCAGGGCGGTGGTCTTCCCGCAGCCGGACGGGCCCAGCAGGGCGACCAGTTCGCCGGGCGCGAGGGTCAGGTCGAGTCCGTCGAGCGCGCGGACGGGTCCGTAGGCCCGGCTGAGGCCGGAAAGTTCGAGCCCTGTGCCGGACGGGGCGCTTCGGGCGGGCGCGGCGGTGACGAGGCTGTCGGTGGACATCAGGCGCTCCGGGCGGGAGTGGCGGCGGAGCGGCGCCCGCCGAGGAACGACACGAGGAACAGCACCGCCCAGGACAGCAGCAGGCTGAGCAGCGAGACGGCGATCGCGAGTTGGCCGCTGCCCTGGCCGTCCTGCACGATCCAGACCGCGAACGGGGTGAAGCCGAGGATCGAGGCGATGGTGTACTCGCCGAAGACCAGCGCGAGCGTGAGCACCGCGCCGGACAGCAGGCCGGTGCGCAGGTTCGGCAGGATCACCCGCCACAGCACCACCGGCCACGGCGCACCGAGGCCGCGCGCCGCCTCCACCAGGGTGCGCAGATCGATCGCGCGCAGCCCGGCGTCGAGCGACCGGAACGCGAACGGCAGCACGAACAGCGTGTAGAACAGCGGCAGGACCAGCGGGAAGGACTGGTTCTGCAGGTCCGCGTCGAGCCGGAACAGCCAGCTGCCCTGGTCGTTCAGGCCCCAGCCCAGAACGGTGGAGACTCCGGCGACCAGCGCCACGGGGGAGAGGATCAGCGGGACCATCGCAATGGTCTCCAAGACCGGGCGCAGCCGCGGCAGCCGCAGATGGATCGCGATCATCGCGGGGACCAGGAGCACGAATTCGAGCGCGATGGTGGTCAGCGCGAGGAAGAAGGTCATCCGCACACTGGTCAGGAATCCTGCGGCGCTGAACATCTGCCCGTATGGCGAGAGGCTGAACTGGTGCAGCCGCGAGTTGTACACGGTGAACCAGAGCGCGGAAAGCAGCGGCCCGAACAGGTAGACGGCGACGACGCCGAGGACGACGACGCGCCACCACCGGACGCCGCGCAGCCGGGTCAGGTGTCCAGCCATCGCGCGCTCCTCGCCCGCAGCGGCAGGTACACGGCCATCATGGCGCCGCAGATCAGGATCATGTCGATACCCATCGCCATGCCGAGGTTCTCCTGTCCGGCCAGCACGTTCCCGGAGATGACCGACGCGATGCGGGTGGTGATCAACGGCACTGTCCCACTGGTCAACGCCTGCGCGGTCGCGTACGCGGAGAAGGCGCTGCCGAAGCAGAGCACGAATCCGCCGAGCAGCGTCGGCAGCAGGATCGGGCCGCCGATGTGCCGCCAGTAGTCCCAGGTCGAGCCGCCGAGGTTCTGCGCCGCCTCGCGCCACTGGCCGCGCAGCCCCTCCAAGGCCGGCAGGGTAGTCAGCACCATCAGCGGGATCAGGAAGTAGGGGTACACCAGGACCAGGCCGGTGAACGTGTCCAGCTGGAAGCTGGGGATCACCTTGCGGATCAAGCCTGTCGCCTCGCCCGCGGTGCCAGCAGCGGCAATGAAGCAGAACGCGAGCGGGATGCCGCCGAAGTTGGCCAGCACGCCGGACGCAGTCTGTACCGCCTGCTTGAGGACCCTGCCACGGGACTGGGCGATGGCGTGTGCGGTGACCAAGCCGACGACGGCGGAGATGACCGCGGTGAGCAGGGACAGCCGCAGCGAGCCCCACAACGCGGTCAGATAGATGCCGTGCCAGGACTGGGTGAAGTTGGCCGTGGTGAAGGTGGTCGCGCCGGACCCCGGATCGGTGCGGCGCAGCGACTGGTAGAGCAGCGCCCAGGTCGGCAGCCCCAGGAACACTGTGCTGTAGATCAGCAGCGGCGCGACGGCCCCCCACGCGCCGAGGTTGCCGCGGCGGCGGCCGGGGGCCCGGGTCCGGGGCGCCGATTCCGCCGCGCCGATGCGCGGCGGATCGGTGGCGATGGCCATGGGTTCGTCCTTCGGGTGTTGACAGATCGTGTGGCGGGGGCTGAAACGGCTGCGCCGGACGCCCGTGCGCGACGGGCGTCCGGCGGGGTCGGTGCGGCCGGGATCAGCCGAGCGCGGCGGCCCACCTGGCGGTGACCGCGTCCTGCGCCACGGTCAGTTCCTTCGCGGTCGGGTACTGCGGCGTTCCGCTCACCACCGGCAGGTTGGCCAGGTCGGCCGCGTCGAGCTGGTTCGCCGACTGGAGCGCGCCGAACTCGGCCGGACGCGCGTACCCGCCCATGAAGTCGTTCTGGCCGGCCGCCGAGTACAGGTATTCCTCCCACAGGCGCGCGGCGGCCGGGTGCGGCGCCCACTTGCTGATCGCCTGGTCGTAGTACGCCGAGTAGAGGCCGTCGGTCGGGACCGCGACGGTCAGCGTGACGCCCTTCGCCTTGAGGTCGGCGGCGTACTGCGAGTTGTTGAACTCCCAGTCGATCGCGATCGGCGTCGAGCCCTGCTCGATGGTGGACTCGGTCGACTGGGTGGCGTTGAACTCGCCGTTGGCCTTGAGCTTGGCGAAGAAGTCGATGCCCGGCTGGATGTCGTCGAGCGTGCCACCGTCGGCCAGCGCCGCCGCCCACACGGCGCTGAACGCCGCGTTCGCGCTGGTCGGGTCGCCGTTGATGGCCACCTTGCCCTTGAACGCGGCCACGTTCGCCGGGCTGATCAGGTCGGCGAAGCTCTTCGGGCAGGAGGCGCGGGAGATCTTGGAGGCGTCGCAGGCGATGGTGATGTAGCCGCCGTAGTCGCCGTACCAGGCGCCGTTCGAGTCCTTCAGCGCGTCCGGCAGGTCGCCCCAGGTCGCCACCTTGTACGGGGCGAACAGGCCTACGTTCGGCAGCGCGTGCGAGTTGCCGACGTCGACCACGTCCGGCGCCGCGGCCAGGCCCTTCTGGTGCTCGATGGCGTTGATCTCGTCGCCGCTGGAGCCGTCCGGGTTGGCGTCGGTGATCTTGATGCCGTACTTCGCGGAGAAGTCGTCCATGATCTTGCCGTAGTTGGCCCAGGTGCGCGGCAGCGTGATGACGTTGAGCGCGCCCTCCTTCTTCGCGGCGGCGACTAGGGCGTCCATGCCCCCGCCGGCCGCGGCCGAGGTGGTCGTGGACCAGTTGACGGAGCCGGATCCGGAACCCGAGCCGGTGCTCGAGCCGGAACTGCCGCAGGCGGTGGCGGCGAGCGCGACGCCCGCGGCCGCGACGGCGAGCTTCGATGTGCGGTTCATGGTGGCGGTTGCCCCTCTTAATGCCGTTGTTAATGCCGATGTGCGGTCGTGGTGGTGGAGCCGGTGGCCGGGCCATCGGTCATCAGCAGCAGCGCGGTGAGCTGGGCCACGCTGTCCAGTACGTGCGTCGCGCCGGCCTCGGCCAGCCGGGCGCGGTCGTGGGCGCCGGTGAGCACGCCCGCGACGATGCGGGCCCCGGACGCCAGGCCGGAGCGGATGTCGCCGACCGTGTCCCCGGCCACCGCGACGGCGCCCGTGTCGCCGTCGGCGAGCCGTGCCGCGGCGGCCAGGACCAGGTCGGGATGCGGACGGCCGCGGCCGCCGACCTCCTGCGGGGTCAGCGAGAGGTCGATCAGCGGCCGCCAGCCGAGGTGGTCGAGCAGGGCGTCGGCGGTGGGCCGGGAGAAGCCGGTGGTCAGCGCGATGCGGACGCCGGCCTCCCGCAGGCGCTCGAAGGTCTCCACCGCGCCGGGGACGGGCACGGCCTGCGCGATGCGGTCGGCATATGCGGCTTCGAACGCCTCGTTGCCGCGCTGCGCCCGCTCCTCGTCGCCGGGGAAGAGCGCACGGAAGACGGTGATCTTCGACTCGCCCATGGTGGCGACCACGTATTCGGTCATCCGGCCCCGCTCCGCCTCGCCGACGACGCCCAGCGCGTCGAGGGCGGCGCGGAACGCGGAAAGAACCGCGCCGTCGTCGGCGACGGTGGTGCCGGCCATGTCGAGGCAGGCCAGGCGAATGCCGGAAACGGGAAGGGAGCTCACTGCGTCGCTCACCGAGTCGCCTCGTCCCAGGACTCGAAGGTCTCCTCGGCGATCGCGGGCGAGCAGGTCATTCCGCGTCCGCCGGGCGCGGTGACGGCGATGACGCCCGGCCGCAGGGTGGAGCGGTAGTAGAGGCTGCCGTCGGTCGTCTCGCAGTAGACCCCGGCCCAACGGCGCTGCACCGGGGGGAGCGGGCGGCCGAGCAACGCCTCGGCGACCTCGCGCAGGTGGTCGAAAGGGGGCTCGTGCACGTCGAAGTCGAAGGGCTCGTCGTAGGCGTGGGTGTCGCCGATCGTCAGGCCGCCGTCCGCCCGCTGCACCATCAGCAGCTGCATCCCGTGCTCGGCCGCGACCGGGCTCTGGGGCCCCAGCTCCCCAAGGCCCGCGTCGCGGTAGGCCGGGTAGTAGCGCAGCGAGTCGCCGTCCGCGACGGACGTGGTCAGCTCCTCGCCGAGCGGCGCGGTCTGCATCATCTGCAGGCGGCAGCGGCGGATCGGGGCCGCCGCCAGATGTTCGCCGCCGACCCCGGTCAGTGCCGCGCCCGTGGCCAGCACGACCAGATCGCCGCGGTGCCACGCGCCGGTGTGGTCCCGCACGCCGCCGTCGGCCAGCTCCACCGCCTGGCGGCCGGGCAGGAACGTGTATCCGGGGTCGTCGGCCAGATGGTCGCGCAGCGCGCCGAGGACCTCGCGCGGCTCGACGGAGGCGTCGCGGTGGCACAGCAGGCCCCCCGCAAACCGGCCGCGCAGCGCCGGGTTGGCCTTGCGCACGCCCTCGGTGTCGAGCAGCTCGAACCCGCGCTCGCCCGCTTCGGGCGCTGCGGCCGCTTGCTCGCAGACGGCGAATTCGGCCGCGGTGCGGGCGATGGTGAGCGAGCCGCGTGCGCGAAAGCCGACGCCGGGGACGGCGCTCCCGATTTCCTCCCACAGCTCGCGGGCGCGCTGGGCGAGAGCGAACTCGGGTCCGGCGGCCCGGCCGGAGACCCAGACCAGCCCGAAGTTGCGCACCGACGCGCTGCGCGGACCCGCGTCACGCTCGAGCTGGACGACCTCGAGGCCCCTGCGGCGGGCGGCGAAGGCATGCATCGTGCCCACCACGCCGCCGCCGACCACGACCACCCCGGCGACTGTCAACGTCATTCCGTTCCGCTTAACCTGTCTGGACAAGTTGAAGTAAGCCGGGACGCCGTGACCGGATGGTGAACGCGAAGTGAGGCGCCGGGGTCAGGCTGCGCAATAACGGTCTGGGCTGTGTAATGGAGGTTCTTCGGTAATAGAGGTTCTTCGACGTTGCCCGGGTAGCGAAGGCAACACTGCCGGTCGCGGGGCTATGATCTCGGCGTCTAAGGGCTCTTCGAGGGCGCGTGCGAGCAGACGATCGGGGGATGTCAGTGTCAGCGCGGTACCAGACGATCGCCGCCGAACTGCGCGCGGCGATCGACCGGGGCGAGTACCCGATCGGGTCGGTGCTGCCGTCCGAGGGCGAGTTGGTCGCCCGGCACGGGGTCGCCCGCGGGACGGTGCGGCAGGCGATCGCGCTGCTCGAGCAGGAGGGCGTGGTCGCCACCCGGCAGGGCGCCCGGCGAACAGTCCTGGGCTCGGTGCCGACGCAGAGCTTCTCGGAGATGCAGAGCTTTTCCATGTGGGCGGTCAGCCAAGGCCACGTGCCCACCGCGGAGGTCCTGCATGCCGAAATGCGCGCCGCGACCCTGACCGACTCCGAGCGACTGTCCACCCCGGTCGGCGAGGAGGTGCTCGACCTCCAGCGGCTCAGGCTGCTCGATGGCGCCCCTGCGATGGTTGAGCGCACCCTCTACGCCGACCTGGTCGCGCAGCACGTGCTGGCGATGGACCTGACACGCGGATCCATCACGGAGCGGCTGACTGAGCTCGGCTTCGTCTACGCGCACGCCGACCACCGGATCGACGCCGTCGCCGCGGGGGTCGCCGAGGCCCGGCTGCTGGGCGTGCGGCGCGGAAGCCCTCTGCTGAGGCAGCGCCGCGTGACGACCTCTCCGGCCGGAGTCACCCTCGAGTGGTCAGACGACCGTTACCGCGCCGACGCTGTGACGATCAACGTGCGCAACTCCATGTCGGCGAACAATCTGGCCCGCCTGTCCGCCCGCAATCCGGCCCGCGCAGTGTGATATTTCGCAGTGTGATACTGCGCTCGGAGCAGTCTGACTTCCACGCGGGAGCGGGCCTACTTCAGGGACGCGACTTGCACGTCCGCCGAGTCGAGCGCGGACTTCAGCCGGGCCCGCAGCTCGCGCGCGACCTCGAAGTTCTTCTGCGGCGCGGTGCGGGCCTGGAGCCGGACTATCACGTATGCCCCGTCCAGCGACTCGACGCCCAGTATCTTCGGCCGGCCGTCGATGAACCGGTCGTGCCACCCGTCGTCGTTGTACAGCTCCTCGGCGGTCAGCTCCATGATCTCGCGGACTTTGCCGACGTCCTCGGCGTACGCCACCGGCACGTCCACCACGGCCCGCGCCCAGCCCTGCGACTGGTTGCCGACGCGCTTGATCGCCCCGTTGCGCAGGTACCAGATCACCCCGTCCGCGTCGCGCACCTTGGTGATCCGCAGGCCGACCTCCTCGACCGTGCCCTTGACCTCGCTGGTGTCGATGACGTCGCCGACCCCGTACTGGTCCTCGATGATCATGAAGACGCCCGAGATGAAGTCCGTGATCAGATCGCGCGCGCCCAGGCCGACCGCCACGCCGACCGCCGAGAGCGAGGCCAGGATCGGGGCGATCGGGATGGTCAGCACCGAGATCACCATGAGCGCGCCGACGCAGAAGATCACCGCGCTGGCCAGCGACCGCAGTACCGACCCGATCGCCTGGGCCCGCTGCCGGGTGCGCTCCCCGGCGACCAGCCCGGCGCCGCCCAGCAGCGTGCTCGCCCGGCTCTCGGCGAGCCGGGTAGTGTGCCGCACGACCCGGTTGATCGACTTGCGCACGAGCAGCCGGATCACGACGCAGGCCAGGAGGATCCCGGCGATCTGGGAGCCGTGGCCGATCAGCAGCGACCCGTGCCGCGAGAACCAGTTCTCCACGTGCTGCGGGGTCACCGGGACCCCCGTCGGCGAACTCGACGGGCTCGGGAGGGCGAGGAGCAGCGCTGCGGGCACTTCGGCGAGCGTCCTTTCGGCCGGATTCGGTCGGCGCAACCGTATCGGATGCGCCTGGGACCGCCGCCGCGAAAACACATTCGCCCTATTTGGTCATGTATCATTCCATGGGATTTCCGCGCCTCGCGTGAAACGGGGTGGCGTGGGAACAACCCAGACAGCCACACTGAGATACACGCCCGACGACGGGCGGCAGCGGTCAGGCTTGGCAAGCCTGCTGCGTTGCGGATGGGCCATGGTTCCGTCATGGCCGTACCGCGCGCGGGTTCCGATGCCTTCGGGCACCGCGACGCCCTCCCGTCGGGCAACCGGAGTCCGGTGCGAGCCACGCGCCGGGCGCTGACTGGAGGAGGCCCCCGTGCCCCACTCGCTGGTCCTCAACGCTTCCTACGAGCCGCTCTGCGTCGTCCCGCAACGCCGCGCCGTGGTGCTCGTCCTCAATCAGAAGGCCGTCACCCTCGAAGAGGGCGGTGCACCCCTGCACGCCGCCGCCTTCGAGCTGCCGGCCCCGTCTGTGGTCAAGTTGACCCGGTACGTCCGCGTTCCGACCCGGCGTGGCGTGCCGCTGACCCGGCGCGCGATCTTCGCCCGGGACGGCGGCCGCTGCGTGTACTGCGACGCCCCCGCCACCAGCGTCGACCACGTCATCCCGCGTTCGCGCGGGGGCCGGCACGCCTGGGATAACGTCGTCTCCTCCTGCCGCAGGTGCAACCACGTGAAGGCCGACCGGCCACTCGTCGAGCTCGGTTGGCGGATGAAACGGCAGCCGGTCCAACCGAGCGGATCCGCGTGGCGGATCCTTTCCTCGGGAAGGACCGACTCACGCTGGATGCCGTACCTCAAGGGATACGGTGCCGATGTGGACCTGCTGCCGTTCGAGCCCCACGGGCCGGGCGGCATCGTCGTTTCTGCGCGGCCTTTAGCCGCCTGACGGCGCGGGTCCACCGGGTCCGGACATGATGGATCCGCCGCTGTGAGCGCCCGGTAACCCGGGCGACCAGAGCGGCGGATTCCCTCTGTAACGGCGCTGTGAGAGTTTGGTAACCATGACTTCCGTGACGCGGCACGGTGAAGCGACCGACCTCCCCGACAGCGTGTCCGGCCCTCCGGCATTCTCCGAACCAGAGCTGTGGCCCGACCTGATCGAGGCCGCGCGCGCCTATCGCATCGCCACGGAGTACTACGACTGGCGGGGCCGCCGGGTCGACGTCTCGGCCCGCACCCTCGTCACCGTGCTCGCCGCGTTCGGCGTCGACGCGCGCTCGCCGGATGCCTGCCGCGAGGCGTTGGAGCAGCTGCGGGAGGCGCGATTCCGGTCGTTGCCGCCGTGTGTGGTGATCCGTCAGGAACCGCCGGCTCCGGCGCTGCGGTATCCGACGGCGCGTCAGGGCGTAGCAGTGCGCGAAGTCACCCCGCTGGTGACGGCGCACGCGCCCACGGGGACGCAGCCGACGCTATGGATCGCCCTGGAGGACGGCGGGCGGCGCTACGACGTGGCGATGCTCTCCAGCGAGCCGGCCGAGCGGCGCGGCCTGGACGCGTGCACCTTCGCTCTTCCCGCGGCCCTGCCCATCGGCTGGCACACGCTCTACGCGCGGATCGGCGGCGAGATCCTCCAGTGCCCGCTGGCTGTCGCCCCGCACCGGCTGACGACGCCGACCCGCCGCCGCGCCTGGGGCTACACCCTCCAGCTTCACTCGGTGCGCTCGCGCCGGTCCTGGGGCATGGGGGACCTGGGCGACCTGGCCGAGTTCGCCGCCATAGCCGGGCACGACCTCGGCGCCGGGTTCCTCGTGGTCAACCCGCTGCACGGGGGCAGCGGCGTCCCACCGATCGACCCCTCGCCGTACCTGCCCGCGACCCGGCGCTACCCGGACCCGATCCACCTGCGGATCGAGTCTGTGCCCGAGTACGCCTACGCGCCGGCGGACATCCGCGAACAGGTCGACCAGCTCGGCGCCGAGCTGCGCAAGCGCGACCTGTCCGATGATCTGATCGATCGGGACCTGGTCTGGGAGGGCAAGGCAAAGGCGCTGCGGCTGCTTTACGGGACGCCGCGCACCGCCGGGCGTTCCGCTGGCTATCGCGCCTACCTAAGGCGCGAGGGCCGCGCGCTGCGCAGGCACGCGACCTGGCTGACGCTCGTCCAGGTCTACGGCCCGGACCAGACCCGGTGGCCCGAGGCACTGCGCCGCCCGAACACGACCGAGTTGGCCGCGTTCGCCGACACGCAACAGGCGGAGATCGACTTCCACTGCTGGCTGCAGTGGCTGCTCGACGAACAGCTCGCGGCCGTGCGCGTCGCCTGCGCCCACTCCGGCATGACCTACGGCGTCTTCCACGACCTCGCCGTCGGCGCGCAGGCCGGCGGCGCCGACACGTGGGCCGACGCGGACGTGTACGCCGAGGGAGTGACCATCGGCGCCCCGGCCGACGAGTTCAACCAGCTCGGCCAGGACTGGAGCTCGCGCCCCTGGCGGCCGGACCGCCTCGCCGAGTCCGGCTACCTGCCTTACCGCCAGATGCTCGCCGGGGTGCTCCGGCACGCCGACGGCCTTCGCATGGACCATGTGATGGGCCTGTTCCGGCTCTGGTGGGTCCCCGCGGGCGCGAGCCCGGCCGACGGCACCTACGTCTCCTACGACCACGAGGCGATGCTCGCCGTGCTGACCCTCGAGGCGCACCGGGCCGGAGCGGTCGTGATCGGCGAGGACCTGGGGACGGTCGAGCCGTGGGTGCGCGACGCTCTGCAGGACCGGAGCATCTTCGGCACCAACGTCCTGTGGTTCGAGCGCGACGGCCAAGGCGCGCCCATACCGCCCGGCCGTTGGCGCGAGAACTGCCTGGCCGCCGTCACGACGCACGACCTGCCGCCCACGGCCGCACTGCTGACCGGGGTGCATCTGGACCTGCGCGACCGTCTCGGGCTGCTGACCCGGCCGCTGGAGGAGGAGAAGGAGGCGGATCGGGCCGGCATCCAGTCCTGGCTCGACCTGCTGCGCGCCTGCGGGCTGCTGCGGGAGGGCGCGGGCGAGCAGGAGACGGTCGAGGCCCTGCACCGGTTCCTGGCGTGGACCCCGGCCCGCCTGATCGGGGTTTACCTCCCGGACGCCGTCGGCGACATGCGCCCGCACAACCTCCCCGGCACCACCGGCGACATCTACCCGAACTGGCGCCTGCCGCTGGCGGACTCGAGCGGGCGGCCGGTGCTGCTCGACGAGCTCGCGGGTCACCCCCGGGTGCGCTCGCTCGCCCGCGTGCTGCGCGCGCTCGCCTGAAATCACACCAAACCGGGCGAAGCCGCGTCCCGACTCGCTCGAATGGCGACCTGGGCGCGAGCCGGAAACCCGATTGGGCTACCGTTTTGCTGTGCCCATCACCACGCTCATCCGCTCGACGCCCGCCGGGCGCCTGCGTGCCGCGCTGCGCAGCGGCGCGGTCGCGGCCGTGACCAGCGTCCCGCTGCTGGCCGCGGCGACGGCCCTGGCCGACACGTCGAACCACACCTACGACGGCGAGGACTCCGGGCCCGGCCTGACGGTCCTCCAGACCATCGGGATCTACGTCGGCATCCCCCTCGGCCTGTTCCTGCTCATCACCTTCCTGGTGTGCCTGCCGGGCTGGGTGAAGGGCGACCGGAACCGCCGCGAGGTCGGCTGGGTCGAGCCGCCGGCCGCAGCCGCCGGATCCTCGCCGACCGGCGCGAAGTCCTCGGCCGAGCAGGCCGTGGCGGCCGGACGACCCGGTGGGACCGGTGGCGCCAGTGGCTCCTGGTGACGACGCGGTCGCACCGGGCCGGGGCGGAGGGGAGCACCCCGAGACGGCGCTCCCGCCTGCCCAGGCGACCCTGATCGAGTCGGGGCAGATCCGGCGCGCGATCGGCATCGCGGAGAAGCAGACCGGCCTGAACTGGTCGGTGTTCGTCGGCGACCTCGGGTCCGACTCGCGAAAGGAGGCCGAGGCCCGGCACGCCGAGTTGGGCCCGGCGGCGGCCAAGTCGGTGCTCGTGGCGGTCGATCCGACGGCGCACCGGCTGGAGATCGTCACCGGGGCCGAGGCCCGCCAGGTGCTCGACGACCGCTCGTGCGCCCTGGCCGCCGCGTCCATGGCGAGCACCTTCGCGGTGCGCGACCTGGACGGCGGCATCGCGCGCGGGATCCTCGCCATGGTCGAGCACGTCCGCCGCTCCCGTTAGCGGTCGGCTCGAGCGCCGCTGCGGCGTGGATCGCAGCGGCGTGGACGGCAGGTTCTGATATGGGCCGCTGTGATGTGGATCACAGTGGCGTCGTAGTTGGTGGCACCGTAGTTACCCGCCAGTAAACTCCGCAGCAAGGGCGTCGACCACATCCGTGGCGGCGACGAACGCGCGGAGGTCTGGCGTCACCATGGCCGATGAGGTCGAGTCTGCACAATCCCCGTCCGCCCAATCCTCATCCACACCTCCGGCACCGAACCCGGCCCCGGCCGTGGTGCGTGATCGGCCGTGGGTGATGCGCACGTACGCGGGGCACTCCACCCCGGCCGAGTCCAATGCGCTGTACCGCCGCAATCTGGCGAAGGGGCAGACCGGCCTGTCCGTGGCCTTCGACCTGCCGACCCAGACCGGATACGACCCCGACGCCCTGCTGGCCGTGGGTGAAGTCGGCAAGGTGGGCGTGCCGATCGCGCACGTCGGTGACATGCGGGCGCTGTTCGACGGCATCCCGCTGGCCGAGATGAACACCTCGATGACGATCAACGCCCCGGCCATGTGGCTGCTGGCGCTCTACCAGGTCGTCGCGGAGCAGCAGGGTGCTGACATCGCCGCCCTGACCGGCACCACGCAGAACGACATCGTCAAGGAATACCTCTCGCGCGGCACCTACGTCTTCCCGCCCGGTCCCTCGCTGCGGCTGACGACCGACATGATCGCGTACACGGTCTCCGCGCTGCCCAAGTGGAACCCGATCAACATCTGCAGCTACCACCTGCAGGAGGCGGGAGCCGAGCCGGTCCAGGAGATCGCCTACGCCCTGTCTACCGCCATCGCCGTGCTCGACGCGGTGCGCGACAGCGGCCAGGTCCCGGCCGCGCGGTTCGACCAGGTGGTCGAGCGCATCTCGTTCTTCGTCAACGCGGGCGTCCGCTTCGTCGAAGAGCTCTGCAAGATGCGCGCCTTCACCCGGCTCTGGGACGAGATCACCCGCGACCGGTACGGCGTCGCCGACGCCCGCAAGCGCCGCTTCCGCTACGGCGTGCAGGTCAACTCGCTGGGCCTGACCGAGGCGCAGCCGGAGAACAACGTCGCCCGCATCGTGCTGGAGATGCTCGCGGTGACCCTCTCGAAGGACGCCCGCGCCCGCGCCGTGCAGCTGCCGGCGTGGAACGAGGCGCTCGGCCTTCCGCGCCCCTGGGACCAGCAGTGGTCGCTGCGCATGCAACAGGTGCTCGCCTTCGAGTCCGACCTGCTCGAGTACGACGACCTGTTCGCAGGGTCCTACGTCGTGGAGGCCAAGACCGACGAGCTGGTGATCGCCGCCCGCGCCGAGGTGGAGCGGGTCCAGGCGATGGGCGGGGTGGTCGCGGCGGTCGAGTCCGGCTACCTGAAGGCGCAGCTGGTCGCCAAGCACGCGGAGCGCCGGGCGCGGATCGAGTCCGGCGAACAGGTCGTCGTCGGAGTCAACCGGTTCACCCAGTCCGAGCCCAATCCGCTGATCGCCGACCTGGACGCGGCGATCCAGACGGTGGACCCGGAAGTCGAGCAGCACGCGGTCGCCGCGACGGTGCGATGGCGAGCCGAACGCGACAAGGCCGCCGTGGACGCCGCACTCGCCCGCCTGCACGCCGACGCGGCAGACCCGATGGTGAATCTGATGCCTGCCACGCTCGCCTGCGCCCGTGCAGGCGTCACGACGGGCGAGTGGGCCGGCGCCCTCCGCGAGGTGTTCGGCGAGTTCCGCGCGCCGACCGGGATCGCGGCAGATGCCCCGACCGCGCATGCGTCCAAGCAACTCGCGGCGTTGCGCGACTACGTGCGGGCGACCGGCGAGGAGAAGGGCCGCCGGCTGCGGATCCTGGTCGGAAAACCCGGCCTCGACGGGCACTCCAACGGCGCGGAGCAGATCGCGGTCCGCGCCCGCGACGCCGGCTTCGAAGTGGTCTACCAAGGCATCCGGCTCACCCCGGCCCAGATCGCGGCGGCGGCCGTCGCAGAGGACGTGCACTGCGTCGGACTCTCCGTACTCTCCGGATCCCACCTGCGCCTGGTACCGGACGTCCTCGAGCGCCTCCGCACGGCCGGAGCGGGCGACATCCCCGTCGTCGTCGGCGGAATCATCCCCGACGCCGATGTCAAAACGCTGAAGAACGCCGGTGTCGCAGAGGTCTTCACACCGAAGGACTACGACATCACCGACGTCATCTCGCGCATCGTGGACCTCATCCGCGCGAGCTGATCGCGAACGGGGAGAAAACGCGGGGCAAAGGGATAAGCGAAAGGGCGCGAAACCCTCGATCGCAGTGTCCGATCACGGTTCGCGCCCTCGTGCTCACGCCTGAAGCCGTCGCGCCTTCCTCAAGGCGAGTCGGCCGCTCGCCTGCTGCTCAGGACTCGGCCGGAGCCGCGGCGACCTCGTGCTCCTTGATGAACTCGTCGCCCAGCACCTCGTGGGCGGCGTGCAGGTGGTCGAGGTCGACCTCGCCGTGCTCGGCGGCGTGACCGTCCAGCGCGCCGAGGATGCGCTCGACCGGGCCGTGCGAGCCGCCGAGCCGCTGCTCGGCGTACACGGCGACACCGAGCTTGAGGAACAGCTTCGCGCCGTGGCGGTGGGTGTTCCATTCCTCGATCGTGTGCTCGGTCTCCTCGAAGGCCTTCTCGGAGACCTCCAGTGCCTTCTGGATGAAGCTCATTCCGCTTTTCCTCACGTCCGTCTGGGAGGCGAGGTGTTCACCGTCCCCCCGAGATAACGACACATCAGGGGCGACCTTACAGCCTAAAGATTGATACTGCGCCAGGTCTGTCCAGACTGTGATCTAACACCTCTGCCCT
>NZ_DASZGI010000124.1:0-17054 GCF_035938995.1 Actinocrinis sp.
TTTCGTCCGAACCCGGCTCCGCCCCTGGTGACCGGGGCGCATGACCGCGTGGCAACACGATGAACCAGGAACACGGAGGGCCAGCATGGCCGAGACATACACGGGTGAGGCCTACTGCGTGAAGTGCAAGGAGAAGCGGCACTTCACCGGCGAGGTCAAGATCAGCGATTCGGGTCGCCGGATGGCCCAGGGAACGTGCCCCCAGTGCGGCACGAAGGTCAATCGGATCCTCGGCAAGGCCTGAGCAGGGTCTGAGATCCATCGCGGTCTGCGCGTCTGAGGTCTCGGGGGGCCGCTCCACGGTGGGACGGGCCCCCGGGCTCATTCCACGGTGGTGCGGACCCCCGGACTCACTCCGCAGCTCACGCGGCACCGCCCACTCTTGTTTCCGACACTCTCGGGGGAGCGTTCGATTCCGTGCGACCCACGCTCAAACCGGCACTCAGCCGCATCTGGCACGACGGGCGCACCCTTCAGCTGGGGCACGGTCCCGGCACCTCCCATCGCTACCGGCTGACCGCCCCGGTCCGCGCGCTGATCGACGCTCTTGACGGGACGCGGGATACCGAGGCGCTGGTCGCCTACGCCGAACGCATCGGGCTCGAGCGGGGCGACGCGCTTGAGCTGCTCGATCGTCTCGCTGCTGACGGGTGTCTCGACGACGCCGCACTCGACACGTCCGTGCTGGCCGCGTTGAGTTCCGCGGAACGTGGGCGCCTCGCGCCCGATCTCTCCTGCCTCGGCCTCCGCTACCGCCTGCCTGGCGGCGCCTTGCGGGCTCTCGAACGCCGCCAACGCGCCGTGGTCAGCGTTTACGGCCTCGGTCGGGTCGGCGCGCACACGGCCCTGCGGCTGGCGGCGACCGGTCTCGGCGCGGTCGTTCCTGTCGACGCCTCGCCCGTCCACCAGGGCGACACCGGACCGGCCACCTACTCCGACCCGGATGTCGGCGCACGTCGGCAGGACTGCGTGGTCCGTGCCATCCGGCTACTCGCCCCGTCCACGGCTACCGGCCTGCCACCGCACCGTGCCGCGCCTGATCTGGCCATTGTCGCGCCAGGCGAGCGGCCTCCCACCGCGCTGCTCGCCGATCTGACCGCGCGCTGCGTGCCTTACCTTTGCGTCGAAGTCCTGGAGGACCGAGCGACGGTCGGCCCGCTCGTCGTCCCTGGCGCGACTCCCTGCGCTCGCTGCCGTGACCTCGCCCGCACCGACCGCGACCCGCTGTGGCCCGGCGTTCTGGCCCGACTCTCCGGTCATGGCGCGCCAAGTGCCCGGCAGCCCGCCTGCGACACGACGCTGGCCGCCATCGCCGCGAACTATGCCAGCCTGCACGCGCTCGCCTTCCTCGACGGCTATGCGCCGCCGACCGTCGCCGGAATCCTCGAATTCGCCCTCCCCTACGCCGTGCCTGAGCGCACCGCGGTCGCTGCTCACCCGGCGTGCGGCTGCACTGCTCACATGGGCGGGGGTGGCGCGGGCGGGGTCGTCGATGCAGGCATCTCCGGTACTTCTGCCAGCTTGGTTGCACCCGCCACCTGCGCTTCACCGGCGGGGCACGAATCCGCCGCGCCCGCCTCGCTCCCCGCGCAGTCCCGGCTCGAGCGCGACCTGGCAGAATGGACTATGTGAGTGACCTGCCGCGCAACGCCGTAGCCCGGACGGCGAAACTGGCGACCCTCCCGCTCGGGTTCGCCAGCAGGGCCACGCTGGGCCTCGGCAAGCGGATCGGGGGCGCCCCGGCCGCCGCCGTGGTCACCGAGGTCCAGCAGCGCACCGCCGAACAGCTCTTCCGGGTGCTCGGCGAACTCAAGGGCGGGGCCATGAAGTTCGGCCAGGCCCTCTCCGTCTTCGAGGCCGCGCTGCCCGAGGAACTGGCCCGACCCTACCGCGCCGCGCTCACCGGCCTGCAAGAGAACGCCCCGGCGCTGCCCGCCGCCTCAGTGCACAAGTCGCTGGCCGAGGCGTTCGGGCCGGACTGGCGGGACAAATTCACGTCCTTCGACGACAAGCCGGCCGCGGCCGCGTCGATTGGCCAGGTGCACCGCGCGGTCTGGTCCGACGGCCGTGACGCCGCCGTGAAGATCCAGTACCCGGGCGCCGGAAAGGCCCTACTCAGCGATCTGAACCAGCTCGGCCGCGTGGCGCGGCTGTTCGGCCTGCTGGTTCCCGGCATCGAGGTCAAACCGCTGATCGCCGAGCTGCGTACCCGGGTGGCCGAGGAGTTGGACTACGCCGCCGAGGCCGCCGCCCAGTCCGCCTATGCCGAAGGCTACGCGAGCGACCCGGACATCATCGTCCCGCCGGTCATCGCGCAGTCGGGCACTGCGTTGGTCACCGAGTGGCTGCCCGGCGTCCCACTGTCCACCGTGATCGCCTCGGGCACCAAGGCCCAGCGCGACCGCGCCGGCACACTGCTGGTCAGGTTCCTGTTCTCCGGGCCGACGCGGGTCGGGCTGCTGCACGCCGATCCGCACCCGGGCAACTTCCGGCTCGTCCCCGTGGACCCGGAGCATCAGGACCCGGACGACCCGGCGGCCTGGCGGCTCGGCGTCCTCGACTTCGGTGCGGTCAACCGGCTGCCCGACGGCATGCCCACCCCGATCGGCGCCGCCGTCCGCATGGCGCTCGCGGGCGACGCCGACGGCGTGGCGGAGATCCTGCGCACCGAGGGCTTCCTCAAGCCGGGCACCGAACTCGACCCGACCGCCGTGCTCGACTACCTTCGCCCGCTGCTCGGCCCGCTGGCCGAGGAGACCTTCACCTTCAACCGCGACTGGCTGCGCAGCCAGGCCGCCCACCTGGCCAACGGGCGCAACCCGGCCGCGTCGCTCGGCCGCCGGATCAACCTGCCGCCCAGCTACCTGCTGATCCACCGGGTCACCATGGGCGGTCTCGGCATCCTGTGCCAGCTCGGCGCGACTGTCTCGGTGCGCACCGAACTCGGCGATTGGCTCCCCGGACTCGCGGACGACGCCGATACTGCCGCCGTCGTGACTTCCACAGTCGCGGACGGAGAGTAACGCAGACGGGCGTGGTGTCGGCCGCCTGAGCGCTGAAGGTCTTGTTCCGGGCTGAAAACGCAGCCCGCGTACGACCCCACGAGCAGCAGAGTTCTGCGGCGCTTGTATCATCCACCGAAGACCGTTGCCGGATGTTCACCGCCTTTTGGCGCGTCACACAGATGACACACAGTCACAAGTGTGATGTCGTCTCTAGGGTCCCGCCGCGCGGCGGGCGCCAGGGGAGAGCATCCAACCTCGGGAGGAATGCATGAGTGGCACTTGGAGGCGGGGTCGGCTGCGCGGCCTTGCACCCGTGCTCGCGACAGTCGTGGTCGTCGGCACTTCGGCGGCCGCGGCCCAGGCAGGGGCGGCCTCACCAGACCATCGCACCGGCGTGACCAGCGCCGATCCCAGCTGTGTGCTGAGCCAGCCGGGCAGCGAGATCAAACACGTCATCTACCTCCAGTTCGACAACGTGCACTTCACCCGGGACAACCCGAACGTGCCGAGCGACCTGGAACAGATGCCGAACCTGCTGAACTTCCTGACCGGCAACGGCGTGCTGGACGACAACCACCACACGCCGCTGATCGCCCATACCGCCAACGACATCCTGACCTCGTTGACCGGGCTGTACGGCTCGGACCAGGGCCAGCCGGTGGCGAACTCGTACCGCTACTACAACCCGAACGGCACCACCAACTCGGCGGCGTCGTTCGCCTACTGGACCGACGGCGTGGCGGACTCGTCCACCCCGACGCCCTCCGACACCACTCCGACGATGGTCACCCCGGCGGGCAAGAACACCCCGGCCCCGTGGGTCGGTTACACCCGCAGCGGCTGTGACTTCGGGTCGGTCGCGACGGCGAACACCGTCCTGGAGAACACGAACATCGACATCCCGAAGGTGTTCGGCGCGAACTCGCCGGAGGTGGCCGAGCTCAAGGCGAACCCGAACCTCGCCTACGCGGACTTCCTGGGCGTCGGCGTCCACTGCGCCACGGACTCGACCCTGTGCGCGGACTCGCCGAACGCCAAGGCCGACGCGCTGCCCGACGAGCCCGGCGGCTACACCGGCTACCAGGGCCTGTTCGGCGCCAAGTACACCAACCCGGCGATCTCGCCGAACGGCCCGGTCACCGAGGTCGACGGCAAGACCCCGATCATCGACCCGTACACCGGGATCAACGGCTTCCCCGGCTTCGACGGAATGTCGGCCGCGGTGAGTCTCGGCTACGTCGCGCAGATGCAGGAGGCCGGTGTCCCGGTCACCTACGCCTATATCTCCGACGCGCACGACAACCACGCGACCGGTAGCGCCTTCGGTCCGGGCGAGGCCGGATACGTGGCCCAGCTCAAGTCCTACGACACCGCGTTCGGCCAGTTCTTCACCCGCCTGGCCAAGGACGGGATCGACAAGTCCAACACGCTGTTCGTGGTGACCTCGGACGAGAACGACCACTTCGCCGGCGGCAAGCCGAGCCCGGCGAACTGCGACGGCGTCACGGTCGCGTGCACGTACTCGCAGATCGGCGAGGTCAACGCCAACATCAGGGGCCTGCTGGCGACGCAGCAGAACACGACGACGCCGTTCGGCGTCCACGCGGACTCGGCGCCGAACTACTACATCACCGGCAACCCGGCGCAGGCCGACGCGACCACGCGGGCCTTCGAGAAATCGGTGGCCGCGGTCACCGCGACCGACCCGTACACCGGGACCAACGGTCCGATCGCCAGCTACATGGCCGACCAGACCGAGATGAACATCCTGCACATGGTCACCGGCGACCCGCTGCGCACGCCTACCGTCACCGAGTTCGCGAACCCGGACTACTACGTCTACTCCGGCGCGGCGAACTGCAACTCGCCGTGCGTGCAGGCCGAGGCCGCGTTCGCGTGGAACCACGGTGACTTCTCGCCGGATGTCAACACCACCTGGCTCGGCCTGGTCGGTCCGAGCGTGAAGCACCTCGGCGTCACCAACGCGGTCTGGTCCGACCACACGGACATCCGGCCGACGATGATGGCGCTGCTGGGCCTGCACGACGACTACAGCTACGACGGCGTCCCGCTCATCGGCTTCCTGAAGGCCGAGGCGCTGCCGCACTCGGTGCGCGACGACCGCAAGCAGTATGAGGCGCTGGCCGCCGCGTACAAGCAGCTGAACGCCTCGGTCGGGCAGTTCGCGGCGGCGACGCTGCAGTTCGCGACCGCGGGGATCGAGTCGACCTCACCCGGCGACACGACCTACCAGCAGACCGACGCGGTACTCGCCGCGCTCGGCCAGCAGCGCGACGCTCTGGCCGCGCAGATCAACGCCGCGATCAATGTGCCCTTCTTCGGTCCGGAGCCGTCGGTGTCCCACGCGGCGACGCCGAACGGCATCCAGGGCACCGGTCTGGTCAGCCTGACCGCGGCGGCAAACGCGCTCATCTCGCGCGCGTGACCCTGTTGGCTAAGGCAGGGCGCGGCCTCAACTGACGCGAGTCGGTTGAGACAAGCAGGGCCCGGTCACCCCGAGAACGGGGTGACCGGGCCCTGTGTCATGACTGCTCAGGCGGCCGTGCGGCGCGACCTGGCTGCATCACGTCGAGCGACTGCGGTGCGGTTACCGCATCAGGCTCCGAGCCAGCGCGCGCCGCGCGCGCAGCGCGGTGCGGTGGAGCCGGAATCGCTCCGCTTGTCGTAAGCGTTCGCGGTGCATTTCCTTGACGAGTTGATACTGGAACTGGGACATGGCGGTGCTCCTGACGGCGAGGTCGGACTGGCTGGCGTAGTCGGCGAGAGGTGCGACGAAGAGATCAGTGGACATCGGGCTTCGCTTTCTGGACTGGTCGGTGGGTCGGCGATGGTCTTCGCCGGGAAGGGTCGGCTCAGGCCGCGGCGGCGATGACGTCGTTCTTGCGCGGACGTCCCCGCGGCCGCTTGCGGGCCACGATCACGCCCTGGACGAAGAGCTCGCCGCCCCAGACGCCCCACGGCTCCTTGCGCTCGAGCGCGCCGGAGAGGCAGGCCTCGCGGATCTGGCAGGCGGTGCAGACGCTCTTCGCGAGCTCGACGTCCGCCGGGGACTCGGCGAAGAAGAGCTCCGGGTCGGTGGAGCGGCACGGCAGGTCGTCGGCGAGGGCGACCGGTTCGAACACGGTCAGCTGCATCGTGCTGGATTCCTTCCTCTCGGCATCGGCGCCGCCGGCTACGGCGCCGGGTACTGCGGTGGTGCTCGGGGTGGTCATGCGGGTCTCGAGCTGCGCTGTCTCGGTCAACTCGCGGCTTCCTCGGTCGTGGTCTGGATCTTCAGGTCCAGGTCCCGCCGCCCCTCGCGCCACCGGCTCGCCGGAGGAACGAATAAGGCCGCGGATCCCGGTAATCGGGTTCCGCGGCCTGGAGGTCGCTTCGGCTGACCGGAGTCAGACCGGTGGTCTCCAGGTTTGTGGATCCCGACGGGACATCAGGTGGAGCTGCTTGCGCTGGGTCGTGCCGGTGATGCGGACGGCAGTGCCATTCGGACGCTTTCCGACCTGCTCGGCGGCGTCGGCGGTGGCCGTGCCGCGCCGGGCGCCGGACATGCCGGCGGCCAGATCGCCGCTGAAGCCATAACCGACACCTGTGGCCGTGATCCGGCTCAGGGCGGCCCGCTGCCGCGAGGTCGGTCGCAACCACGCCGCTGCCCATTGCGGGACATCGACGACGGCGACGGTGGGCATAGAACGCAGACCCTTGACGCCGAGGGCCGGCTGCGGGCAGGCGAAGGAGACCGCGACGGTGGGTTCGACGGTCACGATGTCTACAGTGCTTGTCACGGGTCTCGCCTCCTGCCTATTTCTCCGCCGCCATCGGGGGCGAGCCGATGGGGGCGACGCGTGTTTGTACATTGCGGAATCACGGACTGCCCGCGTTCCCGTGTGCTGGAGAGGCTAGGGGTCCCTAACCCATCCGCGCAAACCATTTTCGAGCTGCGCTTTTGTACTTCAGGCGCGAAAGGTGGGGGAAGGTCATGCGCAAAGTCCCGTTAATGCGTGCCGACGGCGTCCCCCGCTGTCGCTCCTCTATCCTGTCATGGTTGATCTCCGGTGTCACCCCTTGCGGAGCAACTTCCACGACGAATTTGCCGGGGCGAAAGGCGGGCCGCCGTCGGGGGCGCGGAGCGCCGGTGAGAGAATCGACGCACGCCGGGCAGAACACGACTCGATAAAGACGGGAACGCGGTTGCCTGAGACGACGTCACCTAAAACCGTGTACGCCCGACTCGTACCCGGGGCCCTGCGCTCGGCCGCCCCGCATCAACCGGCTAAGGCGCTTGAGGCCTGGTGGGCTTCCCCTGCCTGGCGCCGGACCAAACTGATCCTCGACGCGGTGATGATCCTCGGCGTCGTGTGGGCGGTCGCGTGGGCGGCCACCAACGGGATCTTCGTCGCGCAGCGCGCCTACACCAACCGCACGACCGTCCAGGTCCACCTCGCCAACAACCCCGTCACGCTGCACACCCTGGACGGCGCCAGGATCACTCCGAGAGTGCAGTACCTGGGCGTCCGGCACGGGCCGCAGACGGTGCGCGTCGCGATCGCCATCTCGAACGAAGGGCCGGACGGAGTGGTGCTGCAGTCGGCGACGCTGAGCGGGCCTTACCTGGCTGCGTCGACGGTGCTGACGCACTCCGGTTCCGGGTACATCGCGACGCGCGCGATCGCGCCGGTATCGGGCGTCGTCACCGTGGACTGTGACGCGGCCGCGGGCGTGGCCGGTGCCCTAGTCGCGATGAGCCCGGCGGCCCAGCAGGCGCCGACCGTGCTCACGCTCACCGTCGCCGACGCGGACGGTGCGGCTCACCAGGAGACGATGACCCTGGACACCACGGCCATGGCACTGCAAGGGCAGGTGTGCGTCTCATGACGGAGAACTCGCAGCCTCAAGCCGCGGCTACCGACGACGACACGGCGGCGCAGCGGGTCGGGACGCTCACCGCGCGCCGCCGGACGTGGGGCGTCGTCGTCCTGGTCGCGATCGGCCTCGCCGCCGGGATCTGGGGCAGTTGGGCGTACAACGCCGGCTTCCGGACCCGGGCCGCCGACGACTCGGCGATCATCGTGGCCGGCGCCGACCGCCCCGCGTTCGTCGACCAGGCGTCGAGCGGCTCCCGGATCACCATGCCGGTCAGCAACTACAGCCCTTACACGGTCACGGTGTACGACGTGCAGTTCATCGACGCGACCGGCATGACGTGGGACGGCAAGAACGGGGTGATACGGCCGGGGCAGACGGTGAACCTGACCGTCACGGCGCCGACGGCCTGTGCGCTGAACCTGGCGCCGAACCCGACGCCGACGAAGCTTGCGGACGCGTACGTGCATGTGCGGACCTTGAACGGCAAGCAGCACGGGATCACCCTGTACTACTCCGGGCTGCTGATGTACGTGGTGCACCAGTGTGGGTCGACGCCGACGGACACCAGCGCGCCGTAATATCCTGAATTCCGCCGGTTTATTCGATCTCGTCCATAGTCAGCGCTTCTTGTACTGTCACATTTTCCACATTTTCCCTCTCCGAAGTGGCCTCGCCCTGCTCACCGTCGTCGTCGTGTTCTGAGGACGTCAAGGGGGTCGCGCCTACACCGCCGAGCAGGGCGAGCACCTCGTCCGCGTACCGGTCGAGCTTGGTCGCGCCGACCCCCGGAATGGTGGAGAGCGCAGACCGGTCCGCCGGGCGCGCCTCGGCGATCGCGGTCAGCGTTGCGTCGGTGAAGACGCAGTAGGCAGGCAGGGATTGCTCCTTCGCCCGCGCCGAGCGCCATTCCCGCAGCCGCTCGAACAGCGCCTCGTCCAGGTCCGACGGGCAGTCCGCGCAGCGCCCGAGCTTGCGCTCGACCGCCTCGATCAGGGAGCGGCCGCAGACCCGGCAGCGCACCGGTCCGGACCGCTTCGAGCGCTTCCCCTCCTCGCCGCCCCGGCCGCCGCGGCGCACCACCGAGCCGCCGCTCGGACCGCCCGACCTGGCCGCCTGCGCCTCGCGCAGCGCGTCGAGGAAGCGTGAGGGCCGCCGGGTGGCGCGGCCGCCCGGGGCCCGCGCCAGCGCCCAGGACAGCCCGAGGTGCCGCTGCGCCCGGGTCACGCCGACGTAGAGCAGCCGCCGTTCCTCCTCGATCTGGTCGGGGGTCTCGGCGTAACTGATCGGGAGCAGACCCTCGGTGAGCCCGACCAGGAGCACCGCGTCCCACTCCAGTCCCTTGGCCGAGTGCAGCGACGCGAGCGTGACACCGTCCACCGTCGGCGCGTGCTGGACCGCGGCGCGCTCCTCGAGTTCGCGCACAAAGTCGGCCAGACCGGCCTCGGGGTGCGCGGCGGCGTGCTCTTCGGACAGGCTGGCCAGCGCGGCGAGCGACTCCCACGCCTCCCGCTGCCTGCCGGAGCCCGGGGGCGGAGTGCTGCTCAGGCCGATGCCCGCGAGCACGGCGCGCACCGCTTCCGGCAGCGGCTGGGGATCGGGGCCGGCCTCGGCCCGGGCGGCGCCGCGCAGGAGCATGACGGCTTGGCGCACCTCGGCCCGGTCGAAGAACCGCTCGGTGCCCCGCACCACGTAGGGGATGTGCGCGTCCGTGAATGCCTGCTCGTAGGCCTCGGACTGGGCGTTGATGCGGAACAGGACGGCGATCGAGGCGGGCCGCACGCCGCCCTCGATCAGCAGCTTGACCCGCTTCGCGACGCCTTCGGCCTCCGCGGTCTCGTCCGGGAACTCCTCGTACTCGACGGCCGGGCCGGGCGGACGCTGCGCGATCAGCTCGAGCCGGGCGCGGGCGGTGCGCCGCTGCGCCACGGTGTCCGTCGGCGCCTCGTTGAGCAGCGCGTTGGCCAGCGCGACGACCTGCGGCGTGGAGCGGTAGTCGCGCACGAGGCGCACCACGGTGGAATGCGGGTGTCGGTCCGGGAAGCCGAGCAGGAACTCCGGGGTGGCGCCGGTGAACGAGTAAATGGTCTGGCTCGCGTCGCCGACCACGCAGACCGAGTCGCGCGGACCCAGCCAGCAGTCGAGCAGCCGTTGCTGGATCGGGTTGACGTCCTGGTACTCGTCCACCACGAAGTGGCGGTACTGGTCGCGCACCCGGTCGGCGACGTCCGGACGGGACTCCAGCACGCCGATGGTCAGCAGCAGCACGTCCTCGAAGTCGATCGAGCCGCGCTCACGCTTGGCGGCCTCGTACGCGGCGTAGACGCGCGCGGTCTCGGCGGGGTCGCGCGGGGGCAGCCGCCCGGCCTTCGCGGCGGCCGCCGGGTAGTCGTCCGGGACGGTCTGGGTCGCCTTGGCCCACTCGATCTCGCTGGCCAGGTCGCGCAGTTCGGCCCGGTCGGCGCGCAGGCGGCAGGCCGCGACCGCCTCGGCGACCAGCGGAAGCTTGGTGTCTATCAGCTGCGGCGGCGGACCGCCGACGGTGTGCGGCCAGAAGTACTGGAGCTGGCGCAGCGCGGCCGAGTGGAACGTGCGCGCCTGCACCGTTCCAGCGCCGAGGTTGCGCAGCCGCCCGCGCATCTCCCCCGCCGCCCGCGTGGTGAACGTGACCGCGAGGACTTGATTCGCCGGAAACGCGCCGGTCGCGACGCCGTAAGCGATCCGGTGGGTGATGGCGCGGGTCTTGCCCGTCCCGGCGCCGGCGAGAACGCACACCGGGCCGTGCAACGCGGTCGCCACCGCGCGCTGCTCGGGATCCAGTCCGGCCAGCAGCCGCTCCGGGTCGGCCCCCTCCGCCCGGTCGGGGTGCGCAGTCCGGTCGGTCACGGTCATGCGCACCGTCCTTTCAGTCGTGCGGCCCCGAGCGCCACGCGTCCGCCCGTACCTTTAGGCGTCGACTGCGCATTTTCCTTCAGGCGTCGACTGCACATCTTCTCAGGCGCCACCGACACCGTGCCCCGCATCGTCCGGATTCGGGGGGCAAAAGATGGGCGGTTCCGGCGCCGCCCGGGATGATTCCGCACCTCCAAGACGTTGAGCAGCACGGCTGCTCGAGAGTCGGGCAACGACGTCACCGAAGAAGGATGGACCGAATGACCGCCCAGATCACGATGTACTCCACCCCCTGGTGTGGATACTGCAAGCGGCTCAAGGGCCAGCTTGAGCGGGCCGGCATCGCGTACACCGAGGTCGACATCGAGCAGCGCCCCGAGGCGGCCGAGTACGTGATGGCCGTGAACAACGGCAACCAGACCGTGCCCACGGTGACGTTCCCGGACGGCTCGGCGATGACGAACCCGAGCCTGGCGCAGGTCCAGGCGAAGCTGGCGGCCGCGGCGGCCTGAGCGGCGCCGACTTTCCGGACGGAACCGCACCGATCGGTGCGAGGCAGGTGCGGCGCGGTGCGAAACAACCGCGAAACCGCGTCGCACTCTCGCCAAAAGACATTCACCCGGGGTAGGTTGCGGCCTGTCGCACCATCGCACCACGCACCACCGCACAATGTCGTTGCCGGTACCGGTTCGGGTGGAAATGATGGCTACCGTCGAGTTCGTCGACGCCTCACATACTTACCCGGGGACCAGGGCCCCGGCGGTCGACTCGCTCAGCCTCCGCGTGGAGTCGGGCGAGTTCATGGTCCTGCTCGGGGCCAGCGGCTGCGGGAAGACCACGGCGCTGCGCATGCTGGCCGGGCTGGAGACGCTCGACACCGGCGCGGTGTACATCAACGGCGTGGACGTGACCGACGACCAGCCGGGCGAGCGGGACATCGCGATGGTGTTCCAGAACTACGCGCTCTATCCGCAGATGACGGTGGCGGAAAACCTCGGCTTCCGGCTGTCGCTGGCCCGCGCGCCGCAGTCGTCGGTGGCGCGGCGGGTGCGCCGGATGGCCGCCCAGCTCGAGCTGACGGAGACCCTGGAGCGGCTGCCGCGGACACTGTCCGGTGGTGAGCAGCAGCGGGTCGCGATGGGCCGGGCGTTGATGCGCGAACCGAAGGTCTTCCTCATGGACGAGCCGCTCGGCGCGCTGGACGCGAAGCTGCGCACCGAGGTCCGCTCCCAGATCGTGGCGATGCAGCGGCGCCTGGAGACCACGACGCTGTACGTGACGCACGATCAGATCGAGGCCATGACGATGGGCGATCGGATCGCGGTCATCAAGGACGGCACGCTCCTGCAGTGCGACACGCCGCGCGCGCTCTACGACAACCCGCTCAACGCGTATGTCGCCGGCTTCGTCGGCTCCCCGCCGATGAACCTGCTCTCGGCCCGCGTGGAGCACGCCTGGGCGGTGGTCGGCGACGTGGACGTCATCGAGATCCCGTTGTCCCGCAAGACCGCCGCCGAGCTGACCACGCCCGAGGTGACGGTCGGGTTCCGGCCGGACACGGTCAGGATCACCTCTCCGGGCAACGGTCTGTACGCGCACGTCGAGGCGGTCGAGAACCTCGGCTACGTCGCATACGCGCACTGCTTGACCGGTGTCGGCGGGGGGCGCCGCACGATCGTGGTGCGGTGTGAGCCGCACGCGATGCCGCGGCCGGGCTCCGCGGTCGGCCTGGAGATCGCGCGCGACGCGATCCACTTCTTCGAGCCGCAGTCCGGGCGCAGGCTCACGCCGCAGCACAGACGGTAGACGGCCGGTCCGGTCGTAGAGCCGACGTGGACTTCAGGTGTCAGGCCGCGCTCTTTCAGACGGCTCTGGAATTCAGACCGCGCTGGAATTCAGACCGCGCTGTCGAGCGGGCCGCCGTACCAGCGCTCGATCAGGGACCTGGCTATCGAGATGCGGCCGGACAGCACGATCTCCCCGGACGCCGCGGCCTCGGCCAGCTCCCGCCGGGAGAACCAGCGCACTTCGAGTACTTCCTCGCCGTCGGCGCGCATCCGCTCGGGGTCGTCCACGGTGGCGTTGAAGCCGAGCATCAGGCTGTACGGGAACGGCCACGGCTGGCTGCCCATGTACGTCACCGAGGTCACGGTCAGCCCGGCCTCCTCGGCGACCTCCCGCGCGACCGCCTGCTCCAGCGACTCGCCCGGTTCGACGAAGCCCGCCAGGACGGAGAACCTGCGCGAATCCCAGGACGAGCCGCGGCCGAGCAGCAGCCGCTCCTCCGAGTCGGTCACGGCCATGATCACGGCGGGGTCGGTGCGCGGATAGTGCTCGGTGCCGCACTGCGCGCAGCGGCGGATGTGGCCGGCCGCGGCGACCTCGGTCGGGTTGCCGCACTTGGAGCAGAAACGGTGGCTGCGGTGCCAGTGCTCGAGCGCGACCGCGTGGGTGAGCAGGCCCGCGTCCCGATCGGACAGCAGCAGGCCGACCTCCCGCAGCGAGGCGGGGCGCGCGTCGCCGTCCAGGCGGCCGGGCAGCGTCTCGGTCGGCACCGCGAAGAACATGAAGCCGCTCTCGTCCCGGCCGAGGAAGTAGCGGTCGCCTTCGGGAGCGTCGTAGGAGGGAACGGTGACCAGGCGGGTCCGGGTGCCTTCCGGGTCTACCGGGTCCGCTTCGTCGAGCACGAACGCCCGGCCCTCGCTGACCACCAGCACCCTGGTGTCGGGATTCGACCAGGCCGCCGCCAGGGCGAGTTCGTCGAGGCGCAGTTCGACGGTGCGGTCCACGGTGCCCCGGGCCAGGGCCAGCTGACCGAGCGGTCCGGTCGCCGCGTCGCGGTGATCCGCCATCGCTCCCCCTCCGTTGGGTATGTCAGCCGATGTCGCACCGAAGAGCCGCCCCGCATCGTCCGAGCCGGTGGAGGGCGGCCTTCTTCCCACTGAACTAACTCCCGATGTTGATCAATTGTTCCCAGCCAGGTCTTCCCATAGGTAGGCGGTCGCTTCCGCGCCCTTGAGTAGGAGGTCGAGGTCGACTTTTTCGTTGGGCGCGTGCCACCCGTCCTCTGGCAGCGAGATGCCGAGGAAGACGACGGGCGCGCCGAGGATGTCCTGCAGGTCCGCCTCCGGACCGGATCCGCCCTGGCGGGTGTAGAGGATCTCGCGCGGCTCGCCGCCGGGCTCGGTCGCGAACGCGCGGCCCAGTGCCCGGGTCACCGACTGGAGCGCCGGGTGGTCGAGCGGGGTGAGGCAGGGGCGCACCCCGTCCCCCTCATACGAGGTCGTGTATTCGATCCCGGCCGGGACGCGCTGCGCCAGCCAGGCCTCGAACGCGTCGCGCACCCGGGTCGGCTCCTGCCCCGCGACCAGGCGGAAGGAGAGCTTGGCGTGCGCCTCGGACGGCACGATCGTCTTCGAGCCGGGGCTGGTGTGCCCGCCCCAGATCCCGTTGATCTCCGCGGTCGGCCGGGCCCAAATCCGTTCGAGGGTGGAGTATCCGGCCTCGCCGATGGCGGCGGTGGACTTGGCGGTGCGCAGCCAGGCGGCCTCGTCGAAGGGCAGCTTGGCGATCAGCTGGCGTTCGACGTCGGTGAGCTCGACGATCCCGTCGTAGAAGCCGGGCAGGGTGATCCGGCGGTCGGCGTCGTGCAGGTAGCCGAGCACCCGGACCAGTTCGGTGACCGGGTTCGGGATCGCACCGCCGAACGCGCCGGAGTGGATATCGCCGGTCGGGCCGCGGAAGTCCATCTGCACGGCGAGCATGCCGCGCATCGCGGTGCAGGTGCTCGGGGTGTCGCGGTCCCACATGTCGGTGTCGGAGACCACGACGACGTCGCAGGCGAGCCGGTCGGCCTTCTCCCGCAGCAGGGCCGGGAAGTGCGGCGAGCCGGACTCCTCCTCACCTTCGACGATCAGCTTGAGGTTGACCGCGGGGGCGGTGCGGCCGGTGGCGGCCAGGTGGGCGCGGACGCCGAGCAGGTGGAAGAAGACCTGTCCCTTGTCGTCGGCGGCGCCGCGGGCGTAGAGGCGGCCGTCGCGCTCGTCGGGTTCGAACGGCCCGCTGTGCCAGAGCTCGAGGGGGGCGACCGGCTGAACGTCGTGGTGTCCGTACACGGCGACGGTCGGGGCCTTCGGGTCGTCTGAGGGCCACTCGGCGAACACGGCGGGCAGGCCGGCGCCGTCGCCGGTCTCCCAGACCTCGACGGTCGGGAAGCCGGTCCGCCGTAACGCGGCGGCCAGCCATTCGGCGGAGGCGCGCACGTCGCCGGTTCGGTTGGGGTCGCCGGAGATCGACGGAATGCTGAGCCAGGCTTTGAGGTCTTCGACGAACTCGTTCGCCTCGTGGGCGACGAACGTCCGCACTGACGCGTCTGTAGACATGCCCTCGACCCTACCCAATCCGGGTCGGTGCTACATCCGGGGCTTACTGCTGGTACCCAGCCAAGAAGCGGGCCAGCCCGTCGAGCGCGCGCTCGAGATCCTCGACCCGGGGCAGGGTGACGATGCGGAAGTGGTCCGGCTGCGGCCAGTTGAACGCGGTGCCGTGCATGACCAGCATCTTCTCGGCGTTGAGCAGGTCCATCACGAAGCGCTCGTCATCGGCGATCTTGTAGACGGACGGGTCGAGGCGCGGGAACGCGTAGATCGCGCCGAGCGGCTTGGTGCAGGAGACGCCGGGGATCTGGTTGAGCAGTTCCCAGGTGCGGTTGCGCTGCTCCCAAAGGCGGCCGCCGGGTTCGGTGAGCCGGTCGATGGACTGGAAGCCGCCGACCGCGGCCTGGATCGCGTGCTGCACCGGGACGTTGGCGCCGAGCCGGAGGTTGGCCAGGATCTCAAGCCCTTGGATGTAGTCCTCGGCATGCTCCTTGGGACCGCTGAGGACCATCCAGCCCATGCGGTACCCGGCGGCACGGTACGTCTTGGACAGACCGTTGAAGGTGATGGTGAGCAGGTCCGGGGCGGACAGGGCGGTCAGCCGGTGTGTCGCGCCGTCGTAGAGGATCTTGTCGTAGATCTCGTCGGACAGGACCATCAGCCGGTGCCGCCGGGCGATCTCGACGACGGCGTCGACGACCTCCTGCGGATAGACGGCGCCGGTCGGATTGTTCGGGTTGATGAGGACCAGCGCCTTGGTGCGATCGCTGATCTTGGCCTCGATGTCGGCCAGGTCGGGAGCCCAGTCGGCCTGCTCGTCGCAGAGGTAGTGCACCGGCTTCCCACCCGCCAGCGCGGTCGCCCCGGTCCACAGCGGGTAGTCGGGAGCCGGGATCAGCACCTCGTCGCCGTGGTCCAGCAGAGCGTTCAAAACCATGCCGATGAGCTCGGACACGCCGTTGCCGATGTAGACGTCCTCGATGTCCAACCCGTTCAGCCCGCGGGTCTGGTACGACTGCACGACCGCGCGCCGGGCGGAGGGCAGGCCCTTGGAATCGCCATAGCCGTTGGATTCGTGCAGGTGCAGGATGACGTCCTGGACCAGCTCGTCCGGAGCCTCGAAGCCGAAGGGCGCCGGGTTGCCGATGTTGAGCTTGAGGACGGTGTGCCCCTCAGCCTCAAGCTGCTTAGCCCTGGTGAGAACCGGCCCGCGCAGGTCGTACTGGACTTCGGACAGCTTCCGGGACTGCTTGAACTCCATGGCGACGGGTACCTCTCCGGGCGGGCCGGCTGTCGCCGAAGATGCAGCAGCCGTTGACCGTTTCTATCAGGTGACGGAAAGCCTCGCACGGCAGTTTCAAAGCCTGGTACCGCGATGAGCAGGCGTGTTCGGCGAGACGGGGCTGGTGGGTGGCCGGAGCCGGATCGCCCCTGCAACGGGCAGCGGCCCCACCACGACCGCGCGGAAGCCGGACCGCCTCTGCGCCGGGCAGCGGTCCACGCCCCGACCGCGCGGGAGCCTGGCAAGGGCCCGCGCCCCGACCGCGCGGGAGCCTGGCCGCCTCTGCGCCGGGCAACGGCTCACACCCGACCGCACGGGAGCCTGGCCGCGTCTGTGGTGGGACGCCGCACGGCGCACCAAGCGCCGCGCACCAAACACCGCGACTAATCCGCACCCGCGTTTCCCGCAACCAGCCGCTCCAATGCGGCCCGGTCCGGCAAGTCGTCGTAGCGGTGAACCTCACCGGTGCGTACGTAGAGGAACGCCGCCCGCACTCGGTCCAGCGGCACGCCGGCCAGCTCCGCCCACGCCAGCCGATAAACCGCCAGCTGCAACGGATCGGCGTCGGCCGCACGGTTGGTCTTCCAGTCCACGACCTCGAACGATCCCTCCGGATCGCGG
>NZ_DASZGI010000125.1:0-13523 GCF_035938995.1 Actinocrinis sp.
GTCATCCAGGCGCTGCGCGAACGCTTCCCACTGATCCAGGAGCCCCCGTCCGAGGACATCTGCTATGCCACCACCAACCGGCAGAACGCCGTGCGGGCCCTGCTGCCCGAGGCCGACCTGCTGCTGGTCGTCGGCTCCTCGCACTCCGCAAACTCCGCGCTGCTGGCCGATCTCGCCCGGCGGGCCGGCACCGCCGCGCACCTCATCGACTCCAGTGTCGACATCGACCCCGCCTGGCTGGAATCGGCCGCCACCGTCGCCGTGTCCGCCGGGGCCTCCGCGCTGCCGGCCATCGTCGAGGAGGTCGTCGCCGCCATCCGGGCGCTGGGCCCGGTCATTGTGACGGAACGCTCCGTGACCACCGAGACCGTGCACTTCGCGCTCCCGAGGAAGGTGCGCGCATCATGACGCTGACCGCCGAATACACCAGGGCGCCCGCAACCCGCCCCGGGGTGCCGATGACGGACGTGACCACCGACGCCGACCAGCAACCGCACTCCCCCGCCGGCGGCCTGCTCGCGACGGCCGAAACGCCCGTGGGCCTGCGCACCGTGTCGGCTGAGCAGTTGCCCGCACTGGCGACGGAAATCCGGGCCCTGATGCTGGACATGGTAAGCACTACCGCCGAAGCCGAGCTCGAGGCCGCGCACCTGCTGGAGGAGCACGGCATCGGCGTGACTGTCGCCGACCCCCGGTGGGTCGCCCCGGTCAACCCCGCCCTGCTCCGCCTTGCCACGTACCACACCATCGCGGTGTGCGTTGAGGACGGCATCGGCGACTGCGGCATCGGCGCCGTCATCAACCAGTCCTGCATGAAGGCAGGCGTCACAACACCCGTACACTCCCTGGGCTTGCCCAACGCCTTCCTCCAACAGGGCCAACGGGACGACATCCTGGCCGCGGCGGGGATCACCGGGCCGGACCTGGCTGCCACTGCCGGATACCTGTGGTTCGAGCACCCCCGGGGCTGCCCACCGGCCGTCCCCCGAGACCGGCCGCACGTGTACACGCCGGCAGGCCCCTATGTCAGGAGCACGTGGTGACGATCGTCGACCTTCCTCTCCCCTCCCTGCCCGGACTCACCGCCGCGACGGCCGACCCGGAGGCTGTCAGTCCGCTCACGCCGCGGCGGCGCTCCCGGCAGGTCCACGTCGGCAAAGTAGCTGTCGGGGGCGGCGCACCCCCCGAAGCGCTGGCCGAATCCGCGCTGCGGGAGTGCTCGCTGTTCGAGGAGCACGGCTTCACCGACATCAAGATCGCCGCCAAGCACCACGACCCCCGGACCGTGATCGCCGCGTACCGACTCCTCGCCGCCGCGTGCGACTACCCTCTGCACCTGGGCGTCACCGAGGCCGGACCGGTGTTCCAGGGTTCCATCAAGTCCGCGGTCGCCATGGGCGTCCTGCTGTCCGAGGGGATCGGCGACACCATCCGCGTTTCGCTGTCCGCACCCCCCGCCGAGCAGGTCAAGGCTGGCTGCCACATCCTGTCCTCGTTCGGCCTTCGGCCGCGCAAGCTCGAAATCGTCCCCTGCCCGGCTGTGGACGCCTCCAAGTCGACATCCACAAACTCGCCGCCCGCGTCGAAGCCGCCTTCGAAGACTTTCCGCAGCCGCTGCGCATCGCCGTCACGGGCTGCGTCGTCAACGGCCCCGGCGAGTCGCGGGACGCCGATATCGGCGTCTCGTCCGGCAACGGTAAGGGCCAGATCTTCGTGCGCGGCCACGTCGTCGCCGCCGTACCCGAGAGCCAGATCGTCGAACGGCTCCTCGAAGAAGCACTCAAGCTCACCGGGCAGGTCGAGGGCCCGGAAGCGGCCGGGCCCGTTCGATCCGGTGCAGCGCACGGTGATTGAAAGGTTGCCGCAGATGCGTGCCCGAACTCCGAGCGACCCTCGGTTTCAACCGGCAGCACATGACGTGCGACCCGCGCGGCGTCACGTCATGACCGACAACAGGGCGGCGCCCGAACGGCGTCACCCCGTGTGAGAGGTGCCCTCATGCCCTATTTCACGGTCAGCGCACGCGAGCTGAGATTGGGGAAAGGCTTCGACATCATCGACATCGATCACGACGGGGTCACGAACCTCGGAGACTGGGAGGAATTCGCCTCCTACATGTGTGCCCAATTCCGCACGCCGTTCGAGTCTCCGATCGGAACCCAGGTGCGCAACGCCGTGTTGAGCTGGTGGCACGGGGTCCCGGGTCCGCAGGACGCAATCGACGGCGAGATGCACAAGTCGCAATTCACCGCCCACTACGGCGGCACGGCCGAAGCGGAGGTCGCCGCGCTCATCCGCCGGTGGGTCGACGCGGTCTTCGCACTCTGCGACGGCGATGCGGACGGCTGGCTCTCCCTGCGCGAGATCGCCGGGGTGCTGCGCGTGCACGGTGTACCCGAGCAGGTGCTGACGCGGACGATTCAGCACTTCACCGTACACGACGACGGGATCTCCAAGGACGAGTGCGCCGCCTTGATGCTCGACTACTACCTCGGCACCGACGCCCGGCCGCCCGGCAGCGCACTGTTCGGCGAGCCCTGACGATCGCGCCGTCAGGACGGGAGACGACGTCTCGGCGCAACGACGGCTCACCGCGCGGTTCACTGCGCCTCCAGGAGCTCCCCGCCGGTCTCCCGATGGAACGCCTGTCGCGCGATATCCACGCGGCTGCGCACGCTGAGCTTGATGAGGATGTGCGAGATATGGGTCTGCACGGTGCGCCGGGACAGGAACATCGTCTCGGCGATCTTCGGCGTGGACATGCCCTGGCTGATCTGGTGCGCGACCTTGAGCTCGGTGGGGGTGAGCGCCTCCCACCCCAAGGCGGCGCGCTGCGGCCGCAACCCGTGGACGCCGCGCCTGATGCCGAGCGCGCGAAGCCGGCGTTCGGCCCGGCCGATGTCCCAGGCGGCGCCGAGGCCGTCGTAGAGGTCGACGGCCTCGTTCAGCAGGCTCCTGGCCTCATCGACCTTGCCGCGATCGGCGAGGACTACCGCGAGGTCCTCGAGCGCGCCAGCGAGTTCGACCGCCGGTCCGGCCGCCCGATAGTGCTCGACGGAGCACCGCAGCGCCTCCGGATCCCGGTTGAACAATCCCGCACAGCGGCTACTGGCCGCGCCGGCCCTCGCCGGCTTGCGCTCGGCCGCGGCCTCCGCCTCGCACATGCGCAACGCAGCTTGCGCTGTAGCGCGGTCCCCGACCGCCAGCGCGAGCCGGACCATGTCGGGCAGCCACTGGTGGACGAGCGTCATCTCCCCGGGCCGCCGGTGCAGGAACGTCGACAGGATCGAAAGGGCGCGATGCGGATCGCCCTCCTGCTCTGCGGCGAGCGCGTGCGCCGCGACGAGGAAGTCGCTGTTCTCCCGGTCTGCAGCGGTCAGCATCGGAAGGGCCAGTCCCGCGCTGAGCGAGTCCGCGGCCGCCCGGCGATCGTCGCGGCGCGCGGCGATGAGCGCGGCAACCCCGTGCCACAGCAGCGCCGGCCCCCGCTCGCGCAGCCCGCAGTACGTCACCTCGGCGAGTTCCTCGTTGACCGGGCTCACCTCGCCCAGCGCGTCGTCCCAGCGTCCGAGCCAGTACATGAGCACCGCCGCCGTGATGCTCGGGGTCACGCCCCGTGAATCGAGACGCCGGGCCGACGCCCGAGCCTCGAGCAAGGTCGCCTCGGCATCGGGCCACCGGTCGAGGTTCTGCATGGTGAATATCCGGCCGTCAAGGATGAAGGCCCGCAGATCCGCGTTGCCTGTACCCGCGCCCAGTGCGTCCAACGCCCGGTCAAGGAGGTCCAGCGCGGCGAGGTGGTCGCGCCGGATGGAGCTGGTCATCCACAGCGACAGCAGGGCGTATGCGGTGGCGAACGCGTCCGCGGCCTCCTCGCCGGCCTGCAGCGCCTGGTGTGCGACGGCGTCGGCCGCGTCGAGGTCGCCGGTGTGGGCGCGCTGGAACATCGCCTGCGAGGCCAACAGCCTCGCGCGCCACACGTCTGGCAGGTCTTGTCCGCTCAGCGCGCGGCCAACGGTCTCCAGAGCCTGGTCGTCGTTTCCGGTGCTGAACAGGCTGCGGGCCAGCAGCCAGTGGATCTCTGCCCGGCTTGCCGGTTCGGCGGCCGTGACGAGCGCCTGGCGTGCCCGCCTCACGCCTTCGGCGTTTCGGCCCAGCTCGAGCAGCGACCGCGCGAGGGCCACAGTGAGGGCCGCCCATTCGCCGTCGTGCGCCCGCGCCTCGTCGACCTCGGTCTGGAGGAGCTCCACAGCGAGTTCCGGCGCCCGCGCCAGCAAAGCCGGCGCAGCGTCGAGCAGCCAGGGCCGGACCCAGTCGCCCCCGGAACGGCCCGCCGCGGAGAGTTGCTGGGCCACCACCAGTGCCTCCGCGTGCGAAGCGGCCAGTGTCTGTGCCGCGTCCAGGTGCAACGCCGCCCGCATCGCGAGGGGCATCCCGTCGTAGAGCACCTGGCGGACCAGAGGCAGGCGGAAGGCCAGGCGCGAGTCGACCTCGGTGAGGATCCCGGCGGCCATCGCGTCGCGCACCTCGTCGGCGAGCTCGAGAACCGGGCGGCGCAGGAGCGCCGCCAGGTCGGTCACCGCGAACTCGCTGCCGAGGAGCGTCGCGGCCCGCAGCAGCTCCACCGTCCCCGCAGGCATGAAGCTCAGGCGGTCACTCAAAGCGGCCACCAGCGACGGCGGGATTTCCGTGAGCGCATCGGAGGGGGTATCGGCCTGCGCCGAGCCGTTTGCGAGCAGCCGGTCCCGGCGCAGCGCGGTGACGAGCTCGCGCAGGTACAGCGGGTTGCCCATCGCTCCGGCCAGCAAGGGAGCCATCGACCCCTGCGGCGGGACCCCGACCATGCCCGTCACCAGCTCGTCGACTTCGGCGTCGGTGAGCGGCCCGACCGCGATCACCGTGCCGCCGCGGCGCAGTACGGCGGCGCGCAGTTCCTGCACGCTGGATCGGCGTGGATCACGGTGGCACGTGCCGATGAGCAGCAGCGGCAGCTGCCCGACCTCGAGCGTCAACCGGTGCCAGACGGTCAGCGACGCCTCGTCCGCCCACTGCAGGTCGTCGATGACGATCAACGTCGGGGACGTGGCGCAGAGTTCGTCCACCAGCGCCTGCACCATCTCCGACGCGGCGTATACGACATCGTCGACGGCGAGAAGCCCGGGCCGGTGATTGCGCAGGTAGTCGGCAATCGCCGCAGAGCGCGGATCCGGGGATTTGTGCCGGACGCGAAGGCAATCCAGCACCACGCGCAGGGGAAGTCGCTGCGACAGCTGGTCGGCGGTGCCCCAGAACACGTTCCAGCCAGCCTCGCCGGCTGCGGCCGCGCCGGCCGCCGCAAGGGCCGACTTGCCGATGCCAGGCTCGCCCTCCACCCAGACGACTGAACCCTCGCCGCGGCCTAACGAGTCGACGGCGGCTGCCAGCACCGCGAGCTCCCGCTGCCGTCCTACCCATATGTCCGCAGGATCAGCTGGCCACACGCGCGCAACGTCCATCACACTCGTCCGTCTGCCTGTTCGCCGGTCCTCGCATCACATTCACGGTCGCCAGAAATGCCCTGAGAATTCTCGACTGACGGCCGTCCGGCCCCCTGCCGGCTCGTCTCAAGTCGTCACCTATCGCGCGGACCCGTAGACCGACGAAAGCTCCTCCTCTGCGTCGTGCAGGTTCGCGGCCACTGCATCCAGACAGAACGTATGCACGTCGTCGCATGCCGTCAACCATCCACACACGCGGTCGCACGCGTCAGCGACCCTTGCGATCATCAAGAAATTGTTATTCACCAGGATCGGCGCATCCGCCCACGCCCGTGAGCTGCGGCGTACCGCGTGTATACCGATTCATGTGCGCGAAGTGCTCTTCGGGCCGACTGCGCCGGTGAGGACCGCCGCGGTCCGCAGTGTCGCCGAAGGTGGTGACCGCGGCGCCGAGCAACAAAGGAGCCGAGCGCGATACAACGCCACCGTCAGGATGATCCCGCGTGAGCGAGAGGCGCTTCTCACGGTCACGGCCCCTGCCCCTGCCGACAACTCATCGATACTGGCGGTAGCCAGTGGCTGGCTGATATTGAAGTCACGCGCGACGTTGGCGTGAGGCATGCTCGATCGACGGCTTGCTGTGGCATGGTGGCTGGCCGCCGCGGCCCAGCGTACGTGGCGCGATGATTCGCCGGCTCGTGTCACGGTCGGGGTCATACGGGCCCGCGGTCTCGCGCCGTCGCCGGGATCGGGGCGGTAACCTGGGGATATGAGCGTCGCATACGATCACTATCCGGAGCTGCACGATCCGGTGGAACGGCTGCGGCCGGAGAAGGCGGACCAGGCCCGCCGGGCCCTGCTGCGCCTGGTCGAGGACCCGCAGGTGGCCCCGGTCGGGCGCCTGACACGCCTGCCCCGGTTCGACGGACCTGCGGACCTGAGCGAGCGCCTGGACCAGTACCTGTTCGACGGGCCCACCGGTGCTGATCGTTGACGCGAACGTGCTGGTCGCGGCGATGAACCGGCGCGATGCGCACCACGCCCGCATGACCCGCGCTGCTGGACGAGCGCGACGGTGAGTTAGTGGTCACCCCCTACGTGGTGGCGGAGGTCGCCTGCCTGGTGCAGAAGTTCGCCGGCGCCGGCGCCGAGATCGCGTTCATGCAGGCCAGCCGCGACGGGGTGTTCCGCCAGCAGCCCCTGGACGAGCAGGACCTGGCCCGGATCGTCGAGCCGATGGGCCAGTTCCGCGACTTCCCATTGGGCGCCGCAGACGCCTCCCTGATCGCGGTGGCAGAACGTCTGAAGATCCACCAGATCGCGAGCATGGACGGACACTTCCGCGCGGTACAACCGCGCGGCATCGACTTCTTCACCCTCCCGCCCCGACCATTCAAGCGCCTCCCAGAGCACCGTCGAGTGGGCCTGATATGCCCCGCAGAGGCTTCGCTAGGACTGGTTGACAACACAAGAGTGCGCGTGCGGCAGGCGGATGAGCCCGGCTCACGAGAACCTCCGCGCGCCATGATCCGAGAGTCTCGGGCACAGCAGGTGCAGCACGTAGTACAGCAGCAGAGGGAGCGCCTCAAGCCCGAATCAGGGCATAGCGGGCGCATATCCGGGCCCAGAAGCGGGCAAACAAGGACGGAGATGTAAGGCACCTGACTTGTGGTCAAGGGGTCACAGGTTCAAACCCTGTCAGCCCGATGCTGAAGACACAGGTCAAGGCCGGTAACAGGTTTACGGTTACCGGCCGTTTTCGTGCCCGGTGCAGCACGTGGTGCAGCAGAGAGTGCTGTATCGAGGCTCTCGTGGGGTCTCTTCGGGGTGCGGCTGGAGGCTGTAATGACTCCCAGGCCTCGCGCGGATTCTGGCAGAGGTCGAACGCTATACCGCGGTCGAGTTCGTCGTTGCGCAGGCCGTCGGGGAGGGTGTACTGCCCGATCTGGGTGACCTTCCCGCACATCGTGTCCAGGCCGGCGAGGCTGAGGCCGGTGGTGAACACGGTCGCGTCGCTGCCCGGCGGCGGCCACAGATCCAGTAGTTGTTGTGGCCGCTGGCGATCGCCCGGTGGATGCCGTGTGCCGGGCCGAGGATGGTGAGCGCGCCGGCCTCCTCGTAGGAACTGGTGAAGATCGGGACGCCCGGCGGGATTGTCTTGGTGGCCTGAGCGACCTCGGTCACGAACTGCGGCCAGCCGTAGGTGTCCATCACGTCGGGGTTGAGCGCGCGGATCTTGTTGGCGGCCTGGGGTGGCAGTACCGGAAGCAAGGTCAGGACGCTGGTTGTCGCGGATATCACGATCAGCGTCGGCCAGGCCCGCCGTCCGCGTGATGAGTCCGATCGTTCGACGCGCACGGCGCCCGCCGCGAACAGGCCGGTGAGCGCCGGCGCCGGGTAGTACGCCTTGCCTCCGGAGACCGTGAACAGCACGACCGCCACCACGGCGGCCGATAGGATCCAGCGGTGCGCGCGCTGCTCGGCGCCGTTCAGATGGCGGATGCCGAGGATCCACAGGGCGATCAGCAAAATCCCCGCGCCCGCGATCGCCAGCTCCGGTAGCTGGACGAGCAGTGAGCCGAGCGGGCCGCCGCTCTTGTGGGCCAGCGAACGGGTCATGCTCAGGTTCACCCACCGGTGCTGCGCGTCCCAGAGCAGGTTCGGCACCTCGATCAGCGCGGCCAGCACGGCGGCCAGCCACGGCCCGCGCGTGCGCAGCACCGCACGGCGCAACAGCGCGAGACCGACGCCGATCCCGGCCAGCAGCACGGCGAGCGTCGACTTGTTCTCCAGCCCCAACCCGGCCACCAGGCCCGCGAGCAGCCATGCGCGCGTGGTCCCGACCCGCAGCGCCCGCGCGACGAGTACGAGCACCGCGACCCAGAACAACTGGTCCGTCACGGTCGTGCCGAACAGCAGTGAAGCGCCGACGAACACCGGGCACGCAGCGATCGCCCCGGCGGCGATGAGCTGCGCACGCCGCCGACCGCCGAGTTCGGCGGTGAGCACGGCCGTCAGCACGATGCAGCCGGCCTGGCAGGCGACCGCCAGCGCGCGCAGCGCCGGCAGGCCGTCATCCAGCGGGATCGCCGCCGCCAGCCGGGCCAGCAACGGGGTCAGCGGCGGCTGGTCCGCGTAGCCCCAGGCCGGATGCCGCCCGCAGATCACGTAGTAGAATTCGTCGCCGAACCAGCCGTAGCGGGTGAGCACGGCCGCGTGGACGAGGACCGCGATCGCCGTCACCGCGGCCACCCGCCGCCACGCCACCGGCACTCGCTCGCCAAGCGCGGCCGGGCCGTGCTGCGCGGGGCCGTCCTCTTTCAACTCCGTGGTCTCAGACATCTTGTTCCCCCGGATGATGCGTTCAGCCGGCCGGCAGGAACGCGGCCGGCACCAGATGGCGCACGGTGCGGCGGCAGTCCTCGTCGGTGAGCATCGCCGAATCGGGGTCGCCGTGCCGGTGCATGGCGAACCAGGCGATCGTTTCGGCGATGAAGCGGGCCGCGACCGGCACGTCCGGCACCGGCGGCAGCACCCCCGCCTCGATGCGCGCGGTCAGGAACTCGCCGAGGCGCGTGTGGACCCCGCGACGCGACTCGACGAAGTACCACTGCGCGAGCTCGGGCAACTCGGCCGAGCAGCGCTCGACCAGTCGCAACACGGTGCGGTGGCTCTCTATGAAGCCGTAGAGCTGATCGACGATCGCCTGCAGCTCCACCTCACCGGAGTCTCAGGAACCTGCTTCGGTCGGTCCAGCACGTCGGCCAGCGCGTTGACGCCGCCGTCCCGCGCCGCCCACTTGCGCACCACGTCCACGATCTCGTCCGGCTGCGGCGTGGCGACCGGGGCTTCGAGTCCGTCGACGGCGTCCGGGTCCAGCGCGCGCAGCAGTGCGAGGTAGAGCAGCGCCTGCTTGCTGTCCGCGTAGGTGTAGACGGCGCCGTGGCTCAGGCCGAGCTCCGTGGCCACGTCGGAGACGCCCGCCGGCCGGAATCCCTTGGCCGTGAACACGCGCACCGTCGCGTCGGCGACGTCGCCGAGCGGCCGGGCCGGTGGATTGCGTGTTCGGCTCGAATCCGGGTGCTACCGTGCCGCTGTGGACGCGGCGGGGAATCACGTAAGCGAGCCGGTAGAGCCGGACCCGCAGTCCACGCGGCTGGACCGGCTGCATCGCACGCGCAGCTGGAGCTTCTCAGGCCCGGTGGGCGAATTCGCGGCGGCGTCCATCGCCCGCTTCGATCCCGTCGGCCAGGTCTTCGGCACGACCGTGCTGTATCTCGGCTCCCTTACCGGTGGCCCTTGTCTCACCACCAGCCTGTACAACGACCTGCTCGAGCGACTCTCCGCAGCGCGCAAAGTCGCGCTCGAGCGCGCGGTGGCGGAGTGTCAGGCGCTCGGCGGCGACGGGATCATCGGGGTGCGGATGAGCTCCACGAAATTCCTCTCGGACACCATGGAGTTCACCGTCGAGGGGACAGCGGTACGGGCCCGCTCGCACACCCGCCCTGGCGCGCCGTTCACCACCCACGTCTGCGGGCCGGATCTCGCGAAGCTGCTTCGCGCCGACTGGATGCCGGTCGCACTGGTCTTCGGCATCGCCCTCGCCTCCCGCCACTTCGACGACAGCATGTTTCGCCAGACACGCCGCGGCCTGGGCGCCGCCGGCAACCGGGAAGTCGCGGGGTACACACAGCTGGTCAATGACGCTCGGCACGGCGCACGCACAGCGCTGCAGGCCGCAGTCCAGGACCGCGGTGGCCGGGGAGCCGTCGTCCAGGACATGACACTGCACTACAGCGAACGCGAATGCCCGCTGTTCGATCAACACGCCGACTACCTGGCCGAAGCCACGATCCTCGGGTCGGCCATCGTCCCACTCAAGCGGAGCGCACCGACCGCACAGCGGGCGCCGCTGGCCATCATGCGGCTCGATCCTCGACCCGAGGCGACAGCGAAACCCGCGGTCCCGGCCATCATCCCGCGACCGAGCCTGGGCGACCGAGCCTGGGCATACCGGTCCAGGCGAACAGGTCAAACCTGGTGAATATGTGATCGGGCACGGAGGCCAAGCTGCCGGGATCTCGCCGAAGTCCGCGCGAGGTGGAGGCCGAACGCGAAGCCCTGCAGATCACGGCCGAGACCATCCGCGCGACGGCTGCCGACCTTGAGCTCAAACAGCCGCCGCCCCGGCCCTGCCAGACGGCGCGGCCTACCAGCAACCCTGATCAAAACCAGAGTGCAGAACGGTAGAAGACTCGCTTATCGCCCTCTCAGGGAATCGGAGGGTGAAGAACGGGCTGAGTGCCGTCAAGAACTCGAAGCCTCAAGGTCCTCGCCGACCAAGGGCGGTGCCAGCGCCGCCTTCACACCCCTGGAGTCGACACGTTCATCCACCTCGCTTCAGGCGGCCGCCGCGCCCGCACGCGCGCAGCAGCGGCCCCGCCGTGATCTCATGCCCGGCCAGGGCGTCGACCCAGCCGCGGGCCAGCCGCACCGGACCGGAGTCCGCGTGCACCCCGCCTGGCACGACGCCATGCGCGGGGCGCGGGTGGCCGTCGTCGGGGTCGGCAGCGTCAGCGCCACCGCAGCCGACGCGCTGGCCAGCTACGGCATCGGGACGCTGAGCCTGGTCGACCCAGATCACCTGCCCTCGCGCAACCTGATCCGCCACCCGCTCACCGCCCGCGACCTGGGCCGTTTCAAGGTCGCGGGCCTCGCCGCCCCGCTGCTGAGACTTGCCGGATCCGACGAGGAGCACAGTGAGCTGGATGCTCTCTCCGGCTCCCGTGGCTGACGGCGCCGTCACGATGTCACGGTGCCGTGTAACCATCGGCGGCGGCTTTCGCATAGCGGCGGGCGAGGTGGGCGAAGGCTTCCTTGAGTTCGAGCGGTCCGACGACTTCGATGTCGGCGTCGAAGCGGCCGATGGCGGCGGCCAGCCCTAGCCATGACCACGAACCCTGCGTGAGCCGACAGCGATCGGGGCCCAGTGCCTCAACCAACCCGTCGCGGATGAAGGGTGCGACGGCGGAGGCCGGCAGATTGAGGATCACCTCACCGCGGCAGGGCCAGTCGCCCGGTCCGTCGGAGCCGCGGAATCTGCCGGTGACGAAGGCGGCCACATCGCCTCCGGGCAGTTCCCGTCGGGTGAATCGGGGGCCGGAGGGGGTGCGCGGCCGAATGCGGTCCGCACGGAAAGTGCGCCAGTCCCCACGGTCGAGGTCCCAGGCGAGGAGATACCAGCGCCCGCCCCAGGTCACCAGGTGATGAGGTTGCGCCCGGCGCGGGAGGTTCGGCGCGGAGTGGTCCTGGTCCGGCTCGGGCTGGCAGGTAGGGGCGTAGTCGAAACGCAAGACCTCGGCGGCGTGAATGGCGGCGCTCAGCGCTGTCAGTACGCTGCTGTCGACCTGCGGTCCGGGTCGGGTGGCGGGCGGCGCGAGGGCCGTGACCCGCAGTATGTCTATCCGGTGGCGCAACCGTGGGGGCATGACCTGCCGGACGGTGGTGAGCGCGCGTGCCGCGGCCTCCTCGATGCCGGCCCCCGCGATGGTCGCCATCTGCAGGGCGACGGCGAGGGCGACGGCCTGTTCATCGTCGAACAGCAGCGGGGGCAACTGCGAGCCGGCGTCGAGCCGATATCCGCCGTCGGGACCCTTGAAGGCCACGATCGGATAGCCGAGCTCCCGCAGACGGCCGATGTCCCGGCGCACGGTGCGCGACGTGACATCCAACCGCTCGGCCAGCTGATCACCCGGCCAGTCCCGACGGACCTGCAGCAGAGACAGCAGTGAGAGCAGTCGCGCTGAGGTTTTCTGCATAGGGCGCATTCTGCCTCGAAAACAGGACACATCCTGTCCTCTACCCGTGCGAGTGTGATCCCCGAGTCGCCAACGGGATCGACACGCAAGCCCCACCCCCGATCACCGCGGCCGCGCCGCCCATCGTCGCCCGCGCGGCGGCGAATGTGCGGCGGCGAATGTGCGGCGGCGAATGTGCGGCGGCCAGACAACCGCCTTGGGCTCCGACCGGATCCCATGAGCCATCGAACGCAAGGAGCCAATCATGTCCGTCACGTCTACGACCCACCTGAACTTCCGGGGCGACGCCCGCGAGGCGCTCGAGTTCTACCACTCCGTCTTCGGCGGGCGCATCGCCGCCGTCACCTACAAGGACGCGGGTAACCTGCAGAACCCGGACGAGGCCGAGTGGCTGATGTGGGGCGAGGTGGCCGCGGACAACGGCTTCCACGTCATGGCCTTCGACGTGCCCTCCCAGCGTCCGTGGGCCCAGGGCGAGAACTCCTTCTTCGTCTCCGTGCGCGGCGACAGTGCCGAGGAGATCACCGCGCTCTGGGAGAAGCTGGCGCAGGGCTCGACTATCGTGCAGCCGCTGGAGCCCGCGCAGTGGGCGCCGCTGTACGGCATGCTCAACGACCGGTTCGGGGTCGTGTGGGTCCTAGACGTCGCGAGCCAGTACAACGGCTAACCCCGCACGGTGCGGCAGGCGCACGCCCGCCGCACCGCTCATCCCGTGTGAGGCGCGGCCACGTACGTCGCCGCCGACCACCGTCGATGAGTTGCGCCGCATGATCGAGGTGTGCGATCCGGAGACGCTGGCCAGCAAGCGCGACCGGCTCATGCTGGTGCTCGGCTGCGCCCTCTACGCCCGGCGCTGCGAGCTGTCGGACGGACCTGCGCATCGAGGATGTCAAGGAGACCGATCAGGGCTTGAAAATCTTGATCCGGGCGCCGAAGACCGATCGGGACGCGCTTGGCGAGTACGTCCCGGTCAAGGCCGGGCAGCACCTGGAGTCCGACCCGGTAGCGCTGCTGCGCGGGTGGACCGCAGCGCTGGCCGAACTCGGTGTGGCCCCGGGCTTCCTGCTGCGCGCGGTCAACCAGCACGACGCACTCTTCCCGCACGGCTTCATGGCCCTCCCCGCCCCGGCAACGCATCGCACACATATCAAAAACAGATTAAAGCCCTATCCCGCTACGGCATCTTTGTAGATGCCCGCTGCTCGCCCGAACACGGGCTGCGCCGCAC
>NZ_DASZGI010000126.1:0-9186 GCF_035938995.1 Actinocrinis sp.
GCGCGGACCCGGGGTGGTCTCCCCACACAACCCCTCCGGGTCGTCCCGTGGTGTCTGACGGACAGGTGTGGCCCGGCACTGGCGGACCGCTGCGGCCGGGTGCTGACAGATCGGTGCGGCCAGGCGCGTCACACAAGTCAGGTCACACAAGTCAGGTCACGCAGGGCAGGTCACTGGGGCAGGTCGCGCATGCAAGGTCACGGGCGGCAGGTCACTGGGGGCAGGTCACGGCCGCAGTCAGCCGAGACACTCGGATAAGACACATGCACCGGAAACCTAGGCTGACTACGATCTAATGATGTGACCGCGCGTGGATCCCAGAGCCAGCCGCCGGATCCGCGGCAGCTCATCGCCCTGTTCGCCGATCGGGCGCGGCTGCGCGTCTACGCGGCCCTGATGCTCGCCCCGGACGATACGCCCCAGTCAGCCGCCGAGTTGGCCGAGCGGGCTGGAGTGCCGGTCCGGGAGGCCTCGCGCGCACTGACTCGGTTCGAGGACGTCAGTCTCGCCGAACGCGCGGGTGAGGGCTGGGTGGCCACCCCCGAGGAGACGCTGCGTTCCGCAGTCGCGGCGCTGCCGAAGCAGAAGGACGACGCGCTCCCCGGCATCGTGCCCACGGACGAGGCCACGGCGTCTCTTCTGCGCGGCTTCTTCGCGCGGGGCAGGCTCACGCATGTGCCGCTCGCGCACGCCAAGCGGATGGTCGTGCTGGATTATATCGCCCAAGCGTTCGAACCGGGCGTGCGCTATCCCGAGGCCGAGGTCAACGAGATCCTGCTGAAGTTCCACGACGACTGCGCGGCGCTGCGCCGCTACCTGGTCGACGCGGACTTCCTCAGCCGCTCGGAGAACTTCTATTGGCGCACCGGCGGCTCCGTCAATCTGTGAACCGCCGCCTTGGCGCGTACGTTTGCCTTGTGTTCGCCGATGTCACCTCTGCTGCCTGGTGATACGCGTGCACACTTGTGGAAGACAGCCGAACCAGTGAGGAGCACAACCGCCGATGCCCGTCAAGGTATTCGGACTGCCCACCCACATCCTTCTGATACACGTGGCGGTCGTCGGTATCCCCCTAGCCTGCCTCGTCGTCATCGCCGTGGCCGCGCGTCCCTCGTGGCGGCGCAAGTTCGGCATCTGGGCCGCAGTCCTCGCCGTCCTGGTCACCGCACTGACCTACGTCACCCAGTTGGCGGGCGTCGCGCTGTTCAACCACGCGCCGTACCTGCAGAAGATCGCCCAGCAGCACAAGAACCTCGGCCAGACGCTCGTCTACTTCGTCGGCGCGATGGCCGTTCTGATGATCATCCTGGTTGTCGCCGACCGCGCCGGATACGCCGACCACCACGCCGCGATGGTCACCATCACCGCGTTGACGATCGCCGCGAGTGCCGTCTGCCTGGTGCGTGTCGTCCAGGTCGGCGACTCGGGTGCCCGCGCGGTCTGGGGCGGAATCAACCTGTCGGACGCTGCGCCGACCAATACTGTGCCGATCAATTCTGAGCCGACCAATACTGTCGGGCACAGCACGGCGATCACCCGAGCGCAGAGCTAACGAAAAGGGGCGACCACCGACTCCGGGCGGGCTCCAGGCCGGGGACCAGCGGCGTCCGGCGCGGGTGAAACAATGCGGGCATGGCCGATCAGCTTCCCGTCCAGTACTTCAAAGGCCGCGACGGCGTCCAGCTCGCCTACCGCGTCACGGGTCCGCAGGACGGGCGGCCGCTGGTCCTGATCCACGGCTACTTCTCGACGGCGCACGAGAACTGGGTCCGCTACGGCACCGCCGCCCGGCTGGCGGCGCTTGGCTACCACGTGGTACTGCCGGACCTACGCGGCCACGGCGAGAGCGCCCGGCCGCACGATCCGGCCGCCTATCCGCCCGACGCGCTGGCCGACGACGGCTTCGCGCTGCTCGCCCACCTGGGGCTCACCGACTACGACCTCGGCGGCTACTCGCTGGGGGCACGGACCGTGGTGCGGATGCTGGCGCGCGGAGCGACACCGGCCCGAGCGATCGTGGCGGGAACCGGGCTGGACGGCGTCGTGGACGCGGTCGGGCGCGGAGGCTACTTCCTGCGGGTGCTGGACAGCCCGGGAACCTTCGAGCGCGGCTCGTCGGAGTGGCGCGCCGAGGCGTTCCTCAAGACGATCGGCGGCGATCCCGTGGCGCTGCGGCACGTCCTGGCCACCCAGGTCAACACTCCGCTGGAATCGCTGGCCTTCATCGAGGTGCCTGCCCTCGTGCTGATCGGGGCACAGGACGAGGCTCACGAATCCGCGAAGGAACTGGCCGCGGCTCTCCCCGAGGGCCGGTTCGCGGAAGTGCCGGGCAATCACATGAGCGCGGTCACCAAGCCCGACCTCGGCACGGCGATCGCGGAGTTCCTGGGCGAGGCCGGGCGCTGACTGAAGGAACGAGCTCTACAGGACGACGCCCTCGACGGTGATGGGACCGTCCGGCCAACGTCGCAAGGCGACGCGGTCACCCGGGCGCGGCCACATGCGTCCCCCGGCTTTAGCGCGGGCCGCCGCGAGCAGAAGCGCCGCACAATACGTCGCGCGGGCCGCTCCCGACGTCATGAGGACGAGGGCTCCGGATTGATCACAACGCACGATCCGGCCGGGGAGCAGCCCCGGCGCCGAGCGATCGAGTTCCGCCAGATCCGCCTCGGACCAACCGAGACCGTCGGCAGGGACGGGAACCAAGGGCGCCTCCGAACGGCGTCGGCCGCGGCGCCGCTTGCCTGACGTCGGCGTGTGCGCGCGCGGTGGGGGCACGTCGTCGGCCGGCGCTGGGTCGCCCGTGGCGGCGCTTGCCTGCATCGTGACCTCCCACTGTCCGGGCGATGGCCCGGGGCCACCGCCTGATCGGCGCTGGGTCCGACCCGTGCGCCGGTTGCCTGGTGCGTTGTCAAATATCCGTTATGCGGATGATCGAGTCATCCTAGGCGACGGGACGGGTCCTGTCTCGACTTTATTTTCACCGCTTCCGCCATCGGATTCGACGGCTTTTCCTGTTCCCGGAGCGGCCGCGCTGGTCTGTGCGGATCTACCCGCCCGTGCGGCGTTGAACACCGCACCCACCAGGACCGCGAGCGCCGTGATGTACAGCCACAGCAGGATCGCCGCGGTAGCAGCCAGCCGGCCGAAGCCAACGCCCCCCGCGCCGTTCTCGCCGGTCTGCAGATACACGCGCAGCAAGGCGGAGCCCGCGGCCCACGCCACGAGCGCCACCAGAGCGCCCGGCAGGCCGGTGCGCCAACGTGGACGGTCTGGCAAGGCCAGATGGTAAAGCGTGGTGACGAAGACGACCAGCGCCATGGCCAGCACCAGCCACGCCAGAGGCGCGAGCAGCGAGGCCGCGGCCGGAATCAAACGGCTCAGCAGCTCAGGCCCGGCGACGAGCAGCGGCAGCGCGGCCGCGCAGAGCAGCAGGGCCGGGAGGTAGAGGACGAGCGAGAGCAGGCGGGTGCGCACGATCCCGCGACGGCCGGACTGCCCGGAGGCGATCGTGATCGTGTCGATCGCCACGTTCAGCGCCCGCGAGCCGGACCACAGCGCGACCAGAAACCCGAGCGAGACCACGTCGGCGTGCCCGGAGGCGAGCATCGAGTGGACAGCCGGGGTGACCGTCTGGCGGACCTCCCGGGCCGACAGGACCGTTCCCGCGGTCGACGTCATCTCCCGCTCCAGCGCCGCCGCGCGGGCCGGGCCGAGCGCCCCGTGAAGGTAGCCGAGGACGCCGACCGTGCCGAGCGCGAGCGGGGGCAGGGACAGCAGCGCCCAGAACGCCGCCTCCGCGGACATCCCGGTGATCCGGTGGCGCAGGCACAGCGACAGCGTCTCGCGGGCGAGCGAGCGGGGTCGGCGCGGCGGCGTGACAGTCTCCGGCGGCGCGGTCTGCGGCGGGGGTGCCGCGGTGGCCGCCCGCTCAGCTGTATCCGTGCGCTCAGCTGTATCCGTATACATCCTGATTTCTCGGTCGCTAACGGTACGCACCGTCGGCGCCCCACGGTACCCGCCGAGTGGGCGAACGCTCAACAGGAGGCCGGCCGATCCGGGGTGGACGCGGCAAGCGGACACCGGGTTCCCGCCCGGTGCCGGGGAAAACGGACAAGGCGGTCCTAGTCGGCTCAGCGCCGTAAAGTTCCGGTAAAGAGCCCTCTGGAAGTCCGTTTTGTCCAGGCCCACGGGAATATCTTTTCGCCGCAGGTGCTCCCGACACCCGGTCCACCCCCCGGATCGGACGCGGGCGGCGCCTGACGCCGAATCCGGCCCCTGCGGCCGGAACCGGGGAACCACCGGATCGCCCAGCCCAGCCGCGGATCCCACACAGCGTCAGCTGTTCCGCTCGGGTCAGGGTCGTCCAGGGGTGAATCGGCGCCGACCGGGCCCGTGGGCTCGCCAGGCGTCGTAGGGCACTGTGTCACCGGCGATGTAGCCTTCTGACACGGGAGCGCGCCGCGCTTCCGCTTTCCGGCCCGAACCCGTCAGCTCACCCGGTAGGCGCCAGGAAAGCGACTGCTTGCATTGGAGTGCGCGCGAGATGGCGTCCCATAGACGGGCGACGGTACCGCTCAGGTCGGTCATGACCCTGACCGCCACGACCGCGGCGGCCGCCGCCGGGGTGGGCCTCACCGCGACCGCGGGCCACGCGGACTCGGTCAGCACCATCGAGGCGCAGGTCACCACACTCAACTCGCAGGCCGAGCAGGCCACGAACGTCTACGACGGCGCCATGGAGCAGATGGCGAACCTGCAGAAGCAGGTGGACGCCATCCAGGGCGAGGCCGCCACCTCGCAGCAGGCCATGAACAACCTGCTCGCGACGCTCGGCCCGCTGGCCGCCGAGCAGTACCGGTCCGGTTCGGTGGACCCCACGCTCGAGCTGATGCTGTCCAACCACCCGGACACCTACCTTCAGCAGGCCTCTGTGATGAATCAGATGGGCCAGAACGAGCTGATCGCGCTCAAGTCGCTGAAGATCCAGCAGGCGCAGCTGGCCGAGCTGAAGAAGGAGGCCGCCGACCGCCTCGCCCAGCTCCAGCAGGCGGAGAACCAGGCGGCGCAGGCCAAGGACCAGGTCGTCGCCAAGTTCCGGCAGGCCCAGGACCTGTTGTCCCAGCTGACCTACACCGAGCAGCAGTCGCTCTCGTACGGGACGGTGACGGCGGAGCAGATAGCCTCGCTGCCGAAGGTCGGGGGCCGTGCGGGCGTCGCGATAGCGTACGCGGAGTCCAAGATCGGCATGTGGTACCAGTGGGGCGGCGAGGGCGACCCGAGCTTCGACTGCTCCGGACTGGTCGAAGCCTCGTACGCGGCTGCGGGCATAAGCCTGCCGCGCACCACATACGAGCAGGTCAACATGGGCTACTCGGTGCCCGCGCTGCTCAACCTGCTCAGCCCCGGCGACCTGATCTTCTACGCCGGCGATGAGCACGTGGCGATCTACGTCGGCAACGGTGTCGTGTTCCATGCGCCGCGGACAGGCATGCAACTCGGCTACGCGCCGTGGAACATGATGCCTATATCGGCGGTCCGGCGCGTCGTCTGATCGCTCCACTCGGCTATATGGCGTACCGCGCTGTTGCGCATGTCGTCGGCATGGCGACCACGATGACCGTCACCCTCACGACCGACCGCGAGCCGCTGCCGCGAATTCGATCGCCTCGTTCCCGCAGGGCGACCTCGCCGTGATCAAGCTGGACGATCCGCCTAAGGAGCTGGCCGTCAGCACCTTCGCCGACTCCTCGAAGCTGAAAATCGGTCAGATCGTGCTGGCCATGGGCACGCGGACGGGTCCACGTCCACGGTCACCGTGATCCTCGGCACCCTGGCCCTGAGCTGAGCGGCGGTACCGTCCCCGGCCCAGATCGTCTCAAATTATCGTCCGCATACTGGGATCGGCTGGACGCTCCCGCACGACGGATGGCACTCTCAATCTGATCACCACCGTCGAAAAAGGACTCCTCCATGGCTGAGTCGAACACGCCCGCGTCCTCCGCGACTGGCCGGAGCGTGCGCAGCCACCAGGTGCGGCGGCACCGGGGCGAGGGGCAGTGGGCGAAGGGGCACTTCACCCCGCTCAACCCGAACGAGCAGGTCAAGAAGGACGACGACGGCCTGAACGTACGCGCCCGGATCGAGAACATCTACGCGGTGCGCGGCTTCGACGCGATCGACGGGCAGGATCTGCGCGGCCGGATGCGCTGGTGGGGGCTGTACACCCAGCGGCGTCCGGGGATCGACGGCGGCAAGACCGCGATCCTCGAGCCGCACGAGCTGGACGACGAGTACTTCATGCTGCGGGTCCGCATCGACGGCGGCCGGCTCACGGTCGCGCAGCTGCGGGCGATCTCCGAGGTGTCCACCACCTACGCGCGCGACACCGCCGACATCACCGACCGGCAGAACATCCAGCTGCACTGGATCCGGATCGAGGACATGCCCGCGATCTGGAAGATCCTCGAGTCGACCGGCCTGCAGACCACCGAGGCCTGCGGTGACACCCCGCGCGTCATCCTCGGCTCGCCGGTGGCCGGGGTGTCGCGCAGCGAGATCATCGACGGGACGCCGGCGATCGAGGAGCTCCATCGGCGGTTCGTCGGCTCGAAGGACTTCTCCAACCTGCCGCGCAAGTTCAAGACGGCGGTCTCGGGGTCGCAGGACGTGGTGCACGAGGCGAACGACGTCTCGTTCGTCGGCGTGGTGCACCCGGATTTCGGCCCCGGCTTCGACCTCTGGGTGGGCGGAGGCCTGTCCACCAACCCGCAGTTCGCCAAGCGGCTCGGCGCGTTCATCCCGCTGGAGGACGTGCCGGACGTGTGGGCCGGGGTCGCCGGGATCTTCCGCGACTACGGCTACCGGCGGCTGCGCACCCGCGCGCGGCTGAAGTTCCTGGTCGCGGACTGGGGCGCCGAACGGTTCCGTGAGGTGCTGGAGACCGAGTACCTCAAGCGCAAGCTCACCGATGGTCCCGCGCCCGCGCACGTGCCGCCGCAGGAGCGCGACCACATCGGGATCCACGAGCAGAAGGACGGCGCGTTCTACGTCGGCTTCGCCCCGCGGGTCGGCCGGGTGGACGGCGTCACGCTCGGCCGGATCGCGGACCTGGCGGAGGCGGTCGGCTCGGACCGGATCCGCACCACGACCGACCAGAAGATGCTGATCCTGGACGTGCCCGGGGACCGCACCGAGTGGTTGGCCGGGGAGCTGAAGGCGCTCGACCTGCAGGTGCGGCCCTCGGTGTTCCGCCGACACACCATGGCGTGCACCGGCATCGAGTTCTGCAAGCTGGCGATCGTCGAGACCAAGGCGCTGGCCTCGGCGACGATCGACGAGTTGGAGAAGCGGCTGCCGAACTTCGACACCCCGATCACGATCAACGTGAACGGCTGCCCAAACTCCTGCGCCCGGATCCAGACGGCGGACATCGGCCTCAAGGGTCAGCTGGTCCGCGACGCCGACGGCAACCAGGTGGAGGGTTTCCAGGTGCACCTGGGCGGCCATCTGGGTGCGGACCACGATGACGAGGGCTCGTTCGGCCGCAAGGTCAGGGGTCTCAAGGTCACCGCGACCGAGCTGCCCGACTACATCGAGCGGGTGCTGCGCGCCTTCGAGGCGGACCGGGCCGCGGGCGAGGGCTTCGCCGTGTGGACGGCGCGGGCGACCGAGCAGCAGCTGTCCTGACGGGCCCGGCTCCCGGAGGATCAGCACGCGATCAACGTCCGACGGCGCCGTCATCATGCGGCCCCACCGGGCGTCGTGCACGTGAGCGGCGTCTCAAAATCTCAGATGGGCGTCCGCATCATGGAACGGGCTGGACTTGAACGCCCGAAAAATGGCACTCTCTTGCTATGTCGCGCTCCGGTATAGCTCTTGTTGGTCGACGCCACGTCGACTTCAAGCGCGTCGCGAGCGCCGTCTGTATGCCGACCCGTTGACCCCTGCCCGCCTGTTCTGATCAGGGCTTCTCAGCCCTTCGCGGGTGCCGGGGCGCGTCGGCCGGACATCTCCTTGTGTGCACCGCTCCGGTCTCGCGCGGCGGCGCCCCACCGCGCCGACCTGGAGGACTCCAGTCCATGAACGCCGACGGCGAGAGCGGCCAGCGCGCCGCGCCGCAGTACTGCCCGTACTGCGGGGACGAGGACCTGCGCCCCGAACCGATCAGCCACCGCGCCTGGCACTGCCGGTCCTGCGCGCGCGTGTTCGAGGTCTCCTTTGTCGGTCTGAAGCTGAAGGCGGATGCGTGATGAGCTCGACCCTGGTCGAAGCCGATCTGCGGGCGCTGGCCGACGAGGCGGACGCCCGGCTCGCCGACGCGAGCGCGGCCGAGATCGTCGCGTGGGCCCGCGAGCAGTTCGGCGACGGACTCGTCGTCGCGTCCTCGATGGCGGACACGCACCTGGTGCATCTGGCGCAGGCAGCGGCCCCGGGGATCGACGTGCTCTTCCTGGATACCGGCTACCACTTCGCGGAGACGATCGGCACCCGGGACGCGGTCGCCCAGGCCTACCAGGTCAACCTGATCTCCATCACGCCGCGGCAGACGGTGGCCGAGCAGGACGCCGAGTACGGGCCGAAGCTGCATGCCCGCAGTCCGGACCAGTGCTGCGCGCTTCGCAAGGTCGAGCCGCTGGAGCGGGGCCTGAAGCCGTACGCGGCGTGGATCAACGGGATGCGCCGGGAGGAGTCGCCGACCCGGACGGACATCCGGGTGGCGGACTACGACGCCAAGCGCAACATGATCAAGATCTCGCCGATCGCCGCGTGGACCCAAGGCCAGGTGGACGCGTACATCGAAGACAACCAGGTACTCATCAACCCATTGTTCTTCGACGGCTACACCTCGATCGGCTGCGAGCCGTGCACCCGTCGGCCGCTGCCCGGCGAGGACCCGCGGGCCGGACGCTGGGCGGGCTTCGGAAAGACCGAGTGCGGACTGCACGCGTGAGCGAGGAGACTGAGATGACCGTTCTGACCGATGCCCCCTCACGACCACGCCAGCTCTCGCACCTCGAAGCACTGGAATCCGAGGCCATCCACATCTTTCGGGAGTCGGTGGCGGAGTTCGAGCGTCCGGTGTTGTTGTTCAGCGGGGGTAAGGATTCGATTGTGATGCTGCATCTGGCGGTGAAGGCGTTCTGGCCGGCGCCGGTGCCGTTCGGGTTGTTGCATGTGGATACC
>NZ_DASZGI010000127.1:0-7489 GCF_035938995.1 Actinocrinis sp.
TGGCTGGCGCTGCCCGCCCTCATGCCCTCGGCCTGGGCGCTGTCCCCGGTCCTGCTCGGCTTCGGGGCGGCGGCCGGCTGCGCCGACGTCGCGATGAACGCGCACGGGGTGCGGATCGAGCGGCGCGCCGGCAGGTCCATCATGTCCGGGCTGCACGGGCTCTGGGCCGTCGGCATGATCTGCGGCTCCGCGGTCGGCGGGCTGTGCGCGGCGGCCGGGATCGGCGCGGTGCCCGAGTTCTTCGTGACGGCGCTCCTGCTGACCGCGCTGGCGGTGCCGATCTGCTCGCTGCTCCCGGACAACGACCCGGTGGACCCGGACGCGGACGTGCCGACCCCGCGCTACGCCCTGCCCTCGCGCGCGATCCTCTTCATCGGGATTCTCGCCTTCTGCGGCGTGTTCGCGGAAGGCGCCGCCGACAACTGGTCGGCCCTCTACATCACCCACGTGGGCCGCGCGAGCGCCGCAGTCGGCGCGTACTGCCTGACCGGCTTCTCGGTCACGATGGCGATCGGCCGCCTCACCGGCGATGCGGTCACCCGCCGCTTCGGCCCGGTCGCGACCGTCCGCGCCGGAGGTCTGCTCGCCGTCGCGGGCACCTTCCTGGTGATCATGGCCCGGGCCGCTGTACCCGCCATCGCGGGCTTCGGGCTGATCGGCCTCGGCATCGCCACCGTCGTCCCCCTCGCCATCGCCGCGACCGGCCGGCTCGACGCGAATGTGGATGCCGACTCCGCCGTGGCGGGCGTCACCACCGTCGTCTACGCGGGCGCCCTGGTCGCCGGGCCGCTGATCGGCGCGCTCGGCTCGGCTGTCTCGCTGCCGTTCGCCTTCGGGGCGGTCGCCGTCGCGGCCGTCGGCATCGTGCTCAGCGCCCGCGCCCTGTGACGCACCGGGCGGGCAGTGGCGATCAACGGCTGTGGCGATCAACGACTGTGATGAGCAACAGCGGTGCCGGAGGATCCCGTCGGCATAATCAGTCGCGGCGCCTCCGGGGCGCGGGTTACGGTGCGGGAATGACGATTGACGTGCGCACCGTACGCGATGAGGAGTTCGACGCGTGGACCGACGCGGTCGAGGTCGCCTTCCTCGACCCGAAGGGCCGCGGCAACGGAGCGTACTGGCGCACGGCGGTCGACCTCGACCGCTGCATCGGCGCGTTCGACGGCCCCCGGCCGGTCGGCACCTTCGCCAGCTACGAGATGCAGGTCACCGTGCCCGGCGGCGCGTTCGTGCCGATGACCGGCGTCACCGCGGTCTCGGTGATGCCGACACATCGCCGCAGGGGACTGCTGTCGCGGATGATGGCCTTCGAGTTCGCGGCCGCCCGCGAGCGCGGCGAGCCGCTCGCCGGTCTGGTCGCCGCCGAGTATCCGATCTACGGGCGGTTTGGCTACGGGCCGGTGGTCGAGGGCTGCATCTGGGAGCTCGACGCGCGCGCCGCGAAGTTCGTCCGGGACCTTCTCGGCACCGTCGAGATGATCGACGTCCAGGAGGCCCGCTCGCTCGCTCCGCAGGTCTATGAGCGGCTGCGCGCGGTCACCCCTGGAGCTGTCTCCCGGAGTGCCAACTTCTGGGACCGGCGCCTCGGACTCGTCGTGCGCGAGGGCGACGACCCGACCAAGGAAAGGCTCAACGCGATCGTGCGGGACGAGGACGGCGAGCCGGTCGGCTACGTCCGGTACAAGTTCGGCCCGACGACCTGGACCCACGCCCGCCCGGACACCAGCGTCACCGCGGTGGACATGTTCGCGCTGAGCGTCGAGTACGAGGCCCGGCTGTGGAAGTTCCTCGCCGATCACGACTGGGTCAGCCGGGTCATCTCGGAGGAGACCCGGCCGGTGGACGAGCTGTGGCGGGATCTGCTGGCGAACCGCCGGGTGGTCTACCCGACCGGTCACTGGGACCCGTTGTGGTTGCGGGTGCTCGACCCGGCAGCCGTGCTCGGCGCCCGCCGCTACGACGTTCCGGGCCGGTTCGTGCTGCGGATCGTGGACAAGGACGGCCATGCGGACGGCACGTTCGCCGTCGAGGGCGGACCGGACGGCGCGACCTGCGCGCGGTCCACGCAGTCGCCGGACGTGACGCTCCCCGTCGCGATCCTCAGCTCGATCCTGCTCGGCGGCTACACCGCGAGCCGGTACGCGGCCCTCGGGATGCTCGAGGAGCACCGTGACGGCGCGGTGGCCGGGCTTTCGGCGATGTTCCGCATCGGCATTCCGCCGTGGCTGCCCACCGATTTTTAGGAAGATCGGCTTACTCAAGAGATCGATCGAGACCGTCAACACGCGGTCGGCCTTCTAGTATGTGAGGCGTGGACGAGCAGAGGCTGGTGTGGACCGCCCCAGGTACCGCGGCCCACCTGAGGGACTTGCCACGGGACGTGCGCTCCCGGTTGGAGGTCGCCGAGATCCCGGCCGATCCGCTGCACAGTCCGCGGCTCGGCGAGCTGCGGGCGCTGGTCCCGCCGCTGGTGCGCAACCAGGCGGACGACGACTACGACCTTAAGATGCTGATGGCGTCGGCCCCCGCGCTGCGCCTGGTGCAGGCGCTGACCGCGGGGGTGGACTGGATCGTCGACCAGGTCCCGCCCGAGGTCACGCTCTGCTCGGTGCGCGGCGCGTACGACGACTTGATGGCCGAGTTGCTGCTGGCCGGGATCCTCGCGGTCTACAAGGAGTTCCCGCACCACATAAACGCCCAGGCCCGCGGGTCCTGGGAGCCACGCCAGGTGCGGCTGCTGGGCGGTTCCCGGGTGCTGTTCGTCGGGTACGGCTCGATCGCCGAGTGCCTGGAGCGGTATCTCCAGCCCTTCGGCGTGGACGTGCGGCGGGTCGCCCGCAAGCCGCGTGAGGGCGTGGACGGTATCAGCGAGCTGTCGGTCCTGTTGCCCGGCGCGGACATCGTGGTCGTGCTCACCCCGTTGACCGCGCAGACGCACGGGCTGGTCGACGAAGAGTTCCTCACCTTGATGAAGCCGGGCGCGCTGCTGGTCAACGGCGCGCGCGGACTGGTGGCGGACACCGGAGCGCTGGTGGCCGCGGCGGAGCGGGGCAAGGTGCGCGCGTTTCTCGACGTGACGGACCCCGAGCCGCTGCCGGAGGGACACCCGCTGTGGTCGTCGCCGGGGGTGTTCATCACACCGCACATCGGCTCGCTGGTCCCGGAGAACCGTGAGCGCGCGTTCGCCCTTGTACGCGACAACCTGGTGCGCTGGGTGCGCGGCGAATCGCTGCGCAACGTCGTCGTCGACGAATACTGACGTCGGCGCGGCCGGAGAACCCAGAGCGCTCGAGAGCAGGGCGGAACCGGCTGCGCGCGTCGGCCGTTGAGACGTCCAACGGGGGCCGTTCGCGCGCGGGCGGGCTCGAATCCAACCGGGGTGGTGGATCTACGTGGATGCTGCCGAGATCGTCACGGTGCTGATGACGCCTGAGGGGCGAGTCGATCCGTATCCGTATTACGCGAAGGCGCGTGAGCTCGGCCCGATCGCGCACATCGACGGGCCCTTCTACTTCTGCACCGGCTACGACGAGGCCAACGCGGCGCTGCGCAGCCCGTCGTTCCGCAAGTTCGAATCGCAAGATCCGCTGGTGACGCAGGAGATCGAGAAACACGAGTCGTTGGCGTCCCTTGGTCGCTCGATCCTTTCAGTCAATCCGCCGGACCATACGCGCATGCGTCGGCTGATGGCGGCAGTGTTCACCGCGCGCCGCACGGCGGGCTTGGAACCGGCGATCGCCGCCACCGTCGACCAGTTGCTCGACGCGATGGCCGCGCAGGGCGCGGACGGCTCGGCGGTGGACTTCATGGAGCGGTTCGCCTTCCCGCTGCCGGTGTCCGTGATCTGCGAGCTGCTGGGCGTCCCGGCCGAGGACCGGCCGCGCTTCCGGCCGCTGGCGCACGACCTGACCGCGAGCCTCGAGCTCATGAACGACTTCTCCGGACTCGGTCCGGCCGACGCCGCCACCGTCGAGCTGGAGGAGTACTTCAAGGAGCTGATAGCGCGCCGCCGCGCCGAGCCGCGCGACGACCTCATCAGCGCCCTGGTCCACGAGAGCGACGAGCCGGGCGGCCGGCTGTCCGAGGACGAACTGCTCGGAAATTTGATCTTGCTGCTCGTGGCCGGTTTCGAGACCACCACGAACCTGCTCGGCAACGGCCTGGCGATCCTGTTCGAGCGGTCGGACGTGGCCGCCGGTCTGCGCGAGGGGCGGATCGCGGTCGCCGACTTCGTCGAGGAAGTGCTGCGGTTCGACTCGCCGGTGCAGCTGACCTCGCGGGTGGCGGCGGAGTCCGGGGCGCGGCTCGGCGAGGTCGAGATACCCGGGAGCGCCGAAGTGCTGCTGCTGCTCGGCGCGGCCAACCGTGATCCGCGCAGATACGCCGACCCGGAGGACTTCGACCCGACGCGTCACGACATCCAGCCGCTCAGCTTCGGCGCCGGGGCGCACTTCTGTCTCGGCTCCGCGCTCGCCAGACTGGAGGCGGCCGCCGCGTTCCCCCGGTTGCTGGCCAGATTCCCCGGGCTCGCGCCGGCGCCAGGCCAAGCGCCGACCCGCCGCGACCGGCTGGTCCTGCGCGGATACCACACGCTGCCCGTGTCCCTCGGCGGGTAGTGCGGTTGGGACCGCCGACGGCATCGAGGGCATCGTGCTGCGATACGGCGCCTTCTACGGACCGCAGGCGCTGCACGACATGGCTGGGATGCTGCGCAAGCGGCAGTTGCCCGCGCCGCTCGGCGGCGGCTCCTACGCGTCGGTCGCCCACCTGGAGGACGCGGCGGCTACGGTCGCAGCACTCGAACGGGGCGGTGCCGGCCTGCCTACAACATCGTCGACGACGAACCGGCGCGCTGGGGCGACGTCCTCGATTTCGTCGCGTCGCAGTACGGCACGCCCCGACCGATGCGGATCCCGCATGGGTCATGCGGTTGGCCGCGCCGTACGGCGCAGCCTTGATGACGCGTCAGTCGCTGCGGCTGAGCAACGCCCGCGCGAAACGCGAACTCGGCTGGGTCCCGACCTACGCCACCTACCGCGAGGGTGTGGCGGCGGCAGCGGCCGCTGACTGGGCGCGCTAAGGGCGGCTGCGCGGGGCCGTCGGCGGGCTTAAGACGTCCGGTCGTTTTCGCACATGGCTTAGGCGATTCCGCGGCGTCGGCGGTGGGGCGCGTTTCGCCTGCGCCCCACCGGCCACGGCCCCTATGCTGGCCCACACCATGGCTACGACATCCATGACCGAGCGCGACGAGCGGCTCGACCTGCTACGCGGCCCGGTGCCGCCCCGCCCGCACGACGCACGCACGATCGCCGCGCTGACCGCCAACCCGGGATGCGACCGTCGCGCGGTGCTCGACGCGGCGGGCGTGGACAAGCGCGCGGTGGCCGAGCGGCTCGGTTCCGGGCCACGGTTCGGCCAGTCGCCGTTCGCGATCAGCCGGGGCCACGCCTTCGAGAAGCTGGTCAAGGCGGAGGGCGGCGCGATTCTGCTGCGGCTTCTGCGCGAGACGCTCGGTCTGGATGTCGGCGAGCACGAATGGACCGACCTCGGCGACGGCGACCGGAAACGGCGCTACGAGCGCACCCGCGCGCTGTTCGCCGCCGCGTGCGCGAACCCTGACGCCCCGGCCGTGCTTGCGGACCACCCGCTCCTCGTGCTCGACGTCGGCGGCCGCACAGCATACGTGGAGCCGGATGTCGTCGCGTTCCGAGTCTCCGGCGCATCGACTCCGCGCTGGCACCTCGCCGAGATCAAATCGTTCCCGATGATCGACGGGCGCGCCGACCCGGTGAAGGCCGGAGAGGCGGCGACGCAGGTGGCAGTGTACGTACTCGCCCTCCAAGAGCTGATGATCAGCCTCGGCCTGCCCGCCGACCTGGTCGCGACGGACGTGGTTCTGGTCTGTCCCAGGGACTTCACCAACACCCCCGACGCAGCTCTGGTCGACGTGCGCCGCCAGCTCGCCGCCGTGCGCAGGCAGCTGAACCGGATGCCGTCCATCAGTGCCCTGCTCGACCGTCTCGATCCGGCCGTCACCTTCGACCTCGCGCTCGACGCCGACGGTGTCCCGACCCGCGAACCGGCGGACCTCGCGGGGGCCGTCTCGACAGTCCCGGCGAGGTACGCGCCGGAATGCGTGTCGCGGTGCGAGATGGCGTTCCACTGCCGGGACGAGGCGCGCGCCCACGGATCGACCGATCTGCTCGGTCGCACCGTACGCGACGCGCTTGGGGGCGTCGGGACCATGCACGAGGTGCTGGAGCTGGCTTCGGCGGCTCCGTCGGACGCCGCCGTGCTCAGCGCGGTCCTCAGCAAAGAATCAGCATTCGATGACGCTCTGGCCGACCCCGAGGCGGCGCGGCTGCTGCGCACGGCCCGCCGCGCCCGGGCCGAGGCGCTGCGGTCCGCCGCGGACCGCGAGAGCGCATGAGCACCCTGACCGCCTTGGCGCGCGTCGAGGCCTTCTCGACCGGACGCGCCGTGCCCATCGCCACCGTCCGCCACGTGCACCTGTCCGATGAGCCGCTCGTGTTGGTGCCGCTGCTGCTCGCCGGGGAGGCCGCAGCGCCGCTCGCCGCGCTCGTCGGCACCGCACGCGAGCGGCCCGAACTGCTCGTCGTAGAGCAGCCGCGCAACCGCGACCAGCGCTTCGCCTTCCTCGCCGCGCTCGCTGAGATCGTGGTCGGATACACCGACCACCGCCGTGCCGGCACTGAGACGGTCGAGCCAACCCGCAACCGCGAGGCGTGGGAGCGGTGCCTGGACGCCCCGCAGATCATCGTGCCCAACGGCGGCGGAGTCGAGGCGCTGCGGCTGTTCGGCCGCTCCTCCCGCTTCCGTTCGGCGCAGGGCCCTTATCCGGTCGACCCGCGAGTGCCGGTGCTCGGCCGCTATCTGACCTGGTTCGCCGAGGACCGCGCGCCGATGCCCGGCTCATCGGTCTGCCTGGCCCTCACCGAGGTGCTGTCCGCGCACTGGGCCACCGGCCAGAGCGTGCTGGAAGATCAGCACCTTGCGACGCTGGTCGGATGGATCGCCCCGCCGCCCGGCCTCACCGGCGCCCAGGCCGCCGCGCTGGCCGAGGACCCCGCCCGCTGCCCGCCGGCCGGCCCGACCACCGATCCGCACTTCGACGCGACCGTCCTCAGCCCTCTGATCGTGCGGCAGCAGAACGCCGCCGGGGACCCGGATGCCGAGCGCGCCGCCGAATCCGCGCTCCGCGAGGCGCTGCTCGGCCAGCTCCAGCCCACCTGGGACACCGTGTGGCGCGGAATCGACCTGCTGCGCGAGCTCCCCGCGGCGGAGCACGACGCGCACCGGTGGATGGTGGACCGCGGCCGTTTCACCGAGTTCGTCCGCCTGCTCGACGAGGGCGCACCTCCGCAGCCGCGCCGCGACGGGGCCGTCTCCGCGGCCAAGCGGCTGTCAGACCTCGAAGCCGCGCAGGAGTCCTACGACAAGCAGCGCGCCCTCGACGACCCGCTCG
>NZ_DASZGI010000128.1:0-66117 GCF_035938995.1 Actinocrinis sp.
GAGCTTGCATGAGCGGTCAGGCATTTCGGTCACGCTACGCGCGGCTTTACGGTCCGATAAGAGCGGATGGTGGCGCTACGGCCATACGGCACAGCATGCTGGGGGCGTGGTGAAGCCGCTTAGACGCGACGGTGCCGACGACGACGAGTCGCCGGCACCGCTGTATTTCGATTTCGAGGACGACGACGAGCCGCTCGAGCACGCCGACGATGGCGGCGGCGGGCGTGATGGCGATGGCGGCGATTGGCGCGGCGGCGGTTCCGGCGGCCGCGCGCCGAGTGTCGGCGGCGCCGTGGGACTAGCGGCGGGCGACACACTCGCGCACGCTCCGGCGGGAGCCGAGAGCGCCGTGGGCGTGGTGGATCACGGGCCCGGACTCGTGCGGTGGTGGTCGCGCGTCGTGCTCCCGCGCCGGCGCTTGGCGCTCGGGTCGGTGGTGCTGGTAGTGGCCACCACGCTGGCCGTGAGCGGCACCGTGGCGCAGGCCGAGCAGCGCGCCCGGGACCGGATAGCGATGAGCGCGCTGGCCGGAGCCTACGTGCCGAGCGCGGACGGCGAGGGCCTCGACCTCGTCGTGACCCTGCGCGACGACGGACCGGCCGTCGCGACCGTGATCTGGGTGGGCGTGGACCAACCCGGCCTTGCGCTCGGCTACCCGCCGCTGCCGCTCCCCGTCGACGTCGGCCACAGCTTGAGCATCAAGCTGGGCGGCCGCTACACCTGCAACGATGCGGCCGCCACGGACGCCCGGACGTTGACGGCGATGGTCCGCAGCCCTCGCGGCGCGGTCACCGCAATCACGTTGCCGATGCCTTCGGGGGCGGTGTTGCCGACCGGTTGGCGTGACGCACGCACGGCGTTCTGCGCTGGCATGGCCCTCTTCGGGCAGCGGCCGGTGTCATAGGGCGCGCGAATGCAATAGGCGTGACGCAATGAAAAGGGTGCGTCATGCCGACAATCTTCCTCTTTGCGCAGGGCATCCGCGCCAATACACTCACCCGCGGCATGAGATCCGCAACGAGGCGGAGGTGCGGATGAAGATTGTGGTGTTGGTCAAGCACGTGCCCGACACGGCTGCCGACCGCCACTTCGCCGCGGACCTGACCCTCGACCGGGCGGCAGCACCCGGTCGGCTCAACGAACCCGACGAATACGCCCTCGATCAGGCGCTGCGGATCGCGAAACTCCGGCCCGGCGTGCTGATCACCGCGCTGACGATGGGGCCGCGCGACGCCCAGGCGGCCCTGCGCCGGGCGCTGGCCCTCGGTGCCCACCGGGGCGTGCACGTCGTCGATGACGCGCTTCACGGCTCCGACGCCCTGGCCACGTCCCGGGTGCTCGCCGCCGCCGTCGACCGGCTCGGGTTCGACCTGGTCCTGTGCGGTACCGCCTCGACCGACGCGGCGACGTCCATGGTGCCTCCGATGCTTGCCGAGCGTTTGGGTCTGCCGGCGCTGTGCTTCGCCGACACGCTGCGGATCGAGGGCGGCGAGGCGATCGGACGCCGGGAGAGCGAAACCGCGGTGGAGGAGGTCGCGGTGCCGCTCCCAGCGGTGGTGTCGGTGACGGACCAGTCCGGGCGCCCCCGGCACCCGTCGGTGCGGGCGCTGGCGCAGGCGCGGCAGGCGCCGCTGCGTATCTGGACGCTGGCCGACCTGGGCATCGCGGCGGACGAAGTGGGACTGGCGGCAGCGGCGACCATGGTGCGGATGGTGATCCCGCACACCAGGCGGGCGGCGGGCGGAGTCATCCGGGACGACGAGCAGGGTGGGGCCGCCGTCGGCCTGGCGGACTTCCTGACCGAGCGTCATTTCATCTGATCGGCCGGTTCGTCTGATGCCCCGTGATCCTTTCAGGCATAGTGATCGTTCAGTGGCCGGTGTTGGTGCGGAGAACAGCAGGCAGAGGAGGGAGGTTGGCGTGGGACCGGTGCTGGCTCTCGTCGCGCGCGACGACGACGGCGAGATCCTGCGATCCAGCCTCGCTGTGGTGGCGATGGCCCGGCGGCTGGGCACGCCGGTGGCCGTGCTGTGCGGCGGCGACCCGGACCTCGTGATCACGGGCATCCTGGGCTACTACGGTGTGACGCGAGTGATCATCGCCGAGGACGACGAGGACTCTGGCGACGGCGCGAACGCGCGAGGCGGCGGTGCTGGCGACGCAGATGCGCGAGGCGGCGGTGCTCGCGATATGGATGTGTGGGGCGACGGTGTTCGCGAAGCGCGGGGCAGCGATGCCGGCGACGCGGATGCACGAGGTGTCCGTGGGCGCGACATGGTGAGTCTGGCGACCGCCGCGCTGGTCGAAATCGCCAGCCGCGAGCATCCGACCGCGATCCTCACCTCGTGCGGGCCCGACGCCCGGCAGGTCGCGGCGCGCGTGGCGGTGCGCCTGGACTCGGGCGTGATCACCGACGCGGTCGATCTCATGCCCGGCCCCGGCGGCCCGGTCGCGATCCAGGAAGCGTTCACCGGCTCCTGCCTCGTCGGGTCGGCGGTGCGCCGCGGCGTTCCAGTGATCACCGTGCGCGCCGACGCGGCTGTGCCGGAACCAGCAGCCGTAGGCGAACCTGTGGTGGTGGAGTCAGTTTCCGTGCGGCGGATGCGGCCCGGTGGCGTGCGCGTCCTGTCACGCGCGCCGAAGACCGCCGCCCGCCGCCCCGATCTCACGACCGCCGCCGTGGTCGTGGCCGGGGGCCGGGGGGTGGGCTCGGCCGCCGGATTCGACCTGCTCGGCCAAGTCGCCGACGCCCTCGGCGGCGCGGTCGGCGGCTCCCGCGCGGCGGCCGACCTCGGCTGGTGTCCGCCGCAGGCGCTGGTCGACCAGACCGGCGCCAGCGTGTGCCCGCGCCTGTACGTCGCCTGCGGCATCTCCGGCTCCGTGCGGCACCGCGCCGGGATGCAGGATTCGCGCACAATCGTCGCGATCGACAAGGACCCGGCCGCGCCCATCTTCCGCATCGCCGACTTCGGGGTGGTCGGCGATCTGCGGCGGGTGCTGCCCGCGCTGCTCGCCGAGATCGCGCGCCGTCGCGGCACGGCGATCGGGGCCGCGCCCGCGCTCCGGCACGGCGGCGCTCCGGAGACCCTGACCTCCACCCGAACCTCAACCCGGGTCCCCGATCCAGACCGCGCGGCTCGCCCTCAGGCCGCGCACGCCGAAGCCCGGGACCTGGCCCGGGTCCCCGATCCAGACCGCGCGGCTCGCCCTCAGGCCGCGCACCCCGAAACCCTCGACCACGCGGAGGCGTAAGTGCTGGTGCGGATCATCGTCGGTATGGCCATCACGGCCGCGGCGTTCACCTTGGCGGGACGCCGGGTCCTGATGCTCTACCGGCTCGCCCGCGCCGGGCAGCCCGCCGAGCCCGGCCGCCTGGACGGCGTCGGCGCCCGCGTGCGAGCGCTGATCGTCGAGGTCTTCGGCCAGCGCAAGCTGCTCAAGTGGACCGGCGCCGGCGCCGCCCACTTCGCCGTGTTCTGGGGCTTCGTCATCCTCGGCGTCACCATCGTCGAGGGCTACGGCGCCCTGTTCGACCGCGACTTCCACATCCCGCTGATCGGCACCGACACCTGGCTGGGCGCGATCGAGGACACTTTCATCCTGGCGGTGCTGCTCGGCCTGATCGCCTTCGCCGCGATCCGGCTGCGCCAATCGCCCGAACGCGAGGGGCGCCGCTCCCGCTTCTTCGGCTCGCACCTCGGCGCCGCCTGGTTCACCCTGCTGATGATCTTCAACGTGATGTGGACGCTGCTGCTCTACCGCGGCGCCCAGATCAACACCGGCAACTTCCCGTTCCCGCACGGCGCGTACGCCTCGCAGACCGTCGGGCACTGGCTCCACCCGGCCGGGCGCACCGCGAACGACGTGCTCGAGACCGTCGGCATCCTCGGCTCGCTCGGCGTCGTGCTCGCCTTCCTGGTCTTCGTGGTGCACTCCAAGCACCTGCACATCTTCCTGGCCCCGCTCAACATCGCCGCGTCCCGCCGCCCCCGCGCGCTCGGACCACTGCTGCCGGTCTACTCCGGCGGCAAGGCGGTCGACTTCGAGGACCCGGGCGAGGACGACAAGATCGGCCGCGGCGCGATCGAGGACTTCACCTGGAAGGGTCTGCTCGACTTCGGCACCTGCACCGAGTGCGGACGCTGCCAGTCCCAATGCCCGGCCTGGAACACCGGCAAGCCGCTCAGCCCCAAGCTGCTGATCATGGCCTTGCGCGACCACGCCCTGGAGAAGGCGCCGTACCTGCTCGCCTCCTCCGACGAGGAGCGCGCCGCGCTGCCGGAGAGCGTGCGCGCCGAGGCCGAGCGCCCGCTGGTCGGCGGCGCGGACGTGAACGGCGTGATCGACCCGGACGTGCTGTGGTCCTGCGTGACCTGCGGCGCCTGCGTCGAGCAGTGCCCAGTCGACATCGAGCACGTGGACCACGTCGTCGACATGCGCCGCTATCAGGTGCTGATCGAGTCCGAATTCCCGCGCGAGGCGCAGACGATGCTGCGCAACCTCGAGCGGGCCGGAGACCCGTGGGGACGCGGCGCGCGGGCCCGGATGGAATGGGCCGCCGGGCTGCCGTTCGAGGTGCGGGTCTTCGGCGAGGACGGCGCCGAGCGCCTCCCCGACGACGTCGAGTACCTGTTCTGGGTCGGCTGCGCGGGCGCGCTGGACGACAACGCCAAGCGGACCTCGCGCGCCGTCGCCGAGCTGCTGCACGAGGCAGGGGTCGGATTCATGGTCCTCGGCTCCGGGGAGACCTGCACCGGCGACCCGGCCCGCCGGCTCGGCCAGGAGCTGCTGTTCCAGGAGCTGGCGACGCAGAACGTGGAGACGCTGAACTCCGCCGGGGCCAAGAAGATCGTGGTCACCTGCGCGCACTGCTTCAACGCGATCGGCAACGAGTACCCGCAGCTCGGCGGTAACTACGAGGTCGTCCACCACACCCAGCTGCTGGCCCGGCTGGTGGCCGAGGGCAAGCTCGTACCGGCGGGCGAGGTCGACGCCGCCGTCACCTACCACGACCCCTGCTACCTCGGTCGGCACAACCGGGTGTTCAGCCCGCCGCGCGAGATCCTCGGCAGCGTGCCCGGCGTGCGGCTGACCGAGATGCCGCGCAACCGGGAGCGGTCGTTCTGCTGCGGCGCAGGCGGGGCGCGCATGTGGATGGAGGAGACGATCGGCACGCGGATCAACGAGACCCGCACCGACGAGGCGCTGAGCACGCAGCCCGACCTGGTCACCGCGGCCTGCCCCTACTGCATCGTGATGCTCACCGACGGACTGAACAACCGCAAGCAGAACGGCGCGGCGGCGGATGCGGTGCAGGTCATCGACGTGTCGGATGTCCTGTTGCGCTCGGTGCGCGCGAAGAACGGGCGGAGCAGTCAGACCGAGAGCGAGTCAGCGCCCGCAGAGAGCTGAAGAGCCCTGATCCGGACGCGCGGGTCCGGGTGACGGTCACGCAGTCGTTGCACGCGGTGAGGCTGGGGCTGGCGAACGCCAGGCAGCAGGTGGTGCGCCAGACCGCCTCTTCGCCGTCGACACCGGCCAGGCCGTGCACCGGCAGCGCGTCCGTGAACAGCGCCGCGTCCTGCATCGCGGTGGCTGAGACGTCTGCGAAGGCATAGGCGAACGCTGCTGCGGCCTGGCCCCAAAGCGAGCGTTCGCCGACCTTCCGGACCTCCTTGGTGCGCTCAAGGAGCGGCTGGAGGTGCTGCTCGACCAGCGTGTCGCGGAAGAACGCGAGCAGGGCCGCCTCGTCCGCCGCCGGGATCGCCTCGGGCAAGCGGCTCGCCGGATTCGCCGGCAGAACGGCTGAAGCCGACCGGCGCAGGCCCACGGCGAGATACGGCGCCTTCGGCAGCACCCTGACCAGGAGGTTGTCCGGCGACAGAAGCGGAATCTCCCGCGCCAGCGCCCAGCCCGTGGCTAGCGGCTTAGCCAGTTGATATGTGTACGTCTTCCACGCGAGCACGGCTGCCGCGTGCGACGGCGCGTCCCAAAGCCGCTCAGGCAGTTCGAACAGAGCCTCGAGCCGCTCGCCGCTCACCAGCGCGGTGGCGGGGATCCAGCCGTCTGGATCCGCCACGACGAAGGGATCGGCCGCGAAGCGCGGCTGCGTCGGCCGCGGCGGCGCCAGATCCGGTGGGGCGGCAGGGAGCGCGGATGCCGTGAGCACAGCGTCAACTCCGTTGAATCAGGTTTTTCGAAGTCGGCCGGGGCTTTATGGCGGCTGTAGATCGCGTGGCGGAGAGAAAGGCGTCCCTCCACGCGATTTGTCGCCGCCGCCCCGGCCGACATTCGGAGGGCGGACATGTGAGGGTGCTGCGAGAAAGGTCCGTCGACCCGGTGGCTGCGCGCTTGCCCGGTACACGCGCACCGCTTTAGTTCGGTTCAGCGGACAGACGCGGTGCGGCCGCGGTGAACCGATTCGGCGTCGGGCGCGTGCAGGCGGGAAACCGGACAGCCGAAGTGACTCAAGACCCTGGGGAGAATCTGTGGCCACACCGACGTTCGCGTCCGACGGTTCCTACCCCCCGCCCGGATACGACGGTTCTTATCCTCCGCCCGGATACGACGAGCTCATGCGCTCCAGCGGCGGATGGCCGACGATGCCTCCCACGCCGGAAGAACTCATGCGGTCCGGCGCCGGCTGGCCGGGAATGCCGCCGACCGCGCCTCCAATGCAGCAACCCGCACCCCAGATGCCGTATATGCAGGGTATGCCTCCCGGAATGCTACTGCCACCTGCCGCACCCCAGATGCAGCCCTCTATGACCGGCTACCCACCGGGCGCCGTCCCCGGGGCGCAGATGCCACAGATGCCGATGCCGACCCCGGCGATGGCCCCAGGTACTGCCGCCTTCGCCCCGCAGCCGGTCTCCGCCGCCTGGCCCGAGGCGGCCGCACCTCCAGCACCGGCCAACTTCATCAGCCCCGCCACCCAGGCACTGCTCCAGCGGCTGCCCGCCCCGCCGCCCGAGCCGCGCTACTTCGGCCGCAACCGGGCCCCCGCCGACGACCACCGCGACGTGACCGGCGGCTGGCTGCGGGCGGCGGTGTTCGGCGCGATGGACGGCGTGGTCACCAACGCCTCCCTGATCGCCGGGGCCACCGGCGCGCACGCCGCCAACCACACCATCATCCTGACCGGCCTGGCGGGCCTGGTCGCCGGCGCCTTCTCGATGGCCACCGGCGAGTACATCTCCGTCACCTCGCAGAACGAGGTCACCGCCGCCGAGGTCGAGTCCGAGCGCGAGGAACTGGAGCGCAACCCGGGGCGCGAACTGGCCGAGCTGGCCGAGGTATTCATGGGCAAGGGCGTCGAGCCCACGCTTGCCCTCGAAGTCGCCCGCCAGCTGTCCGAAGACCCCGAACAGGCGCTCAACGTGCACGCCCGCGAGGAACTCGGCATCGACCCCGACGACCTGCCGTCCCCGTGGACCGCCGCCACGGCCTCGTTCGCCGCCTTCACCGTCGGCGCGCTCACACCGCTGCTGCCCTACCTGCTCGGGCTCAAGTCCTTCAGCACCGCGCTGATCCTGGCCGGGCTGTTCGCCTTCGGCGGCGGCGGGATCGTGGCGAAGGCGGCCAACCGCCCGGCCCTGGCCGGCGGGATGCGCCAGCTCGCGCTCGGCGCACTGGCCACCGGCATGACCTTCCTCGTCGGACAACTGGTGGGGGCGCAGGTGGGATAGCGGCGGCACGGACCACGTGACGCGGTCCCCGGCGGTCGCACCGGGGTCCGGACCCGCGCCGAGGCGGCTTCCCGTCCTCGCTTCAGCTGGCATTTCCTCGATCACGCGACCACCCCGAGCACCGTAGGCGCCGCGCCGGACGCCGCCACGGCCGGGGGAGAAGGAGCAAAGGGTGTTGCTGGAATCGCCTCGGCCGGCCGCCGGGCACGCATCGTTCGGATCCGGCGCGTGGACGCGCGTGGCCGACCGCCCCGAGCGCTCGGCGGACCCGGTGGCAGACCCCGACCCGGTGCGCGCGGCGAACGCCGCCGCCGTGGCCAACCTGTTGCGCTGCTGGGTACGCGAGACGGCCGTGCCGGAACCCGCGGACGGGATGCTGCGGCTCGACTTCGACGCCGGCGGGGTACGGGTCGAGGCGCCGGTGTACTACTGGTCCGAGGTGGGCTGGCACCGCTTCGGCCAGGCCCGGGTGGTACGCCGGACGCAAGACGGCAGGCGCGCGGACCGCACCGGAGTGGTCGCCGACGCGGCCCTGCTCGCGCTGCTGCTCAAGCGCGAGGCCGCCGCGCTGCCGGGCCGAACCGATCAGGCCCCTGAGACAGACCTGGTCGCGCGGGTCACCGACTCGGTGGCGCACATCGCCCGGTTCGTCGCCGCCCGCCGGGCCGCCCGCTTCGATCCGGCCGGCACGACACCCTTCCTCGGCGCCGAGCAGTCACTGGTCCTCGGCGATCCGCTGCACCCGGCACCGAAGGGCCGCGGACCGCTGACCGAGGCCGAGACCGCGGCGTACTCCCCGGAACTGCGCGGCGCGTTCCCCCTGCACTGGTTCGCCGCCGACCCCTCGATCGTGTCGGCCGACAGCGCGCTGCACCGATCCGCACAGGCCGCGGTCGCCGCCCTGCCCGGGCCCGGCTTGATCGTCCCGGCCGGGATGGCCGCGATCCCGGCCCACCCCTGGCAGGCGCGCGACCTGGTCACCCGGCCCGCCATCGCCGCGCTCCTCGACGAGGGGCTGCTGCGCGATCTGGGACCGGCCGGACCGCTCTGGTACCCGACCTCCTCGCTGCGCACCGTCTACCGGACCGGCGCCCCGGTCATGCTCAAACTCTCCCTCGGCCTGAATATCACCGGCTCGGGACGGGAGCACGATCGCAAAGCACTGCTGCGCGGCATCGAAGCACACCGCCTGCTCGACGCCGGCCTCGGCGCAGAACTGGGCGCCGCGCACCCGAGCTTCCACATCGTGCGCGACCCGGCCTGGCTCGCCGTCGACCTGCCCGGCGCCGAAGCACCCGACAGCGGCCTGGACGCGGCCCTGCGTACCAACGCGTTCGGACCGTCGGACCTGGTGCGCTGCGTCGCGGGCCTGGCCGCCGAGCAGCCGGGGGCCGGCGTGTCCCTGCTCGCCCTGCTGGCCACCGGCCTGGCGATCCGCGGGCACCGCCGGGTCGACGACGTCTCACGCGAGTGGTTCGGCCGCTACCTGGAGACCGTCGCGGCCCCGATCCTCTGGCTGTACGCCCAGCACGGCGTCGCGCTCGCGGCCCACCAGCAGAACACCTTGGTCGAGCTGAACGCCGGCGGCTGGCCGACCGGCGGATACTACCGGGACAGCCAAAGCATCTGCTTCGCCGAGCCCTGTGTCGCCGGGCTGTCCCGGTGGGTGCCCGAAGTCGGCACGGAAAGCGGCGCCGTCGTGCCCTACACAGTGGCCGACGAGCGGCTCGGCTACCACTTCGTGGTGAACAACATCCTGGGCTTGATCGGGGCGTTCGGCGTACAGGGGCTGGCCGATGAAGGGCTGCTGCTGGACGACCTTCGCTGCTTCCTGATCCGATTCGCCACCAACCGGACCGAGGCCGGCCGAAGGGTCCCGAACCTGGTGGTCGCCCTCCTCGACGGCGAGACGCTGCGCTGCGGGGCGAATCTGCTCACCCGGGCGATCGGCCCGGACGAACCGCCCACGGCCGCCGCCGCATATCTGGACATCCCGAATCCGCTCGCACACCGCACCACGATCTGCCCGCCCATCGAGCCCCAGACGCAGGGGAGGTAGCCCATGCCGCTGCACACGCCCGTTGAACTGACCGCCGACACCTGGCGGCGCGCCGGCCGCGCCCTGCTCGCCAAGGCCATCGCCGAACTCTGTCATGAGGAACTGCTCGAACCGGTGGAGCAGGGCGACGGCGAGTATCGGATCGACCTGGACGGCGGCGTCGCCTACCGGTTCACCGGTCGGCGCGGCGCGTACGAGTCCTGGTTCGTAGATCCCGGATCGGTCCGCCGAGACGCGCCCGGCTCGGAACCCGGCGCGGAGGCCGACGATCCGGCGCAGTTCTTCATCGATGCCCGCCAGGCGCTGGGGCTGGCCGGAGACACCGCCGGCCACCTCATCAGGGAACTGAACGCGACGCTCGCCGCCGACGCCAAGCTGCTGTCCGTCGGCGGCCTCGCCGCCGCGGAGCTCGCCGAACTGCCCTATGAACGGCTCGAGGGGTACCAGACCGGCCACCCCGCGATCGTGCTCAACAAGGGGCGCATGGGTTTCTCCTCCTCAGACGCGCAGCTCTACGCGCCCGAAGCCCGCCGGCCGATGGCGCTGCCCTGGATCGCCGTGCACCGCGACCTGGCCGAGTTCCGCGCGGTGCCCGGCCTCGACGCCGACCAGCTGTACGCCGCGGAGCTCGACGAAGACACCGTCGCCGCGTTCCAAGCCGTGCTGCGGCACCGCCGCCTCGACCTGTCGGCGTACTACTGGCTGCCCATCCATCCGTGGCAGTGGGATGAGACGGTCCTGCCCCTGTTCGCCCCGTACGTCGCCGACCGCCGCATCGTGCCGCTCGGCACCGGCCCCGACGCCTACCTTCCCCAGCAGTCCATCCGCACCTTCACCAACGTCAGCGAGCCCGAGCGGTACCACGTCAAACTGCCGCTCTCCGTACTCAATACGCTGACGTGGCGCGGGCTGCCGACCGAGCGCACCCTCGCCGCGCCCGCCGTCACCGCGTGGATGAAGGGCATCACGCGCGCCGATCCCTACCTCGTCGACGAATGCCGGGTGGCGCTGCTCGGCGAGGTGGCGTCGGTCGGCGTCGCACATCCGGGCCTTGACGCGCTGCCGGGCATTCCCTACCAATACCGCGAAATGCTCGGCGCGGTCTGGCGCGAACCGCTCGCCGGAGCGCTGGAGCCGGGGGAGCGGGGCCGCCCGCTCGCCGCGCTGCTGCACGTCGATCCAGCCGGGCGCACGCTGCTCGCGGAACTGGTCGCCCGGTCGGGGCTCGAGCCGCGCGCATGGCTGGGCCACCTGTTCTCTGCGACGCTGCCGCCCCTGCTGCACTACCTCTACAACTACGGCACCGTGTTCTGCCCGCACGGCGAGAACGCCATCGTCGTGTTCGACGAGCAGGACGTACCGGCGCGCCTGGCGATCAAGGACTTCGTCGACGACCTGGCCATCAGCTCCAAAGCACTGCCGGAACTCGCCGACGTCCCGCCGGAGCTCGCCGAGATCCTGCCGCGCGAAGCCCCCGACTACCTGTGCGAGTACCTGCACGCCACTCTGTTCGCAGGCCACTTCCGCTATCTGGCCGACCTGGCCGAGCGCGAGCTGGGGGTGCCGGACCGGGAGTTCTGGCCGATGGTGCGGGCCGAGATCCTCGCGTACCAGGACGCCTTCCCCGGCCTCGCCGAGCGGTTCGCGATCTTCGATCTGCTCACCGCGCGGGTCGAGCGGCTCTGCCTCAACCGCAACCGGCTGCAGCTCGACGGCTACCGGGACCGGCCCGACCGCCCGCTCCCCGCCGTCTACGGCACCGTGTCGAACCCGCTGTCCGAATCGGACTGACCAAGCCCGCCTGATCCCGAACCCGCCACCTCTCCGGCCGGTTCGGGATCAGGCGTGGGTCAACGCCAGCGGCGCGCCCGGCATCAGCCGGCCGCGCAGGAACACCAGCGGCTCGGTCTCGCGCGGCCTCGCGAGCTCGCCGACGTGCCCGACCACGATCGTGTGGTCCCCGGCCGGGTATTCCGCGGCGACGGTGCAGTCGATCCACGCCAGCACGCCGTCGAGGACCGGCGAGCCGGACGCCGAAAGCCGCCAGCCGACACCCCGGAACCGGTCCACGTCGCGGGCGGCGAAGCGGCGGCACAGCCACTGCTGGTCCGCCGCCAGGATGTTGACGCAGAACCGCCCGGCCGCGAGGATCCGCGGCCGGGTCTGCGAGGCGCGCGAGACGGCGAACGAGACCATCGGCGGGTCGAGCGAGAGCGAGGTGAACGACTGGCAGGCGAAGCCGACCGGCGTCGTCTCGTGGACCGCTGTCACCACGGCGACCCCGCTGGGGAAGTTGGACAGCACCGCCCGGACGCGTGCAGGCGCCGCGGCGGTACCGCCTTCGGGAAGGGCTGTGCCGACGGTCATGACGGCTCCTCGAAGGTGGCGGGGACCATAACTCGATACCTGCCTCTCGACGAGGGGACCGCGGCGGCTGGATGCGGGACGGGCAAGGTGAGGCTTACCCCGGCCCGTTTCACGGCGCGCGGCCCGCTCCGGTTCACCTCTCGTCGGCCGCCTCCACGGGGACGGCGTCTGCGGCCAGTCGCAACTTGGCGAACTCCTCGGCCAGGGTCGCCGCCGTCCAGTGGGCGTTGAGGCCGCTCGAAGCTTTGGAAGCTGTACCCAAAGTAGTATAATAAGGGTACAGATATATGAAAGCGGACATATCATCCATACGTATTGCCCCGTACGCCCGTATCTCAGATACGGATGAGGAGCGTGCTCCCGGCCTTGATCGGCAGCTTCGTATTGTCCTGCCGCTCATCTCGAATCATGGCGTAGCCACGCATGAGTACATCGACAACGACAAGTCAGCCTATAAGCCAGAGGTCATCCGTGACGAGGGGTTTGAACCCTGGCTACAAGACTTCGTCGACAACCAGAACGACGGCATCGCTGGTTGGGACCTGGATCGCATCTTTCGCCAGCCGAGCGACCTTGAACGAGTCATCAAGGCGTACTGCCACGCCTACATCAAAGAGGGCCGTATAAAGCCAGTCCTCTTACTTCCCTCTATGAGCATCGACCTTACTGACGAGGATGGTCAGATGGTCGCTCGCATGTTGGTGAACATCGCCAACCATTCGAGCGCCAAAACGGTGAAGCGCGTCACCAACTTCTACCGGGACGAAGCACTGAAGGGGAACGTCTTCAGCAGCTACCCGGCGTTCTACCGCAACCCTGACGGCTCGATCAACGAGGACAAGGCCGTCATCACGCACAAGGCGATCTCGGATGTGTTCGCTGGCATCCGTCCTACCGCCATCGCTGAGGAGTGGCGACAGAAGGGCATCACGACTGCCCGTGGTGGTCGGGTCACTGGTGAGACCGTGCGCCGCATCCTCATCGCTCCCGGCATCGCTGGCTTGGCTGTGTACAAGAGGGAACTTGTGCTCGACAAGGACGGGCACCCGGTCATGCGCGCCGATGGTGGTCTCATCGATGTCGCAACATGGCGCGCACTGTGCGAGACGCTGAAGTCACGTCGTAGGGGCGCCCGGCCGACTAGAGGGTTGCTAAGCCGCACTCTGCGGTGCGGTAAGTGTGGCTCCTATATGGTGCACCAGCGCCGGAGTGACACATTCTTCATGTACAACTGCCGGTCCAAGGACTCAGGTGGTTGTGCTGTGGTCGCCATCTCTGGGCCGAGGCTCGACGCGCAGATTACTGAGCTAGTTCTCGCCTACCTCGACCAGCCAATAGAAGCGCCAAAAGAGCAAGCCGTGCCCGGTGCCGCACGGCTGAAGGAGATTGAACGCCTCGTAACTGAGCTCATGGGTGCATACCGTGCTGGTGAGATGTCAGGCTCGATCGTGTTTCCGTCCATCAAGGAGCTTGAGGACGAACAAAAAAAGCTGCGCTCAGAGGTAGCGCAGCAGGTACGAAAGACGAAGCAAGTCACGTCGGTGGCCGAGGAATGGCCTGAGCTACCGCTCGACCGGAAGCAAGCGATCCTAGAAGAGCTCTTCGAGGCGATCGTTGTTGCGCCAGCGAAGAACGTCCGCGCTAAGGGCGTCCAGACCACCTACGACGAGAACCGTGTGACGGTTGTGTGGCGGTCACCCAAGTAGAAGCTGACGGATCTTAGCCTGGCGACTCTTCGTAAGCTTCGGCGCACGTGCGATCTGAAGCTTAACCCAGCTCTGCACCGCTGTTGGTGTGGAGCTGGGTTCTTTTCGGATAGTTGGAGTTGACTTTATTACCATACTTAAAACTTAAAACTCGGTTATCTATGTTCAATTATAAGGCAACTCGGGAAAATAATCGATGGCCTCACGTTTCATAATGCACCGCGCGAAGCGCAACGCAACGATTGTCACTCTACCCTGTTCTCCCTGTTCGTTTCGGTGTTGTAGATCTGTCAAACTCTATAGAAATGTCCTGGCGGAAGGCGCATAAATGGATGTAGGCCAGGCGAAAATGCTTCGGCTTGCACATGAAACCAGAGGAGCAGAAATGGCTATCGTTAGCCGCAAGGTCTCAGACCTCAGCGGGAAGGACGCCCCAGACAACGAATTCGCCTCCGTCGTCGTGCGCCAGCACCCGGACATCGACCAGCCCAAAGCGCTGGACGTGCTCGTTCCCGAGTTGGAGTCGTTCAAGGACATCGGGGATCTCGTGATCCTCGAAGTCCGGACGCCGGACGGTCACACCAGGGACATCTACGTCAAGGTTGCCGACTTCAACAAGGCCGCGCCCAACATGGGCGAGATCTTGAGGAACGCACGTGGTACCAGGGGACGTGTCCCCGGTACCCGTGTCGGCAACGGCGGATAAGCCCGGAGTCTCCGCTTCCTACCAACGCTCCCGGTAGTTGAGGCGGAAACCCCCGTCCTGGCGACCCTTGCGGGTTGCTGGGGCGGGGGGATTTTTCATTTCTCGCATCAAGCTTTGAAGCACTCGTTCAAGGGCACGCGGCCGGCATCGAGTAGATCGGCTGCTTCATCCGTAACGAAGACTCCCCGCATAGAGCAGGGAGTCTTTCTCAGCTTCGGAACTTGAATGAACCTAGTAGGTCAGTGATTTGATGATCAGGAGGGCATCGTTATACGAGGCGTCGCCTTGGAACGCGCTCACAGGTTTCGAGATCGGGGTGCCGCTGGTACTGCTATAGAACATGCTAATGACATCATAGAGCGGAGTACCTGATTTATCCGTAACATTTTTACTCACCGGCGATGCGGCGGAACTAGTCGGAGTCGTGCCGACGGATCCAGCCGTAGTGACATTCGGGCCAGAAGCACCGCCCGAGCCAAACCCAAGGTAGTAGTTGCCACCCAGCGTCGTTATAGGCGTGGTTGAAAGAATCGTTCCGAAGTACGCTCCACCATTCGCGCCACTATCTCCTGTGTATATCGCTAGCGTGAGGCCGGTGGGGCTCACCAACTTCGCATAGTCGATCCCAGGGGTTGCAGGTATGTTGGACGTCCCGCCTGCCGTACTGGAATTCGTCACCGTCCAAGTGGACGGGTACTTGAAGTTAGCCTTCTCGTACTTCAACGTCGCACTCTGCCAGCCATCATAAGGACTAGGTGCTGGGGTCGGTGTAGGTGTTGGCGTCGGTGTCGTCCTTGTCGCCTGCTTCTTTTGCAAGTCGGCTATCTGACTGTTCTTAGTAGTGATGTCATCTGAGAGCTTGTGGTTCTGCTGATAGGCATACACCGAGTAGGCAACGCCTGCAATGGCGAGCACCGCCAAGATGATGATGGTTGTTATAGTGAGGGTTTTGCGGCGGTTGTTCGCGCCGTCTCCCTTCATTGGGTTGTGGGTTAATGGTGTTTCATTCATGTCTGTTCCACAGCATAGCATAAATCTGCTCAATTTCCATCCCCGAAATGGAAGAGACTGCTTTGATGCACCTTATGCTTTGGATTTGTCGCTCTTTAATTTAAAATGAGCGACCAGACACGTCTCTTTGGTAATACGAAGCGTTTATGGCAATTCCGCCACGTGTTGCCCTACAACATCCAGGGAAGAGGGTGTGAATCATGAAAGCCGAACGGTCAAAGCGAACGATGCTGATACGCCTTCGTTCCATCCTGATCGTCGTGAGCCTCGTGTTCACGGGGATCGTAGGAATGGCGGGAGAAGCATCGGCGGATGTTACGCCGCTCGTGTACGGAACAGCGTGGCTTGGTGGCAGCGGCGTCAACGTCTGCCCATCGAGCACCGACACAACCTGTGGCGGTCAGGCACATGTGGGTGGCTACTCCGGCAACTGGTGGCAGTGTGTCGAGTTGGCTCAGCGCCTTTATAAGGCTGAGACCTGGTTCACTGGCATCTTCCCGGGCGTGAGCGAAGCGCACAACATCTACGACACACTCGCTGCACCCGGCAACACCAACGGTTTCACCCGTCAGAAGAACGGCAGCGTCACATCTGTGGCGCCTGGCGACATGCTGGTGTTCTCTGGTGGCATCGGCGGTACGGGACACGTCGGCATCGTCGATACGATTACCGACAACGGCAATGGGACGAAGACGCTGAGCGTCGTCAACCAGAACGCCTACGAGGTGTCGTCCAACGTAACGTGGACGTTGTCCACCGGAATGGTGAGCAAGTACTCGTACATGGATGGTCACAGTGCTGACACCACCTTCTCCGTCATGGGGATGGTGCACAACACGAATGACACCCTGACGAGCAGCACTGGTTCCACCACCCCCACGTACAACCTCCAAGCTCCCAGTGCCATCACCGACCCCGCCACCGGAAGGAACATCTTCTACGTCGGGGCCGACGGGTACATGTACCAGTGGAGCGTCATCGGTGGCGCCTGGAGCAACGTGAAGCTCCAAGGCTCGGGGAACCCCGAGCAGGTTCAGACGGGCACCAGCCCGAGCGCGGTCCTGGACGGGGCTACGGGCCGCAACGTCTTCTATGTCGGAACGGATAACACGATTTGGCAATGGAGCGTGCAGGGTGGGGCCTGGGTCAACAGCCGCTTGGGCAGCAGCGCCGTCCTAGCCAACACCAGCCCCAGTGCGGTGGTGGATGCGTCGAGTGGGAGGAACATCTTCTACGTCGGCGCCGACCAGTACATCCACCAGCTCTCCGTGCAGAACGGGGCGTGGGTGAACATCAAGCTCACGGTTAACGGCAACGCCATCGCGGCAGCGCCGCAGACAAGTCCCAGCGCCGTGGTTGATCCTACGGCGGGACGTGAAGTGTTCTACGTCGGTGCCGACAACCAGGTCTACCAGTGGTCGGTGCAGAACAACGCCTGGGCCGACATCAAGTTGACCGGCACCGGCGGCAACAGAGCTGCGGCCACGGGCAGTAGCCCGAGCGCCGTGGTCGATCCCTCCACGGGAAGCAATGTCTTCTACGTGGGAGATGACAACCACATCTGGCAGTGGTCGGTGCAGAACGGAGCCTGGAATGACTTCCAGATCTCCGGCACCAACGGTAACCAGACGGTTCTTGCGGGCAGTAGCCCGAGCGCCGTCGCCGATCCAACCACCGGCCGCAACGTGTTCTACGTAGGGCCGGATCACCAGATGTGGCAGTGGTCGGTACAGAACGGCCAGTGGAACAACAACACGCTCACGCGTGCTGGTGGCGCGGTCGCCGTCGAGGCGGGCACCAGTCCGAGTGCCATCACCGATCCGTCGAGTGGGAGGAACATCTTCTACTTCGACGGCCAGAAGATGATCTGGCAGTGGAGCGTGCAGAGCAATGCATGGAACGACTTCAAGCTTCAGTGAAGCGTGGGGACTTCCGTGCAAGTGACACACCACAACATGAAGGAAGCGGCACAAGCTGGCCGGGCGATACGTCGCCTTCCAGCGACGCGACGCCCGGCTAGCTAGCCGTAAGACTTCCTGCTCAAGAAACAGACTCGCTCCCCCAAAGGAGCTTGAGGCTACGAAACAAACCTGCTCGGTGGAGCAGGATTTTTTAATGCCCGGTGAAGTATCTTAGCCTCTCAGTAGTTGAACAGTTCAAGTATGATATGGCACTATAAGTAGGGGGTTATGGTCGATGAGTTGCGCCATCCCGCACGTTTCGTTGGTACTCCACCTCTGTGAGATGCCTTCGTATCGGTGTTGTGGTTAGCGCCAAACTCATTGATCCCCCTGTACTCGTTCCTCATAGTGGAAGTAAGAGCAGACGCCAAAGGCGACCGCTCGACTTCCACTAAGTTGAGTGCACAAATAATGTAAGTCCCAGCGGTACCCATCGCGAGGTTTATTTTGTGTTGCCCAACCTTCGGAAGCTAACGCTTAGACCGAAAGGAGGGGAACGATGACAAAACTACCTCACCATTCAAGGGGAAAGGAGGCAGCCGCCACCGATGACCTAACCTGGTTTGAAATTCACTTTCCGCACGAGCTGAGCTCGGCCGAGGTAACCAAGGTTCTCCAACCGCTTGCCTATCGGCCTCGTATCGGCTGGCGACAGCGAACGCCTGTCGTGGTTTTTGAACTCCGCGCCACGTCCACATCTGTGCGCTGGTTGATCGGGATGGACCAGCTCATCAGCGGCGAGCTGTCTGGACAACTCCAAGCGCAGCTTCCCGGCTTGGTGCTTACTCCTCTGCCTCGAACCTTCCGCCGTACGTCAGTGGCGCGAGCGGCAAGCGTCCGACCAACGAGCCTCGCTCAACCTGTGCGCGTAGACGTGGCGGCCAGCGTCACGGCCGGACTGCTGGAGGTCATGAACGCTCTCGGGCGCGGAGAGTCGGCGGTCTCGCAGTGGGTCATTGGCCCATCGCAGCAGCGCCGATCCCGACCAACTGAGTTCAGCGTGACGCGAGCACTCGGCTTGGTCGCCGTAGCTCAAGAGACAGCCGACGACCGGCAGGCTTGGCGACAGAAGGCGTCCGAACCGCTATTTGCCATCCGGGGCCGGATCGGTGCGCGTGCTGGTTCGCCGGAATACGCCAGCGCCATCGTGCGGATGCTCGGCGAAGCACTTCAGCTTGTCGGAAGCAGTCACGCTGGACTGGATGTCAGTCAACCCTCGGCCCGAGGTGTACGTCAGCTTGATCTCGCAGCGAGAGCTGGCGTGCGGTGGTCCGGCATCCTCAATGCAGCCGAACTGACTGCCGTTCTCGGCTGGCCAGTAGAAGGCACTTCTCATCTCCGCACCGCACACGGCCGACAGTACCCCGCACCTCCATCCCTTCTGACTCCGGTAGAAGGCGTGGTTCATCCGCCCGAACGTGTCCTCGGGGCCGGCCTGCACCCAAGTCAGACCGATCAACTGGTCACGATGTCGACAGAGGCTGCCCTGCATCATCTGCACGTCGTCGGGCCGACTGGGAGCGGCAAGTCAACGCTTCTGGCTCAGCTCATCAAAACGGACGTCGAGGCAGGTCGAAGCGTTCTCGTTCTAGAACCCCGTGGCGACCTCGTAGAAGAGGTGCTGGCCGGCGTGCCCGCGGAGCGCCGTGAAGATGTGGTCATCATCGAGCCCGGTGCAACCGACAAGGTCGTTGGCTTCAACCCGCTGGCCGGTCGTTTGGAGGACGCCGAGCGTCAAGCCGACCACCTCCTGCACCTCTTCAACGAGTTGTACGGCAACAGCATCGGCCCGCGTAGTAGCGACGTACTTCTGCACGCGCTCATCGCCTTGGCACGCAGCGACCAAGGGACGCTCGCCGACCTCCCCGTCCTCTTGACGAACGCTGCTTTCCGTAGACGCCAGCTTGCAGCAGTCAGTGACCCGCTCGTCCTCGCGCCCTTCTTTGCCTGGTACGACGGCCTCTCAGAGGCCGAACGCCACCAAGTCATCAGCCCGGTTCTCAACAAGACCCGGGCTTTTTTGAGCCGCACGGCTATCCGAAGACTGCTCGGCCAACCGCGTCCGCGCTTCTCGCTGGACGAGCTGTTCCAACGGCCGCGGATTGTGCTGGTGAACCTGAACGCGGGCGTCATCGGCGAGGCGACGGCCGAACTCGTCGGCGCCCTGCTCATGACACAGCTCTGGCAGACCATGCAGCGCCGGGCGATGATCCCGGCGCATCAGCGGCGACCGGTCATGGTGGTGATCGACGAGGTTCAGAACTACCTGCGGCTGCCCGTAGACCTCGGCGAAATGTTCGCCCAGGCGCGCGGGCTTGGGGTCTCACTGACGGTGGCACATCAGCACCTCGCCCAGCTCACAGCAAAGATGCGAACCGGACTCCTCGCCAACGCACGGTCTCGTCTGGTGTTCCGGCCAAGCGTCGAGGACGGGTCCGCCTTGGCCGCCGCACTTGGAGGTGGGCTTTCGGCTCAGGACCTAGCGCTCCTCGGCGCGCACGAGGCGTACGCCGAGATTCTCGTCAACCAGAAGCCCAGTGACCCGTTTCTAATTCGGACGCGTCGGCTGGATGGCCCGGTTCTCAGTGATCCGACCGACCTTCGACGTTGGAGTGCGGCAGCGTACGGCGTCGATAGCGCCGCTCTCGATGATGCGCTTCGTCAGCGGTGGAGTGGCAGTGACCACACGCCAGACGGACCGATCGGTCACGCGCCACGGAGGCAAGCGTGATCGCCTCGGCTTACCGTTCGCGTCGGCGTTCGCTTCACGTTGGACGCGGTGGCCGAGCTGCCTCTGTTGCCGGACAACGCGCGCCAGCGAATATCTCACCTGCAAGAGGACTTGCCCGATGAAGACACCATCATCAGCCGTCCGCGTGGACCAGGTGCGTCGTCGTCTCAACGACCGTGACATGGCAGTTCTCACCGTGCTGCATCGGGTTCGTCTTGCTAGTCTTCGCCAACTACAGCGGCTGCTCGTCGTCGATGGGTCGCCAGCTGCACGGACTCGCCGAGCACAACTCTTGCTGACGCGACTCACGAAGCGCGGTGTCGTGACCCGGTTCTCGCGGATCATCGGTGGACTTCGTGCAGGATCGTCCGGCTACATCTACGGACTGTCGGCGTTAGGGCAAGCTGTCCTCGATACTGGCGGCCCGCTCGGTGGTCGGCGTCGCCGAGTCTGGGAAGCAAAGCCGTACTTTCAAGACCACATGCTGGCCGTGAGCGAACTGTACGTGCGTCTTGTCGAGCAGCATCGGCTTGGTCAGGGCGACCTCCTGGACTACGACGCTGAACCGGCCGCCTGGCGTCACTTCACTGGCTCCGGTGGCGAACTGGTGGTGGTCAAGCCTGACGCTTACGTGCGTCTTGGTGCGGGGGCTATCGAGCACAGCAGCTTCATCGAGGTCGATCTGACCACCGAGACACTGCCGACCATCCAGCGCAAATCACAGCGGTACATCGACTACTGGCGCTCCGGCATGGAGCAGCAGTGGCGCGGCGTTTTCCCGAAAGTCGTGTGGTTAGTACAGAACGAGCAGCGGGCGGAACGGATCACGAGCGTTACTCGCAAGCTCGCCTCCGACGCGCAGGCACTCTTTGACGTCGGGCTTCTCGACGCGGCAACGCAGCTCCTAGGTGGTGGGGTTCAGGGAGCTGCCGCATGATGACAAAACCACACTGCCGATCGCCGCCCTAGCGGCTTAACAAAGCTAGCCAAGTGCGTTACAACTAAAGGAGGTGATATATGAATAATGATGAACAACGACAACCAACCCTTCAGGAGGCACCCGATAGAACGGCACTTCTGACGGTCCGTGAGGCGTACCTACGACTCCGGATCAGCAAGTGGAAGCTGTACGACCTGATCCGCACACGTCGCTTGTCGTCGATCCAGATTGGACGGCGGCGGTTCGTGCCGGTGGACGCCCTACGAGCCTATGTACAGCAACGGTCGCAGGAGTCCTTAGTCTGATGGCCCGCCGCAATTCCAACGGCGAAGGCACGATCTACCGGCGCAAGGATGGTCGGTATGAGGGTGCCGTCTACGTCCTCACGACGAGCGGAACACGAAAGCGGGTGCGCCTCTACGGCGCTACCCGCGCCGAGGTGCACGTCAAGCTCACCGAGGCCAAGGCAAAGAACGACCAAGGAATACCAGCGACGGATAAGAGCTGGCTCGTCGGGGACTATCTGGACTACTGGCTAGAATCCGTCATCAAGCCGAACCGGCGGCCAACGACCTACGAGGCGTACGAAGGCAACATACGGCTCTATCTTAAGCCGGGGCTGGGCACCCTAAAGCTCACTCAGGTGACGGTGCCTGTGCTGCAACGTTTCTTGAACCAACAACTCAGCAACGGTCGCTCTGTCCGTAAAGTGGAGATGCTCAAAGAGACGCTCAGTCCGGCGCTCGGCCAGGCAATGTACGAGGAACTGCTCACCCGCAATGTTGCACGACTTGTGAAGCTACCGAGCTACGAGAGCGACGACGTAGAGCCATGGACACCAGCAGAGGTCACGCGGTTCTTTGACGCCGCCAAAGATCATAGGTGGTACCCCGCTTTCTTGCTCGTCGCACTCTACGGGCTACGTCGCGGTGAAGTACTCGGGCTACGCTGGAGTGATATCGACGTGAAAGCGGCTGTCATACGCGTCCGCCAACAGGTAGTCCGTGCAAACGGCACTATCCACATAGGTCCGCTCAAAACTCGTGCCGGGCGACGAGATTTACCGTTACTCTCGGCCGTCGCCGACGAGTTGGTGGAACACCGAGTCCGCCAGGTGAGCACGTCGGACGCTGACCTCGTCTTCACTACCTCTACGGGCCACTCCATCGAGCCGAACAAGCTGACGCAAACCTTCTACGCTATCTGTGCTCAGTACAGCCTCCGAAGGATCAAGCTTCACCACTTGCGTCACACTGCCGCGACGATCCTCAAGGACCTTGGTGTCCCGGCCCGTGATGCGCAGCTCATTCTTGGCCATAGCAACATCGCCATCACGCAGCAGATCTATCAGCACGACACGATGGACTCACGGCGCAGTGCCATGGAGCGTATGGAGACAGCCGTTCTCCCCTCCACCACCATGCTAAGAGCGTCGAAGGCTGGGCTTGACGGCAACGGTAGCCGTCAAAATAGCCGTCAAACACGAAAAAACCCAGTATCTCTACTGGGGTCATTCGATGGTGCGGGTACAGGGACTCTAAGTCGAAACAGGCCAACTTTGGGTGGTGCGCTGGAGCGCGTTACAGAGGTAAACGCCATCTTGCGTGAGAGCCGAAGACAGTGGATGTTGGGGGTCGTTGCCGTCAACTTAGCCGTCAGAAATCAAGAGTTAGTTGCGCCGAACCTCCACAGACTTGCAGCGTAAGACGAAACTATTCATTCGCAGCCGGCCACCGTCATTAGAACGCGGTATTCTAGCTTGCCCGTTCTAGCCCTTGGAGGGCTGACGCACAGTTCGGCCTGGTGCGCTCAGAACCACGTCTTTTAACCACGCAAGTTGGTGAGCAGTTGCTCTGCCTGTGCCAAAAGCTGGTCGTACGTCATCACGCTAATTCCGTGCAAGCGTGCGTTCAGGCCATGCAACGCCCGGAGTCTGGCATCACTCCACCCATCGGAGCGTCCAATGACAATCATAGCGCGCGGGTGATATGCGACGATCTCGCTGTGGTCCCGCAATCCATTTGCAGCAGCTTCGTGAAGTACGTCGAGGTACCGATGGCATTGGCCGATAGCCATGGACGCCTCCCGAGACCAGAAATAGCATTTGTGCGTAGAATCATACTTGATCGGTTCCATGTCGGGGCGCTTAAGTTCGAAGATGTCACGAAGTCCGTTAGCCGTCTGCTTCATCAGGCCGTCGACCGAGTCGCCAATAGCGATAGTCCGAACTTCGTCTTGCATGGCATAGGCATTCCCGAACGCCCACGCATGGCGCTCGCACCATTCTTGATACTCTTGCTCGCTTACAACTCCATCGTCGAGGTATGAGCGAAGCTCGTCGATGGCTACCGATAGTTCGGTGAGGCGCACACTAGATTGCAGCCCCAAAAGAATCTCTGCGCCGTCCTCAGTATCCGCTAGCGCCCGCAAAACCTCCTCATTGGCCACAAGTGGCGCAATGGCTTGCCCCACTGCTGTCGGGTCGCGACCTGCTAGCGGGGTGCCACTACCATCAAGCCGCAGTATGAGGAAATCCCCATCCTCTTTCCCTTCAGCAACTGCGAGCCCCTCTTCAAGCACGCGCTTAAGCTCCTGGGCTTCGTCGTGCGTGAGCGTAAATTCGACTGGAAACCCGGTCAAGAAGATATTTTGTGACTTCTTCCAATAGATGAGCTTTGGGGCAATCTGATCGCCTTCAGATCGCTTAATATACTGAAGAAGTACCTCGAAATGTAGCTTGGCTGTGTCCTTGATCACAATAGGGTTTGTGAACGATACCTGCTCCTGGTTTTGTGACTGCCGACGCGAGACTTGACGTTCCTGGGACATACTTAGCTCCTATACTTCATTATACGATGACCACGTGCCGAACGCTTGATAGTCCGATGACATTTTTGACAACCGACTAGCTTCTTAAGGCATATATCGGTTTTCGAGCGCCGTAAAGAATTTGCGCAGCATGTCTGAAGCTCCGTCTTTCATGAGTTCATCACCCCCAAATCGAAAAACTTCATAGCCGCGTAACCGCAACGCACGGTCCTCAGCCATCATCTCCCCGTAGAGCTGGGGCGAAGGCTTCCCATCACTAGAATAATGCTGCTTCCCATCCACTTCTATGACAATGCGTACCCCACCAGGAAATATGAGCAAGAAATCCATTCGTTCCCGCTTAAGGCGCTCGGGCTTCTTGAGCATCTTACGTTCCCTGTGCGTTAGCGGATCGTATTGCAAGTAGACTTGAGGAAATAGCGCAGGCTTTTTGAAGCCTTCGTCACCACCGTACCGCTCGCAGTAGGTACGGAATAGTTCCTGTTCTGGTGGGCTTCCGAGAGATGCCGACAGCCTCTTGAATAGGTTCTGCCCAGCCTCATAATCGCTCATTGAATCAAGCCGTCGCTCAGCCTTCCACCACGCAGCCAACTCATCCCACATCACGCCAGCGCTGGTTAAGGGCCTGTTGTAGACAAGGCAAGTATCCGCGTGCTTGACCACTTCAATCGTATTGTTGATCGCATCTCGTAAAATAATCTCTGGTTTGTATCCGGTTGAAGCGAAGATTATGTTCTTCAATTCACCATCAACGCCACGAAAGCCAGGTGGACCAGAGACGGCATCCTCTAACTCTTCAAGCTTGGTCAAAACTGGAGTGAAAAGGCTGTTCACGTATCCGCGCCGTACCGCCCATGATCCACCGTGCGTCATGCCTTGTTCACTCCAGTAGCCGTGCCATCCGTCAAAGTCATTAAATGGCGGATCAAACGACACGTCTAGTCTTCGGAGGACAGCTCTTAGTGTGCGTATTGCAAGAGCGCTCTCTTCGTCGTTGAGCTTCTGGCTCTGATCTGTTCCATAAGCGGTTAACTCTGACTTGACCAGCCGCGCAAGAGCATATCCTGCTTCGAGATCTGTATGATCCTTGAGCGTTCCGGCACGAAGCTGGTTCGCAAGCTTTGAATTGAACTCATCACGCATATTCCAGTTGGCGTCTGGCACCTCGTAGAAGAAGTTACTCGGTCTCATAGTCGAATATTACAGTGACTCCCTGTAGTCGGTCAATGGCTCAATGAAATGCCTTTTTTCAAAAAGGTGAAATCACAGGCAGCGCCGTTGAATTCTTGCTCCTACAACCTCCGCAGCGTACCGGTAAAGATTGCCGGTCCAACTGTGAAGTGATGATGACAGCCTCACCACAACGTGGACTACTCGCTCCCGTAACCTCGGACGATCCGCTCCTGCTCGCGCGACAGGACATGAGCGCTCAGCATGATGATTCCCTCCGCATGAGCGCGCCGTATGCGATGCCACCCGTCGATGGGCCATAGCTCATCGGTACGAGGCAGAGGAACAATGATGAGCGGCTTTGCGAGGTCAACAGATGGCCAGTGCTCGTCATTGATCGTGGCCGAAGAAAGCTCAGCAATCCAACCGGTCACATCGACTGGCGTCGGTTCGCAGTCGACAGTCAACTTCTCGGCTGCGGTGACGTTCCAGCTGAACTCGTCGCCGTACCAGAAGACTTGGATAGGATCGGGTAACATGCGGCCTTCTCAACTCTCGCGAATCAGTGACGACTTGAAGACACCATCGAGCACCTTCACATCTACTCCCGCACTCCCAACTCGCCTGAAAAATGGCCTGACAGCGCAACGTTGCGCCAGAATTTCCACCGCTCAAGCAGGTACGATTTTCGCTCCGGACCTACAAGATCTATCTTAGCTAGCGCTTCAGATGGGTTACTTATGGATTCAGCCATTTCCATCATGTACGCGCCAGTACAAAAGGTTGGCGGCACTGCCGAGAGCGTCCAGCCGTCCACGTGGCGTGTGATCGTGGCATAGTCTCGCGCCTCTGACTCTGGCATCAGCTGGTCGTAGGTGAAGAAGTGCTCTCGATCGCGGGCCATGTGGTCGCGCTTTCGCCGTATGTAGTCCGCATCGTCATGCTTGGAAGTTGCCGCCCGGAATTCTGCGTCCCGACCATAGACGAGGACAAACTGTGGCTCGATCGGACGATGCGAGTATCTGGGAGCATACGTCTTCGCAAAGATCAGCTGATTCTCGGGAGAAGAGAACCACACCTTCCACTCGGTCAGCTGATCTATCGCTTGAGTCAGCGGGGCCGTTGGCGTCCTTGATCCCGGGTTGAACCAAGGCTTCAGCGGGCTCTCAATCTCGATACATATAGGGCGTATCGCTGCCGTATCACGCCGAACCCACATGAAGTCGGGCACACGCTTAGGTCCGAGCCCCTGGAGGGGAGGCTGCCGAATCACTGCCTCAAACGAAGGGCCATGGTGCCCTCCCGGACCTACGCTGTCCGTCGCTCCTGGAAGAAGACATGGATGGCGTTCGAGAAACAACTGCATCTCACGTTCACTACTACATGACTCCAGGAACCTCTGCCACTCAGGCACCAGCCAAGTAGAGTACTCATCCCACGACGGCGACCGTGGGCGATCCTCGCAGAGATCAGACTGTACTGAAGCGAACGTGGTCACCTCAGCAGTATGGCCGTCAGTGAACAACGGCGCCCTGGTTCGGGTGAGTACTCAAGCGCGGCAGTCAAGCCCGCGCGCAGTCCGACGCTACGAGTCGGTACAGCAGACTGTTGCTAGATCGAAGGAATCAACCGCGCGCCGGCCGCGGCTGCTTGGTCTACCCGACCTAGCTGCACGGCACGCGCAAGGTGTGCGGTAATGGTTACCGTGGATCACAACTCAATGCGCAAGCTCGTTGAGGGGCAGCTCCTTCGCCTGGAGGGGAAGGCCTTCCAGGACTGTATGGATCGACTAGGGCTCGCGCTGTACCCCGGCGACTACCAGCCCGTGCGTGCTGCTGGTCCCAAAGGCGACACCAAGAACGACGGCTATTGCCCGAAGGCTCGGGTCTTCTTCGCAGCGCACGCAACGCGCGGCGAGCGGATCGACAAGACCAAGCTGAAGATCAGCGGTGACTTGGAGGGCTGCCTCCAGCAGCATCGGGACGTAAGAGTATGGCGCTTCCTGACTAACGACACTGTGCAAGGCGAGGTCGACCAGTTCATCGACAACGAGCTTCGTCCCCGGTACCGAGATGTCACTATCGAGGTGTGGGGACTCAAGACGCTCGCCGACGAAATCTGCAAGCTCGGTCGGCATCAAGTCGAGAAGATCATCGATGTCCTCATCTCGGAGGACGAGCCAGAATTTGAAGTCGTGCCGCTCAACCACATGAAGACAGGACGCGACCTCTGGCCAATCCTCTCTGGTTGCGTCGGGTGGTTTGAACATGCAGAGCCGGACGACTGCACTGACGAAGAGCAAGACCTCATCGACAGCACCATCCAGAGCCTCCGTGATTGGAGCGACATTTCATCCGACATCGAAGACTCTCGTTCTTCGGTGCGCGACGCACAGCGCAGCATCACCGCCATGCTGGAGGAGCTAGCAGAAATGAGACTTGCTCTCTTCGCTGGGATGAAAGACAACCATCCATTTGGGGGCGGCCCATCGCCGCTACTGGGGAGGTTCGCGATATTTAAGGTTGCGCGGTTCGCTAAGGAGCAGCGCGAATCCTCCCGCGATTAACAATCTAATGGAGCCAGTACCTCTCAAAGTTTCATGAGCTCACGGACAAGCTCCGGAAGTAGGAACGCCCGCACCATCTCCTGTCGTTCCTCAGGAAGTCCCCGCACGATGCGCTGGAACTCTGCCACTCTGACGACATGGTTCACGACAAAGACCACGTACGGGAAGTATTCCTCGTTCCAGTGCTGAGCCGCCGTCCAGTATCCTGATAGCTTCTCGACGATTCGTACCGGTCGCTCAGTAGCGAGGTCGATCTCCAGGAAGTAGCTGCTGCTTCGTCCCTGCGCCGGGTAGTCCAAGTGCACGAAGAGGTCAGCCCGAACTGGGGGAACCGAGCGTTCCACCTCCCAGCGTTTCACTGTGAGAAGGCCGCGGTTCTCGGCTCGACGCAGTTCAAGGTAGGTATCCGCGATCATGAGGGCGTGCGTGTTGACGTTTGGTGATGGCCGACTTTCCGTACCGAGCAGAAGTCGACCGTACCTACCGAGCTGGTAGACATAGGCGCCGGCCCCGCCTTTGTCTCCGCTGGCTCTCCGTCCCACCCGCGCGAGGTAGCCGAGCCGGACCAAGCGTCCGAGCACGCGGTCGGGAACAGCGTGCGACCTATCGGCAAGCAGCAGCTCGGTGATGTGGGTTGACGCAAGCTGGGTGAACTGGTCGACCAGGCGCAAGATGTCGAGGTCGCGAGTGCTCAGCTCCATCAATCACTCCTCCTCCGGGATAGTCACACCAAGATAGGTGGCCTTCTCGCTGGTCAGATGAGGTGTCAAGGTAGGGCTACGCCTACGGTTCCCCTATGACTGGCCTAGGTGGTTCTCCTCCTTGGTCACGCACGTCACGAGATGAAAGCCGTTGCCAGAGGTGCGTGGGTGCGAGAGTGTGAGATGCGGTTTCAGGCCAGTCAGCGCGATAGCAGGGAGGTTCACCGTGAGAGGACCGGTGGGCAACCAGGTCATCGCCGCTTCGCACCTCAGCTTGTCCTGGGCCGTCGACGAATTGGTGCGCACGCTCCCTGCCGCACAGCTCAGGAAGCTCAAGGTTTCAGCGGGAGAGCATCTGGCTGCCATCCTGACCACTGCGTTCCTTGGCGCTGCACCAACGACGATCGACACTGATGGAGGCACGGACCTCCAGTTCGATTTCACGGACGACACCACTCGATGGCTCCAACCAAGCAACGTGCGTGCTGCCGACTTCGAGGTGAAGTCCCTTCCTGGAGACTTCCGTCGATTCGATGCGGCCATCAACCAGGCCGAGGCAGCGGGAAGAGAACCAGACCGCGTCTTTAAGACAAAAGTCACATCGGCTAACCACGTCCTTCTGCACCCAGGACGCGGGGTGATCGCCAACGCTATGGCCCAGCTTGCTCGAAAGTCGTCGCCTGGCCACTCCAAGAATGTTTTCCTCATCGTGCATCCTTTCGAGCATTTCACAGTGGAGTGCGTGGACAATGTCTTCATCTCGCATTTGCTCGACCCGCTCAGCGACATCGATGGTGTCGACACCGTATGGATCTTGTGGGCGCCAGATACCATCGTCGTGTACTCGTCGGAGTATCAGCGATGGGCAGATCTCGTATTCGGATACACGGAGGAGGAGCTATCCTCCAGTCCTGACAACGAGTTAGCTTTGCTCCAGCAGGTCGAGATGGATTTCCTGGACCGAACCGGCAACTCCGACGGTTCTCCGTACTTGTTTAGCTTGAGGGCCGATTCACAGCCACCCCGGCTTAGTGACACCTAACAGATTGAGTCCACACCCTGACCACGTTCGAGGGATTGCATCACGCCTCTCATCGGGGTCCGCCGAACTTCGGCCGCGTCGCCTTCCCAGACGTAGGCGCAGCAACACCACGCCTGGTCCTGATTTCCTGCTCTACCTCCGCAACTGGCCGTCCGTACCGTTCGCGAGAGCGGCGGCGTGCTTCCCCGGCGGAGCCCGTTGCCCTGACCGGTGGCAGCGTGACCCCGGTAACGGGCGCACTCACGCCGTCACCGGTAGCGAGTCTCGCAATCACCTCAAACTGACGCAGATTCATGAAGTCGTCTTCGGTCACGGTGCTGCCGAACCCGCGAGCGAAGTACTTGGCCTCGTCGGCAGATGTCTGAAAGACCACCGTCGACCGTGCGTTGTTCTGGGTGGCGTCTTGCAGCTCTCGGCTGAGTTGCCCGATGAACTGATGGGCAACGGTCATAGCGAGGCCCAGGCTGCGGCTCTTTGCAAGCATGTCGCCGGGCGAGATTGGTAGGTTCAAGAAGTCCTGGAACTCATCGAGATAAAGCATCGTCGGGTTGGTCGGATCAGCAATCCCACCCTGCACCGCGCTCCAGATGGCGTTGAGCAGCAGACTGCCGAGGAGTCCAGCCGTATCCTTCCCTTCGGTCGCGCGGCCCAGGTTGATGAGCAGAATCTTCCGGCCCTTGATGATGTCCGTAAGGTTCACCGTGCTCGTGCTCTGCCCGATGATGTTCCGAAGCGACCGCCGAGACGCGAGCTGCCAGATCCGGTCCATGATCGGCCTGAAGTAGAGATCGCGCTGTGCCTTCGGTAGATCGGTGATCTCCTGCCACCACGCAGCCAACTCCTCAATGTGCGAAACGCCGCGAATGAGGCGAGCCGAGAACTCGGCTTGATCCGGCCTCGGTACGGCGAGCGGTTGGAGGTCGGCGAAGGTCATCGCCCCTACCGCCTCGATGCTCATCATGAGCGTGAGGATGAGGTGGTAAAAGCCCTGACGTACGCGAACACCCCTGGCATCCTGCGGGTACAGGTGGTCGAAGAGACGTTGAATGTCAGCAGCCACCACATAAGGACTGCCCTGGAGGATGTTGAAGCCAACCGGGTGCTCCGTGTCGCCAACGTCCAGGAGGACGACGTCTTGGACGCGATGTTCCGGTACGCGTGCCAGCGCCTCGTAGAACAGGTCACCCTTACTTTCGATCAGGATGACCCCACGACCTGCGTTCATGTCCTGGGCCATCAGGTTGGTAAGAAGCGCCGTCTTCCCGCTCCCCGTTGGCCCGACAATCTGGAGGTGCTTCGCCGACTCGATGGGAGACAGGGCCAGCAGCCGTTCATCACCAGGAAAGTTCGAGCGAGCGAGTACGCGGCCGGTGCGTGGAATTAGACCACTTGCAGCAAGCTGCCGAGTCCTGCCCCGTGGAAGCCCGGCAACATGCGGATTCCCAATCGGCCAGGCGATGAGCGCCGCGAGTTCGCTCGCGCTCATTCGCGCCGGAAACAGGAGTGGCACCGTCGCCGAGGTGACCCGCTCGACGACGCGCCGCGATGAGATGGGCCGCGATGAGATGGGCCGTCTCCTGAGTTGGTTGTTGGGCGTTGCCACACCAGCGATGCTTGAACGGACACGAGAAAGCAGCCGGTTCGCCTGAACCTCGTCCCTCGCCCGCGCCGCCACTCGCAACACACTGAGGAAGTTCGGTTCAGCCAGCTTAGAGCGGATGTCAGCGACAGCATCAGCGTTCCTCGTGTCCTCCAGGAACCGCGCGACCATGAAGGAGTCGCGACCCGTCCGGTCCTGCCGTGGTCGCGGTGGTTGCTCACGAAGCGCGGGCGACACCACCCACTGAAGAACGAGTGCTTCACTGGTACCAAGCCCTTGCAGCGTGGCGAGGATGCCCGCCGACAGTGCCTCAGCGTTCGAGGCGGACAGCGTCCGGCGTGAGTTGGTCTGTCCCAGCTCCACCGCGACCGTCCAGTAATCGGGCTGTTCTTGGCCCCCTGCCGGCGTGACCGTAGAACCGGGCACGAGCGTGCGCAGCTGCGGCACGACGAAGTCGACTGACTCACGCGGCACGAGCAGCCGGTGCGAGATGCCCCGGTTCGAGGCTCGGACTTCGAAGACAAGCGCGCGGACACCAAACAGCCGCCGCGGTCCCGTTTGGACCGTGCCACTCACCGCTCGGAGCCATGTCACTACCTGGTCGCCGGTCAGGGACGTGGGGAATGTGAGGGAGTACGACACGTACCTAGTGCTCTTCGACTGGCTCTTCGACTGCATCGCGATGACTCCCCTTACCACTTCATCATGCGGTAGTAGATGGCGCCGAGCACCACGACAACCACCAGGCCACTAACGAGGTACGGGACGAGTGGTTCAATCGCGAGCCACAACATCCGAATAGTGAACGCAGCCAGCAGCAGCGTGACGAGCACACTCCGAGCCTTCTTCACGAGAGACCTCCTGGGGGTTGAAGCGACCGACCTAAGATGAAGGCCGGCGGGCAGTTTGAAGGGGGCGCATCTAGGACGCGCCCCCTTCCGCTAGGTGCTATTGGACTACCGAGTGTTTGTGCGGTCAGACCGCTTCGGCCCTATACCTCGGCCGACATCACTCAAGAACTGCCAGACACGGCCAACCACGAAGCCACCGAGGCTGCCGATCACGACATGCATCACTGCCGCCACCGCCATTCGTCAATCACTTCATCGATGAGCTCGCTGTCGTACTCGTAGCGGTTCATCGCCGCCTCGATCTGGCGCTTGCGCTTGTTGCGCTCGATCGAAGGGCCGTGCTTTTTGGCGATGTACGCGCCGATGGCAAACGGCGTTCCGAAGAACAGGACGATCCAGAAGAGTCCTAGCAGAGCCATGACGTCACTTCCTTAGGTGGTGTTGTCGCCGACCTACCGTGGAGGCCGACGGAAGTGAGGAGGGGGCGGTCGGAAGAACGCCCCCTCCGGGGTAGATGGGGTGACTTCGGCCCGAGGGCTGCCTTCCCCATGACGCGCTGTTCCTTGAGCGGTCAGCTGGCCACGTAGCAGGCCCGGCGCCACTGAGCGCCGCCCCTGCCGTAGCGGACAACCTTCATGGTCTGGCTGCGCTGCACGCGCGAAATAAACCAAGGCCGCAAGATGCGCGCCCAGTAGATCCGGGCCTTCAGGGATCGCCAGCCGACATCATTGGCTAGTCCGTCCACATACCTCTTCTCTCGCTTCACGACTGCCGCTCCCTACGGCTGTGCTGCCGAGAGGCGGGGGTGCGGTTCTCACGGGCTACCGCCCGCAGCTGCCGCATGGCGGCGTTCTTCTTGCGACGCCGCAGGACGTACAGCTCCGTCGGGCTCAGCCCCCGGCCGGTGTTCTCGGAACCCGACCGCCTCTCAGACCGCAGAACGACAACAAATGCCGCTACGGCCAAAAGGACAATTAGCCCCAAGAAAAGGTGTTCCGCCACCATCAGCAGGCCGTTCACTACAGCCCCCGCCCGCGCCCGAAGTCGCGGATGTCGCGGGTCGTGGTGCGGGCGTACTCCTGGACGATGGGGATCAACAGAGAAGCGATGTACTGGTCATTGCCCGCCAGCTCCCGCGCGAGGCCCGCCACGTCGGTCACGTCCTGCATGGCGTCCTCGGTCAGGCGCTTGCGGAAGATGGCCTTGACTTCTTCCTGCTTACCGGCGCTCACGAGCCCGAACAGCTCGATGTCCGCCCGCTCCACCGCTGCCCGCTGACGACGGGTCGGGCGGGCAACTTCACCGCGCCGTCCCCGGCCGCCCTGGTCGCCACCGCCAAAAAGCATCAGGTCGTTGCTCATGGGCTTCGCCTCCTTCTTCTACGCGGGTGCGTGCGACCCGCGTGTTTGAAGGCTCTGACCGAGAGCAGCGGACAGTACAGGACAGATGAGTCGACAGTTCAACTGTCCACTGGGCCGCTTGCTGTCCGGTGGTTTCTGGGATACTGACCAGCACCAACACACTGGTCTGGAGGGTTGTCATGGACGACGTTGATGAGCTGGTGACGGCGTTCAAGACCCTGCGTAACGGCGAAGGACTCACCGCCGTCAAGCTGGACGAGTACGACGATGAGCGACTCCGGCGACTTCTCGGCAACCCGGAAGATGGCGCAGCCGCGCTCCACCTGATCGACGAGCTCATTGGGAAGATGCTCGATCGTTCCCAAGCGTGGGCGATGCGTGACATCGGCACCAAGGTGAAAAAGCACCTAGTCCCACGAGCGGTGCGCGTGGCCTTGGCCGTCGGCGACGATGACGAGGGCAGCCCTCTAAGCAGTCACGGCATTCTGACGGAGCGTCGAGCGTGGGCATGTCGAAAGGAGGGCGACCGCGCTGCGTACTTCATGGTGGCGGACTCCAGAACCCACAGCCGCTACGAGGATGATGGGTTCCTCGTCCTCGCTCGTCTGGTCATCGCCCATGCTGACAACCCCGCCTTCAATGAGGCGGCTGTCTACGAGCGAGCAAGCGCGGGCCAGGCCGCACACTTCACCCCGCTCGACGCTCCCAACGTGCAGGTTGCTCTTTCAGGTCCCGCGCCGCTCCTCAAGGCGCAGGTTGACCACGATCCCACCGCGGTTACGGAAGAACCCCTCGACCAACCCGTCCCGCCGGCGGTGGTGAAAGTCGTCAGCTTCTTTCGTGACCTCCGCAGTGCCGTGAGTCGCTATAAATCACCACCTCCGCCCGCCGAGAAGCTGACCTACCTTCAGGCGCTCCGCGTCCTCGTGACAGAAAAGAGCCAGAAGAAACCCATCCCAGCCACCGAGCGGCAGTACCGACTGCGAGTAGCAGTGGTCGCAGGGGTAGCTGTTCTTGTGGCGGTCGCTCTCACCATAGGTCTGACCGGATCAACTCCTCAATGGCTGCGCGGTAGTAGAGGAGCGTCTTCGGCTCCGGTGCCGTCAACACCACCGAAGGCAACCATCACGGGCACCCCCGCCGAGAAGATAGACAACACCAGGGGGTGGGGGCCAGCGCGGAAGACCTTCATTATGAACAGCCCCGCGTCGTACCCGGTGTTCAACAGCATCACGAACAACCCGAGCCAAGGGGATGAGCGCAACTTCTTCCAGTGCCACGACCTGACGGGCGGCGGGAACTGGGGTAGCGAACTCATCGCCGAGGACCAGCACACCTACCAGTGCTATCTCTTCTTCGCCAACGACGTTGCCCCGAACCTAGATTCCATCGCTTCACCGAACAGCGGCGGAAACGTGGCCGCCAAGCTTCAAAACGCCCGTGCGCGTGTGCAGCTCCCCGCTCCTGGTACGTACAACCCTGGCTTTGTGGCTGTCCTCTCGGCAGACAACGCCATCATAGTCTGGACGAGTTGCAATTTCATCGCGCCTCGCCCGGTGACCCTGACCTACGTCCCGGGCTCCGCCCGGATGTACACGGTTGCCACCCCGAAGGATGGAGCGCCACTCAAGGATGAGAACAGTCTCATCCAAACCGGCGCGCTCCTCGGTGATAACCAAGATGGCTACCTCGGCCAGCACACGGGATACATTCTCTTCAATGTGACCGTGAAACTGGGTTAGATGCCCGCCTTTTAACAGAGGTGAACAGCGGTTAGATATTGCCTATTTAGGCAATATGTGTTTAAATAATGACAATTACCTTAAACGGTAATGCACCCGTGCCTTACAGGTCTTCGGATGCGGCACTCTGCCCACTGGTTTAGCCGGTGGTGTGCCCCATCAGAATCGACCGAACAGAGGCACACCTACATGTTGGAAGAAACCACATCAGACGAGATGTTGGTGACCGCGGGTTTCGTAACCACGGCACCCGTCTACTACTCCGGCCACCCCGCGTGCTGCAAGGTGGACGACCTGAGGGACGCGCTGTTCACGACCACACGCGAGGCGATCGTGAAGCTGCCCATCAGGCTGGGCACGGACACCTTGTGTTCGCTCACTGTCACGATGGCCTGCCCGATCTGGACACCGCTCGGTGAATACGACGACCCTGACGTGGAAACCCTCCCGGACTGGTACGTCGAAGGCGACAACCCGACTCCCACCGAACAGTTCGGCAAGAAGGTGCGCGTCTACTTCATCGGCCACCCCAGCGGCACCTTCGACCAGGTGTACATCCAGACCATCTCCGACGAAGAGCCGTCGCTCATCGCCCGACGCTGAACCCTTCCGACATCAACACCCCGCACCACAACGAAGAACACCCCGTGTCCGTTGTGGATGAGGGGTGTTCTTCGTTTGAGGAGAGTAGTTGAGCTCTACGGGTCCGGAGACTGCCCTTAAAACCCGTCCTCTATCATGGCCATACCCCCACGTGAGGAAGTCTCATCCATGGCCCAGAAGGTAGAAGTCACTCTTATCGACGATCTCGACGGTAGCAACGCCGATGAGACCATCTCGTTCGGGCTCGGCGGTACACGCTATGAAATCGACCTGAGCGGAAAGAACGCGACCGCACTGCGCGAAACCCTCGCGCCGTACGTCGCCGTTGCGCGCAAGGTCAGCGGGTCTCAGAAGGCTGGCCGAGGTGGTGCGCGTCCGGTGGCACCAGTCGGCCCGAAGACAGCAGACGTTCGTGAGTGGGCCAAGGCAGAAGGCATCCAGATCTCTGAGCGCGGTCGCATCGCTGCCGGTGTCATCGTGAAGTTCCAGGAAGCACACTAGACGGACCCCCACGCCCGACAAAGAGCACCCCACTCCACATCAGGCGCCGGGTGCTCTTTGTCAGAGCGCCTTCAAGCCATCCCGTACCCGCCTCAGAAGGTCGGGTTCAACGGCGTACTCATTCACCTGTGCTGGTGATGGCTTCCACGTGCGCTGTCGCTTTGGCAACGGCCCTGGCTTCAGTGGGATCTCCAGCTCACACCACACCCACTTGCCGCCGCCCTCAGCGCGGTAAAAGCCCCAGCGCCGACTCAAAGCCTTCACGATCAACAGGCCCCGACCGCCTTCGGCGTCGAGATCTTCTTCGTCTCGCGCGATCGGCAACGTGGAGTTCTGATCCCAGACTTCGATGACCAGGCCATCTCCAAGGATGACCAACCGCACCTGAATCAACGCTAGGTCTGCGAGCATCGGCCAGCTCGGCGACGGCTCCGTAATGCCGGTCATCGTCACGGCGTTGGTCACCAGCTCGGAGACGAGTAGTTCAGCGTCGTCCGCCAGGTGGTCGAGATGCCACGACTTCAAAGTGGAGCGGACAAACAGCCTGGAGCAACTGGCCGCTGTCGCCACTGCCGCGAGGTGAATCTCGCTCTTCACACTCGGCCGTGGGCTAGCCATGGCCGGCTGCACCTTGATGAGTGTCATCAACGGCTCGGACGCTACGCACATGGTCGCCACCACCTTCGGTCGTCCCGACCTGTGGCTGAGTGGGGGCCACGTCATCGGCCGGATGCCTGGATAGCGGCAAGGGCTTCACGGTGTACTCCATGGACTTGATGACCAGACCGGCAACGGGCTCATACCTCGGGCAGGCGTCCGGGCGTTGCCGGTCTGGTCGGCTCTTTGACAGCGCCTAGAAGGCGAGATTGTGCTCAGCGAGGACAGCTCGCTTACACGGGAAAGCGCAGCCGCACACAGCACACAGGCCGTGGTTGTCGGTGTGCTCGTTCAAGATCTTGGTGGCGAGTCGGATGAGCGCGTCGAACTCGTCGCGCAGTTCCGTGCTGGTGATCGTCTCGGCCATACCCGCTCACTCCTTGCCAGGAGCGAAGAAGGTCATCAGGCGGTCGCGGATGAAGGCTGCCGACTGCTCTGGTGGTCGCTTATTGCAGTCCACCCGGAGCACGTCGAAACCGGCCTGAATCAGCCGTTCGGTGGCCTGCCGGTAGAAGTGCACTTCAGCGTGAGAGCTCCCCGGCGAGAGCTGGAACCGGTTATGTGGCCCGCGTTCCGTCAGTCGCTCCGAGATGACCTCGGGGTCAGCCTCCAGGATCACGGCCAAGTCGGGCCGATCAGCTTCGGCGTTGAGCTGCCAAAGGAACGTCGGGTCGATGCCGTCGAAGCGTTGCATGACGAGACCCGACGGGATATAGCGGTCACTTACCACGGTGCGGCCTTGTTCCATCTGCGGCCGGACTTCCACCTCAAGGTGGTAGTACCGATCTGCGGCGTACAAGCAGGCCAGCGCGTGACCGGTGGTCGTCTCTGTCAGCTCGCGGCACAGCCGACCGATAGGCCCTGACGACGGTTCAGCCGTGATGTGTACGTCCTCACCAGCGGCCACGAGCAGTTGCGCCAGGTGGTGAACGATGGTCGACTTCCCTGCACCGCTCGGCCCGTCGACCGTGACGAACAACCCACGTGGATGGTCAGAAAAGGGCCGCAGGCTCATCGTCGCCCCCTCCTGCCGGTTGGCCGCGCAGTTCTTCCAGGGTTACCGCACGATTGGCCAGCTCCACGAACAAGCGAGCCGCCACCAGCGCGTCATAGGTGGCGCGGTGAGGCGAGAGCCCTTCGGGCAGTCCCTCGGCCAGCTTGAACATCTCGACCAACGCGCCGAGCTTGTAGCTCTGCTGGCCAGGCACCAAGCGACGGGCGAGCTTGAGGGTGTCGAACACCTCGGGGCACTCCCAGTCCCCGAGCTTGCGGCTGAGAACGCCAACGTCCACGTGGGCGTTGTGAGCGACGAGTGCCGAGGCGTTCAAGGCGTGGAGCACCTGACCCCTGATATCCGCGAACACCGGAGCGCCCATGACGTCCTTGTCCGTCAGGCCGTGAATGCGAGTGGCGTAGAACTTGATGGACCTCTCCGGCTTCACCAGCCAGCTCATCGGCTCCCCGACTACGCCGCCGACGATCGGCACGGCGGCGAACTCCACCAAGTCGGGCGGCTGCTGACCGTTGCCCTCGATGTCCACGACCACGTAGGTGAGGTTCGTCCAGTCAGCCATCTTGCTTCGTGTCCTTCCATCCGATGTCGGCTCGACCATGCCGCCGCTCGACGTGCGGATGACGCACGTCGTGAACCTGGAAGCCGAGCGCGTGTTGCAGGTAGTAGCGCGGCTGCTCAGTCTCCAGGCCGGATACGACAGCCGCGCGCTCCGTGATGTCCACGACCACCAGGCCACGCGCCTCGGGCAAGATGCTGGCGACTTCCCGAAGCCGCTCAGCGACGGGGACATGATGAGCGCTGGCGCACAGCTCAAGCTGACTCAGCGGGCAGATGTCGCACAGTTCTCGGATGCCGTAGTGGCCGTTGTAGTCCGGCAGACCATGGGCGTAGCTCACCGCACAGGAAGTCTTCCGGAACAAGGTCGAGCCGGCGAAGGCCGCAAGAACGCGCCGTTCTAGCGTCTCCGGCACGATCTTCCGACGCGCGGTGTCCTCGTACGGCTCGGGCAACCCGTTGGCCTTGTAGTACTCGGCGATCTGGTCGCGGTAGAACAAGCCGGTAAAGACCGTCGCGTCGGCGTGCTTGCTCAGCGCGTACGCAGCATCGAGGTGTTCGTCGGAGTCGTTGAGACCTGGCACCAGCGGACGCCAGTAGAGGATCGTGCGGTACTTCCGGCGCTCCGGCGTGCTCATGAGCTTCAAGGACTCCGCCGCCACGTGTGAGGGGTAGGGCTCGATGTCCTTGTTGTCGATGCCGGAGTACGTGAACAGCAACGTCACCTTGACGTACTTGAGCGCGTTGAGCCGGTGGATGTCCTCGGACTTCATCTGGTGCCGTGTGATGACCAAGACGTGGTTGGTCAACTTGCGGTCGTCGAGGTCTTCGAGCACGGCGAAGGTGTGCGGCCGGACGATCGGCAAGAACGGATCGGTTGCCCGGTTGAACACCTGAATCGGCGTCACGTGCGGCTGGAAGTAGCGGTGATTGACGAGTTCTTCGACGGCGACGGCGTCCGTCATGAGGGCGCGCGGTATCCGCTGATCCCACAAGCCGTAGGTGTGGCGGATGCAGTACGCGCAGTCCAGGGGGCACCCCTGGATGTGGTTCAGGCTGAGTCCGCTCTTGCGGTACTCCACGACTTCGCGGGCACGTTCGGGCAGTCGTTTGATCTGTTCCCTGCTCAGCAGGGCAACGCTGGTAGCCACCTGGCTAGCTCCCTTGATCCCTTGAGGGGCGGTGATTCACCGTCCGTTCGGGAGACTAGGGGCGAAAATCAGAGGCGAACAGAAAATTTCTCAGTATTTCTAGCAATCACTCGCACGTGGCAAGAGACGGGAAAGCACGAGACACCCACTGGGTGTGCCGGTCCGGCGTCACTACTGTCCCGCATGTGGACATCATTCAGCAGGTCAAGGCGCTTGGATTGCCGCTTGGTCAGTATGTCGTGTTCGGGAGCGGCCCGTTGGCGGCTCGTGGTATTCGAGCAACAGCCGATGTCGATCTGTTCACGACCACCGCGCTTTATACCCAGCTCAAGGTGAATGGCTGGGAGGAGAAAGAAAAGCCCGTCGACGCGAGAGGATTTTACCTCACTCGCGGCATCTATGAAGCCAACGACACCTGGCACCACGGCTCGTATAACCCGAGGCCAGAGGCCATCATCGCGGCGGCGGACATCATAAATGGTGTGCCGTTTGCTCCACTGGTAGAAGTGCTGAAGTGGAAGCAGGCATTCGGCCGACCCAAGGATGTCGCCGACGTGCGGTTAATCGAGCAGTACATGAGCGCCCACCAGTAACGACACGCCCGATCACTGCTCCAGTTCGTCCGGGGCAAGATCGCCAATGACGTGAGTGATGATCGCTCGCGCCGCACCGCCGTAGCTGGCGATGCCTGCCAGCCGCTCGAAGATGCCCTCGTACAGCGTGATCTCTTGTGGCTGACGGAGGTTCAGCTCAGCCGAGTAGGTCTCGACCCGCACCAGGTCATCGTCGTACAACCAGAAGCCGTGTCGCGGATCGATCAGGTACTGCGTCTCCGCCCCGATGATGCCGAGCTTCACGTTCCGCAGTGACCCGAGTGAGATCAGCCGATCAAGCTGCCCGAGCATGATGTCGACGGCGCACAGCCGGTACCGGAGCGTCGCCTCGGTCAACACGAAGTGGAACCGCTTGTCCGGGCGGTACAACATCTCTTGACGCTGCATCCGGAGGCGGACAGCTTCATTGACGTCGTTCGGGACGCGGTGAACCATGACGGCTTGCGCGAACCGGGCGCGGGCATACTCTGGCGTCTGGAGCAGGCCGGGGATGTTGGCCGGTTCAAAAGCGCGGTAGAGCTTGGTCCGTTGGTCTTGCTCACTCAGCTCGACCTGATGCGGCTTGAGGCCAGCCTTCAAGACTCGTTGCCACTCGGCATGTTGGATTTCGAGGGTGTGCAGTGAGGCAAGGAGCGCTTCCGTCTCGGCCTCGCTGCCAGTGGTGCGCGTCCAATCGCGAACGTCGTCGTCGGTCGGCGTCTGACGACCATTTTCAAGCTTCGACACCTTGGATGGTGGCCATGACAACGACTCCGCGAGCTGCTTGCCAGTTTGACCGGCTTGTTCGCGCAGCTCGCGGAGTCGCTTGCCCAGGGCGTTACGCGCTTCATCAACGCCCGATGAACCACTAGTCGTGCTTGGCGCCAAAATCGTCCCGTCGGTCGGCGTGATGCCAGGCAGCGTCCCGCCAGTAGTTGTGACTCACAACCAGCGCAGGATCATCAATGACCTCACCACCAAGGAAGCGGTCGTCGTCACCGAAGTGCATCCGAACCAGCGTGCGTGAGTCGAACAACCAATAGTCGTGGTTGGGAAGGCCAACCGCCTCAGCTTGTCCTCGTTCCATGTACCGGATGTCTTCACCAGCGTCGGTGGTGAACCGAGCTGCCCACAGTCCAAACCGGCTGTAGTCAGACAGCGGCACACTCACCACCCGTACGCGGGCGAATCGACGTCCGGCGCTGGTGGCCTCGCGGATTGAGGTCACCCAGTTCTCGGCAAACTCCAGGTTGTCCGGCGTGCCCGCGAGGAACTTTTGAAGCGACTCGACTTCGCGCGGCGCGTTGTACCGTTCCCGCACCTCCAAGCGGTACGCCGTGTGCTCGAAGGTGCGGAACAGCCGCCCGAAGTCGTCGCCGATCAGGAGGTTCAGTTTCCTTCCTCCATGTAGCGGCGGGCGTACATCTTGAGTACATCCTCCGGGATCTCGATCAGGGTCTCGTGATCCGGAACCGGGCCGACGTCCGCGAGCACCTGGGGGTCAGTCACCTTCCACCCCTGCGCGATGTAGGTCACACGGTCGGTGCGGTCGGTGGCGAACAGCGTGGGGGACTCGCCCTCAACTGAGTTGGGGTCCTTGCCGAGAAACGTGGCGCGCATGGTGCCTCCTTGCTCGAACTTGGCGAAACCTTCTTCGCCAGAGTTGCCGATCAGAGGCTACCCGTCAATGGCGCATCGGCTCACGTTAGGAAGCAGCGGCAAGAGCAACGGTCAGAGCAACAATGTCAAGGCGATGATATGACTGAGCGGTGGTTGAGCCGGGGCCTTCATTGAGGGTGCGAAGACGTGGGAGTTCGACTAGCATCCCCTTCAGGGAAGCCCGTACGCGCTACATCGGGCAGCCCCGTGACCAGCCGAAACGCGCGAAACGCCTCTGTCAGCCTGGGTGTAGTCCACAGAGCATTGAGCCCTGAAGGGTTCGGCAGCACCCAGAGACGGCTGTCGGCAAGCGTCTCCGGCTGCGGCCCGATCACCGCACGCGGCCGGTCGAACGCCGCGCGGTACGCGGTGATCCCCACGATCGCCACCCAGCGCGGCCGGTATCGGGCGGCCTTCGCGGTGAGAATCCGCCCGCCCTCCCGCAGCTCCCGCGTCGTCAGCTCGTCGGCCCGCGCGGTCGCCCGGGCCGCGACGTTCGTGATCCCGAGTCCGAGGTCGGGCAACAGCGCCTGCTCGTCGGGGCCGAGCAGGCGCGGGGTGAATCCGGACGCGTACAGCGCGGGCCAGAACCTGTTGCCGGGCCTGGCGAAATGCTGTCGCACGACCGCGGACCACAGGCCCGGATTGATCCCGCAGAACAGGACCCGCAGACCCGGGGCGATCACGTCGGGAATCGTGGAACCGTGGGCCGCGGACATCTCGGCGGCGGTCGGGCGCGCAGTCACCCGCACATTATGTGGTCCACTGCGCGATAACGCGGCGCGAGCCCCCGCCGCAGGTGGATAGGATTCCGGCATCCGAGCCCGGCCCGCAGTCGAGCGGGCCCACCGACACCAGGCAAGAGGCGGCAGGCGTGGATCTCACCCGACTTGGCCCCGAGCAGCTCGCCGTGGAGGCGGAGCGGCTGCTCAAGGAGTACGAGGACCTGAGCGCGCAGAAGCTCGCGCTCGACCTGACCCGGGGCAAGCCCTCGCCGGAGCAACTCGACCTGTCCAACGGCCTGGAGTCGCTGCCCGGCGAAGGCGACATCCGCGCCGCCGACGGCACCGACGTGCGCAACTACGGCGGCGGCCTCGCTGGCCTGCCGGAGCTGCGCGAGATCTACTCCGGCTTCCTGCGCGTCCCCGCCAAGCAGCTGATGGCGCACGACAACTCCAGCCTCGCGCTGATGCACGACGCCGTGATCCACGCGATGATGTTCCCGCTGCCCGGCGGCCAGGCGCGGTGGGCCGACACCCCGGGCGGTGCGGCGTTCCTGTGCCCGGTGCCCGGCTACGACCGCCACTTCTCCATCTGCCAGAAGTTCGGCATCGAGATGATCCCGGTGCCGATGACGCCGGACGGCCCGGACCTCGACGTCGCCGAGCGGCTCGCGGCCGAGGACCCGCGCATCAAGGGCATGTGGTGCGTGCCGAAGTACAGCAACCCCACCGGCGCGATCTACAGCGAGGAGACCGTCCGGCGGCTGGCCGCGCTGCCCGCCGCCGCGCCCGACTTCCGGCTGTTCTGGGACGACGCCTACGCGGTGCATCACCTGACGGACGAGGCCGTGCCGAGCGCGCCGATCCTCGAGGTCTGCGAAGCCGCCGGCCACCCGGACCGGGTCTTCGTCTTCGGCTCCACCTCGAAGGTGACGGTCGCCGGCGCGGGCGTCGCGTTCCTCGGCTCCTCGCCCGCGAACCTCGCCTGGCTGCAGGGCCACCTGGCGAAGCGGACGATCGGCCCCGACAAGATCAACCAGCTGCGGCACGTGCGGTTCCTGCGCGACGCCGCCGGGGTCGAGGCGCTGATGGCCGCGCACCGGCGGATCCTGGAGCCGAAGTTCGCGGCGGTCGACACCGTGCTCGAAGAGGGACTCGGCGGCAGCGGCGTGGCCACCTGGACCAAGCCGCGCGGCGGGTACTTCGTCAGCCTCGACGTGCTCGACGGCTGTGCGGCGGAGGTGGTGCGCCTGGCCGCGGCGGCCGGCATCGCGCTCACCCCGGCCGGGGCGACCTTCCCCGGCGGCCACGACCCGCGCGACCGCAACATCCGGCTGGCCCCCACCTTCCCCGGCCTGGACTCCCTGGAGAAGGCGATGCGGGGCGTCGTGACCTGTGTGCTGCTCGCGGCGGTCTCGAAGCTGCGCGAAGAACCAGTCATCTGACCTACTGCTGACCCAGCTCCTGGCCTGACAGAACCCGGGCTCGCCCGTGTTTCAACCATCTACCGCCTTCCGCAGTCTTAAGAGAATGGAAGACGTCTGGACGTCGAGCGGAGCAGGTGGTCGGTCGTGGAGCGCAGGCAGTTCCTCAGGCTCGTCGGGGCCGGAGCAGGGGCTGGAATCGGTGGCCTGATGACGGGCTGCGCATCTCACGGCGGCACTGGTGGCTCGACGTCCGCGACGTCGTCTCCCTCCGCTGCCTCCAGGTTGTCCGTCGGCAGGCCCACGCCGACCGCTACGGCCACGGCGACCGCCGCGGACTGGGACGCGCTCGCGCGCGGGCTCGCCGGACACCTGGTCCGTCCGGGTGACAGTGTCTACGCGACCGCGCGGCTCGCGTTCAATCCGCGCTTCGACGGGATCCAGCCGACGGCGGTCGCGCAGTGCGAGAACGCCGGCGACGTGCGTGCGTGCATCGGGTTCGCCTCACGGTTCGGGGTGCCCGTCGTTCCGCGCAGCGGCGGCCACAGCTATACCGGGGCGTCCTCCAGCGCCGGTCTGGTGATCGACGTGGCTCCGATGAACACTGTGACCGCGGACGCCTCTTCCGGAACGGCGACCGTCGGCGCGGGCGCGAAACTCATCGACGTCTACTCCGGCCTCGCCGCCTCCGGCGTGTCGATTCCCGGCGGGTCCTGTCCCACCGTCGGCATCGCCGGGCTCGCCCTCGGCGGCGGCGTCGGGGTCACCGGCCGCAAGTACGGCCTGACCAGCGACAACCTGGTCTCGGTCAGCATGGTGACCGCGGACGGGCGGGAGCTGGTCTGCGACGCGAAGGCGCAGCCCGAGCTGTTCTGGGCCTGCCGGGGCGGGGGAGGCGGCAACTTCGGCGTCGCGACGTCCTTCACCTTCCGCACCCACCCGATCGGGGATATCACCCTTTTCTTCCTGCGCTGGCCCTGGTCCGCGGCCGCGGACGTCGTGCGGGCCTGGCAGCTGTGGGCGCCCGGCGCGCACGACGAGCTCTGGTCCATCTGCCACCTGCTCGCTTCGCCCACCCAATCGGGCCCGCAGGTCACCATCAGCGGCACGTACTTCGGCGACGCGAGCGACGCTGAGGGCATGCTCGAACTCCTCTATGCCGCGGTCGGATCATCGCCGGTCTCGCACACCGTGGAGGAGACCACCTACGCCCACGCCATGGGTGTCGAAGCCGGATGCGCGACGCTCACCGCCGCGCAGTGCCATCTGCCCTGGCAGCTGTCGGGCGGCCAGCTGGCCCGCGAGGCCGAACTGGCCAAGTCCGACTACTTCGGCAAGCCGCTGCCGGCTGCCGCGATCTCCGCGCTGATCAACGCGGTCGAGCAGCGGCGCGCGCTCGGCGGCGGGGGCGACGGAGGCATCGCGCTCGACGCGCTCGGCGGCGCCCTGAACCGTCCGGCTCCCGACGCGACCGCATTCGTCCACCGCGACTCGCTCTTCCTCGCCCAGTACACGACCACGTGGGCGACCGGCACCTCGTCGGCGGTGACCGGGACTCACACGAGCTGGCTGCGCGGCTTCTACGCGGCGCTGCACCCCTACGCGAACGGGCAAGCGTACCAGAACTATCTCGACGCCGATCTCACGAACTGGTCCGACGCGTACTACGGCGCGAACTACGCTCGCCTGGCGCAGGTGAAGGCGCAGTACGATCCGACGTCCCTGTTCCGTCAGCCGCAGGGAATCGCCGGCTGAATGATGGTCGCCTGAATGATGACAGCGCCCGAACCCGTCACCCCTGAACCCGTCACACTGCTGACGCCCAGGCCGGTGCACCGGCCCATCCTCGTGCAGCAGTGGCGCCGGCTCACCTTCCTGCACTGGGCGGTCGATCCGGCCGCCGTCGCCCCGCTGCTGCCCGCCGGAACCCGCCCGGACACGCTCGACGGCGTCACCTACGTCGGACTGGTGCCCTTTCAGATGCACAAGGTCGGGCTCGGCCCAGGACCGGGGCTGCCTTATCTCGGTACCTTCTGCGAGACCAACGTGCGTCTGTACTCGGTCGATGGCCAAGGACGTCGCGGCGTGGTCTTCCTCTCGCTCGACGCCGCCCGCCTCATCCCCGTCCTCGTCGCGCGCGGCGGCTTCAGCCTGCCGTACCTGTGGTCGCACATGCGTCTGCGCCGCGGCGGCGACGTGATCACCTACACCAGTCGCCGCCGCTGGCCCGGGCCGCGCGGAACCATGTCCCGCGTCGTGGTGCGGATCGGGCCGCGCATCCCCGAAAGTGACCGGTCATCTGTTATGTCCGGCCCGAGTGACCTCGAGCACTTCGTCAGCGCCCGCTGGGGCCTTCACCTTGCCTGGCACGGCCGCACGCTCTATCTGCCCAACGAGCACCCCACCTGGCCCCTGCACCGCGCCGAACTCGTCGACCTCAGCGGGGACGTCATGGCCGCGACCGGACTGCAGGCGCCGACGGGGCCACCGATCAGCGTGCTGTACTCACCGGGCGTCCAGGTTAAGTTCGGCCCGCCGCTTAACGTCGCGCGCGACGACTGAGGGACGACGCCGTCCGCCATCGAGCAGTGACGCAACTGTCCGCTACCAGGGGCGGCCGTGCGGCCGGGTGCCGCGCTGCGTGCGACGCTCAAGCTCACCGCCGAGCGTCGTGGCGGCGAAAATCAGCGCCAGATGGGTGAACGCCTGCGGGAAGTTGCCCAGCTGCTCGCCGGTCGGCCCGATCTCCTCGCCGAACAGGCCCACGTGGTTGGCATAAGTCAGCATCTTGTCGAAGGCGTACCGGGCTTTGTCCAGCTGTCCGGCGCGGGCGAGCGCGTCGACATACAGGAAGCTGCACAGATTGAAGGTGCCCTCGCTCCCGCGCAACCCGTCCGGCGAGGCCGAAGGATCGTAGCGGTGCACCAGCGAGTCGGTCACCAGATCGTGCTCGATCGCCTCGAGGGTCGAGAGCCACGCCGGATCCTTCGGCGAGACGAACCCGACGATCGGCATCATCAGCAGCGACGCGTCGAGCACGTCCCCGCCGTAGTGCTGCACGAACGCGCCGCGCTGCTCCGACCACCCGCGCTGCATCACCTGCGTCAGGATCGCATCGCGCGCGGCCGTCCAGCCCGCGATGTCCGCCGGACGGGCGTACTCGCGGGCCAGCCGCAGACCGCGGTCGAACGCCACCCAGCACATCAGCCTGCTGAAGGTGAAGTCCTTGCGCCCGCCGCGGGTCTCCCAGATCCCCTCGTCCGGCCGGTCCCAGGTGCGGGCCAGCCAGTCCAGGATCCCGGACAGGGTCCGCCAGCCGCGGTACCCCGACACCTCGGCCATCTCGCGCGACTGGGTCAGCGCCCACACCGCCTCGCCGTAGATGTCGAGCTGGAGCTGCCCGGCCGCGCCGTTGCCGATGCGCACCGGCCCGGACTTCTCGTACCCCTCCAGGTGCGGCAGCTCCTCCTCCTTGAGCAGCGGGTCGCCGTCCACGCGGTACATGATCTGCAGCGGTTCGGCGCCGACCTCGCGCGCGTCGGCGAGACGCTGGGACACCCAGCGGTAGAACGCGTCCGCCTCCTCCACGAAGCCGAGCTCCACCAGCGCGCGGGCGCTGAGCGCGCCGTCCCGGATCCAGGTGTAGCGGTAGTCCCAGTTGCGCTCGCCGCCGATCTGCTCCGGCAGGCCGAACGTCGCCGACGCGATCGGCGCCCCGGTCGGCGCGTATGTCAGCAGCTTGAGCGTGATGGCGGAGCGGTGCACCATCGTCTGCCAGCGTCCGCGAAAGGCCGAGCCGCGCAGCCACGAGTGCCAGAACTTGGTGGTGCTCTCGTGCTCCTCCTCCAGCACCGGCACGCTGATGGGCGGGCACGGCTCCGGACGCGTCGAGGTGGTCAGCACCAGCGCAGCGGTCTCCCCGACGCCCAGGGTGACCGTCCCGACCACGTCGTCGCCCTCCCGGCGGAACGGGAACGTGGTCTGCACCTGGAGGCACAGGTCGGGGCCGAGGAACAGGGCCGAACGGTCGCCGTCCAGGGTCAGCGCGTGGCGGGCCCGCCCGTAGTCGAACCGCGGCCGGCATTCGAGCACGAACTTGACGGTGCCGCGCACCACCCGCAGGATCCGCACGATCCGGTGCTTGTCCGTCGGCTGCTCCGGCCGGCCCAGCGGCATGAAGTCGACCACCTCGCCGACCCCGTGGTGGGACAGGAACCGGGTGATCAGGATCGCCGTCTCGGACAGGTACAGCTGCCTGGTGTTGCACTCGAACTCGGCGTCGTCGGCGGCCAGGCGCAGATAGCCGCCGTGTTCGTGGTCGAGCAGCGAGGCGAAGACGGAGGGCGAGTCGAACCGCGGCGCGCAGAAGAAGTCCAGCACCCCGTCGGACGAGACCAGGGCGCAGGTCTGCAGGTCGCCGATCATGCCGTGTTCGGCGATGGGGGGATAGCGGCGCATCGAGATCGGCCCTTCGTCTGGCGGGCAGTCACCCTGGCGGTGCATGAAACAGATCGGAAACTGGGTGGGGACAGCGCACCAGGAGGGGGTAAAGCGTCGCTGGAGAAGGGCCGCGCCGATTGGGGCTCGAGGGACCGGCGATGCGGGCAAAATGAGGGCGGCTCCACGCCACGGGGGGAGCGTGAAGCCGCCAGGACGCGGCTGATCAGGCCGCGTCGGGAAGCACTGCCCGCCACGGGGGGAGCGGGCCTGCCTCAATATTGAAGATTCTAACGTGTGTCGACGAATCAGCAAAGTCCGTCGAAGTACTCTCAGCATGGATTAAGCGAGGTAACATCCGTGTCACATGCGCGCCGCCCGAAACGGCTCGCGGCGAGCGCCGGTGCGACCTCAACCCAGCAGCCGCAAGACCGCATTGAGCCCGCGCTTGCAGACCTTCGGCTCGGACGGCAGAAGCAGAGTGCGCAGGCCACACGCCACCGCCCCGCCGTCGCGCGGAGCATTGTCACCGACCATGAGCGTGCGCCTCGGGTCCGCGCCCAGATCGGCGCAGGTCTTCAGGAACATCCGCGGGTCCGGCTTCTCGTAACCCACCTGATACGACAGCGTGTACGCCCCGACCGCGTCCGCGAGCCCCGCCGCCGCGACGTTCTCGCGCACGTCCCACGCGATGTCGCTGACGATCCCCACCGGTATCCCGCGCGCGGCCAGCTCTCGCAGCACCGGGACGGTGTCGTCGTACGGGAACCAGCTCTCCGGGTCCACGATCGCCGCGTAGACGTGGTCGAAGATGTCGGCGAGCTGCGGCACCTCGGCGAACCACAGCCGGGAGGCCTCGCGGTGCCGCTCGAGCGAGGTGTCCCGGTGCTCCTGCGCGGCGCGCACGTGCGGCAGCTGCCCGGCGTCCCGCACCGCCTGCGCGACCGCCTCGGCGTCCAGGTCGGCCGGGTCGCGTCCGGCGTCCAGCCACACCCGCTGGAGGAGGACGTCCGTCGGGACCATCCGGAACAGGGTGTTGGCGAAGTCGAAGAGCACGGCCTCGATCGGCGGGGGCGGCGCGGACAGCTCCTCGTCGGTCGTGTCGTAGGCGGTGGGGAGGCTGTAGAGGTGGGTGTGCATGACCCACAGTCTCGCCTACGAAGCGATCGGCGGATGAAACGGTCTGCCTACAGCACCTGAAGAACGCCGGCGGCAAGAATGGGACCCATGCCCGTTCCGGCGGAGCCCCGATCGCAGCCCCGGCCCCGACGCGGGGAGCTGCTACGTGCGGGCGTGCCCGCCGCCGGCCGCTGGATCTGGTCGTACGTGCGCCGGGCGCCGGGGTCGTTCATCTGGCTGGCGATCCTCATCGTCACCACGGTGTTCCTGGCCCACCTGACCCCGCAGATCCGGTACAGGTGGATCCTGCACCGCTCGACCAACCTGCACGAGCTGTCGCACGACCCCATCCGCGTCCTGATCTCCAGCGCGCTCTGGCTCGACGGCGGGCACTGGTGGCCGTACTTCATCCTGTACAACGTCGTCCACGTGCCCGCCGAGCGCTGGCTCGGGACGCTGCGCTGGCTCGCGGTCGCGGCGATCTCCCACGTCGGCGCCACCTACATCAGCCAGAGCGTGGTCTACTTCGAGATCCGGCACGGCGCCGCGCCCCCGTCGGACGCGTTCATCCCGGACATCGGCGTCAGCTACGCGCTCGCGGGCGTCGAGGGCGTGCTGGCGTACCTGATCGCGGTGCCCTGGCGGTACCTATACGTCGCCGGACTGATCGCGTACTACGGCCTCGGGCTCGTGGAGTACCGAACCTTCACCGACGTCGGCCACTTCACCGCGCTGCTGCTCGGCCTGGCCTGCTACCCGCTGACCGCTTCACGCCCCGGCCGCTGGGATCCCATGGAGACGGTGCGCTGGCTGAAGAAGGCCGCGGTGCGCCGCTCGCTGAATCCGTAGGCGAAGGCCGCGATCGAAGCGGCGGCGGCCAGCGGCACCGCGATCCCGGCCCGGTGCGGCACGCCCGCCCCCCACAGACCGGTGACCAGCGCGGAGCCGAACAGGAAGCCGACGTAGTTGAAGATGTTCAGCCGGGCCACCGCGATCCCGGTGTCGGCCGGGTCCAGACGTCCCGCGGCGGAGAAGCACAGCGGCGCCATCACCGAGATGCCGAGCCCGACGACCGCGAAGCCGAGGAGCGCGACGAGCGGCGCCGGAGCTGCCATCACCACGACGAAGCCGAGCGCGGCGATCGCGGAACCGGCGCGGCCGAGCGGGACCCCGCCGAAACGGTCGGTCAGCCGGTCGCCGACGAACCGCCCGGCCATGAACGGCACCGCGTAGGCGAAGTAGACGATGGTGATCTGCCAGCCGTGGCCGTGCAGCCCGTCCTGGATATAGAGCCCGCCCGCGCTTGAGACGGTCGAGTCCGCGAAGTAGGCCAACGCCATCACCGCGCACACCGCGAGCATCGGCCGCCACGGGATGTTGACCGCCGCGACGCCCAAGCCAGAGCTCGTGTCAGACCCGCCAGCGGCAGTGGCCCGCTCGACCGCGATCGTCTCGTCCTTGACCCCGCGCAGCAGGTAGCGGCCCACCGGCAGCAGCGCGGCGGCCAGCGGAATCGCCGAGGCAGTGTAGAACACCAGCAGCGAGGTGTGCGTGTCAGTGGCGAGCGTCGCGGCGAGCGACCCGATCGCGGCGCCGACGGCCCACACGCCGTGGAAAGCGAGGATGATCGACCGGCCGTAGCGGCGCTGGAGGGCGACCGCCTGCATGTTGGTGGTGGCGTCGACCGCGCCGATCATCGCCCCGATCAGCAGCATGAACGGCAGCGCGCCGGCGAGCGAGCGAGCCGCGCCGATCCCGATGAGCGCGACCAGCACCAGCAGCTGCGAGATGCGCAGGATGATCCGCGACCCGAACCGCCCGACCAGCGCGCCCGCAGCAAGCGACCCGACGGCGGCGAAGACCAGCGCGGCGGCCATGACCATCGACACGTCGGAGTCGTTGATGTGCAGGCGGTCCTTAAGCGCGGGGATCTCGCTGGTCAGCGCGATCAGGGAGAAGCCCTGAGCTCCGAACGCGACGAACAGCGCCCCGCGCGCCCGCCGGAGTTCCGCATCGATGCCGCTCACCCGCACACACCTTCCGCACAGTCCCGACGCCGTGCCGGATGCTGTTGGGGCAGCGTAGGAGCGGATCCCGCCGGTTGGAAAGGGGTCACGGCAAAAATGTGACCGTCGGTTCATATTCGCCGCGACGTCCGAGGTGGCGCGGCCCACACCTAACAGATGACCGGTCATTTTCGCGTAGCCAGACCCGGAGTCGGCGCCAGGACGAGGGGACCGGAGAGCGGACGGGTGCGTTCGGCTCGTGCACGCACGAGATCTCCTTAGCCGCCCTCGTCGAAAACGACCGGTCATCTGTTAGGACACCCAGAGTCCGGCGACATAACAGATGACCGGTCACTTTGACGTGGTTCGGGGGCGGACGTCTCTTGCTTCGCGGGCCGAGGTCTCGTTCGTCGTCGGCTCTGGCGGCCTGACAGATGACCCGTCATCTGTCAGGCCGACCGATCGGGATCGGGCGACCTGCGCGGTCGCTCGACGGACGTTCCGCCCGGCAGCCCGCCGCCGGGCGGAACGTCCTACTCAGTGCCCTTCTGTTATCGCGCTTCCGGAATCAGTAGTCGAGTGTCAGGTACCACTGCTGGTTCGCCCCGCTATTCGCCGGCCACTCGATCACCGCGGTACCCTCGCTGGTCGAGGCCCCGCTGACGTCGGCGAGCATGCCCGTGCTGACGTTCTTCAGGCTGTAGGCGCCGTTGCCGACCGGCGCGAGCGACCACTGCTGGTATGCCGCGCCCGACTGGTTGTTCTGATCCAACTGCGTGCCCTGGATCGTCGAGCCGATCGGGACCTCGAGCACCATCCCGCTGTTCACGTTCTGCAGCTCCCAGGCCGTACCGGCGGGGCTCGGGCGCCACTGCTGGTTGAGTCCGCCGTTCGGCACCCACTGGATCAGCTGGCCGCCGGCCGCGGTGGACGCTCCCGAGATGTCGGCGAGCAGGCCGCTATTGCGGTTGACCAGCGTGTACGTGGCGTTCGGCTCGGGAACGGAGACCAGCTGCCACTGCTGGTTCGTTCCACCGGTCGCCGGCCACTGGATGACTGCGGCTCCCGAGCTGGTCGACGCGCCGCTCACGTCGGCGAGCAGGCCACTCTTCTGGTTGGTCAGGGAGTAGTAGCCTGCGCCGTTCGACACGACCGCCCACGCCTGGTTCGTCGACGACGCGTCAGAAGCCTGGTCGAGCTGCACGCCCTGAGCGGTCGATCCGCCCGGCACGTCCAGGACCAGGCCGCTGCCAACGTTCACCAGCTTGTCGTAGCCGTCGCGTTCGCCGAGCAGTTGCCACTGCTGCGCGCCCGCCGTCGCTTGGGGCTGCTGCACGATCAGAGCGCCGGGATTGGCCGAGGCGCCGCTGACCGCGAGCGCCTGCCCGCTGTTGCGGTTCACCAGCTGATAGGTGGCGGCGACCGGTGCGGCGCCGCCGACCCGCGTGACGGAGAGGTTGTCGAACTCGTCCGTCTGCCAGCCGTTGATCCCGAGCCCGACCTGCCCGGTGCTGTACGAGCCGTCCGAGGCCGATCCGACCGTCCGCCCGTCGATCGCGGCTGTCAGCGTCGAGCCGGCCACAGTCAGCGCGAGGTGGTGCCAGCTGCCGAGGCCTGGAGCTGGGACCGTTCCGCCGACGAGCGTCGTCAGGGTTCCGTTATACGTGTTCTTCACGATGGACCAGCTCCCGGACGAGGAGAGCTGCAGATAGTAGGCCTCAATCCCGGCCACCGAGAACGGGCGCTGCGTGTTGACCCGCGCCATCAGCTGCACCGCCCCGGACTGCTCCATCATCGCGTCCGCGGCGACGGTGTAGTTGGTCCAGCTCAGGTCGCCGAGGGTGGTGTACGGGTTCGCGGGCGTGTCCCAGTTGATCGGCGCCTGGGCCGCCATCTGCCGCACGCAGGTCCCCGCGCGGCCGGAGCACGGCTCGGCCTGGAACGATCCGTCCTGGTCCGACAGGTAGGCGGGGGACTGGCCGATCGTGGTCGAGTCGAAGTTGTCCGAGTAGGGCAGGGCGAGTGACGCCTTCGCCAGCGATTGTGCGCTGCCCTTGCCCTGGCCGGTCGTCGTGGTGACCGTGTAGACGTAGCCTGGCTGGAGGGTGAGCGTGTACGTGCCCGATGACGGGGTCACGTTGGTCGTGTGCACGAGGTAGGCGGAGGGGTCGGTGGAGGCGAGGTTGGTCGCCCAGACGTGCACGGTTCCGGTGGACAGGCCGCCGGACACGGTGAACGTCGCGGTCTGCGACGCGGTCGCGGTGGTCGTCTCGAGGATCGTGCTGTAGTCGCGGCCGTTCGGGGACTTGAGCGTCACGTATGCGCCGTTGGACTCGCTGCCGCCGAGGTAGCCGCTGCCGGAGTCGAGGAACTGCCATCCGGGCGCGGTGAACTGGGTGACCTGCGCGGTCGCCCACACCTCGGCGCCGAGTTGGTACGAGCCCGACCATGGCGAGTTCGCGACGAGCAGGCCGGTGGTGTCGTAGCCGAGGTTCGGGTAGATCCCGGCGGCCAGGGGCCAGTTGATGTACGCGGTCATCTTCGCGTCGGTGTAGCCGCGGACGATCGACCGGATCAGCGCGGGCGCGCCGGAGTCCTCGTCCTGGGAGCCGTTCTCGCTCGCCCACAGCTGCTTGCCGGTCGCCAGCGCGTTGCTCGTCGTCCCGCAGGTGGTCGCGCTTCCGCCGTCCCCGCCGCACGGGTAGTGCGCGCCGATGACGTCGACCGAGGCGGCGAACGACGGGTTCGAGACCATGTCGTCGGCGATCGACCAGTCGCTGTCCGCACCGACGATCTTCACCGAGGAGTAGCCGTCGGCATCGAGTGTCGAGCGCAGATCCTCGTACCAGCTGATGTTGTACCCGCGCTCGTTCCAGCCGCCGAGGTAGTCGATCGTCAGACCGTGGGACGCGGCGCAGCCGAGCCACGACACCAGATAGTCGATCGTCGGGGTGACGAAGAAGTTGCCGCCGAGCCAGCCGGGCGCGCCCCAGGCCAGACCGTACAGCTTGATGTTCGGGTCGCGGGCCTTGGCCTGTTCCATCAGCCACCACTCGTAGCCGGTGGTGCAGTCGACGGCGCCGCTGGTGTGCTCGATGCTCGACTCCGAGCCGTCGGTGGAGTTGGTGTCGCCGCCGATCTCGACCTTCAGGATCTGCAGATCGGCGCCGTATCCGGGCTTGAACAGGTAATCAAGGATCTGCGAGCGCTCGGGCTCGGGGTAGTCGATCAGCAGGCGGGAGTTCCCGCCGCCCCCGCTGATCGCGCCGATGCCGTCGAAGATGCGCCCGCTCGCGCCGCCGTCGACGGTGATCGCGGTCGTGGTCGCGTGTGCAATGGTGGGCGCGGCGACGAGCGCCGTGCCGGTCAGCGCGAGGCTGGATAAGGCGGTGACCAGGGCGGCACGCCATCGGGCTGTCCGGATCCGCATGTAGAGTCCTCATCTCGGTGTGGGAAACCGACAAAAAACGTCACATTCACGTAACATTTTCAATCGATAACGAACGCTAAAAGGAGGACTCTGTCAAGCCTCGTCGACGAACCGACGCAGTGCCGGGTGCAGCGGTCAGTCGGCGAGCGAGGGCAGGAGTGTGAGGGGCGAGGTGCAGTTGGGGCCGGGCGCGGTGTGGGTGCGGGGGTCGGTCGGCGAGCGGGGCAGGGGTATGAGGGCGAGGTGTAGATGGGGCCCAGCCCGGTGCTAGGTGGGCGGTCAGTCGCCGAGCGAGGGCAAGAGTGTCAGGGTGAGATGAAGCTGGAGCCGGTCGCGTCCGGAGTCGAGACTCAGGCCACTGAGCCGCTCGATCCGCTCCAGCCGGTGATAGAGCGTCTGCCGGTGAATGCCGAGCGCCGCGGCGGTGCGCTGCGCACTGCCCGCCTCGTCGAGGTACACCGCCGCCGTGCGCACGAGGTCCGCGCCGCCCTCGGCCAGCAGCCGCGCGACTCCGGGCGCTGACAGTGCCTCGCGCAGCGCCGCGTCCGTGCCGACGCCGAGCAGGCGGTGCACCCCGAGATCCGGCCATTCCAGGATGAGGTGCTCGGTGCGGCGGAAGGCGGCGACGCGTGCGGCGATGCGTGCCTGGAGCCAGCTCTCGCGCGCCTGCGCCAGCGCACCGACAGGCCCTCCGATCCCGGCGACCGCGTGCGCGGACGAGGCGAGCGCGCCGAAGGCCGTGCGGGTGACGGACCGCGCCGCGGACAGATCGTGCGCCGCGTCGAGCGGAACGATGAACGTGGTGGCGTGCTCGCCCGAGCCGGCCAGAACGGTGCGCGGCAGGCGCCACGCGTTGAGCGGGACGGCGGCCGCCTCGACGCAGACCGCGGCGACCGGGGTCCGCGGGGACAGTGACCAGGACTCGGCGATCTCCTGGGCGGCGCGCGCCTGGGTCTCCGGGTAGGTCGACAGCAGATCGCCTATCTTCCAGCCCAGGTCGTCGCGCTGGCGGGAGCGGCGTGCCATCTCCACGCCGACGCGGCCCGCGGTCGCCGCCAGCTCGGGCAGCAGGCCGTCGCCGATCGGCGATCCGTCCTCGAGTAGCCACAGATATCCATAGGTGACGGACTGCCAGCGCACGGGTATGCAGATGCGACCCAGCAAGCTCCGGTCGGGATCGGGCGGGACCCGCACGGGCCCGGGCGCCCGGGCGATGCCGAAGGACTCGAAGTAGCTGCGCACCTGCGGCGTCGAGCGGCGGGTCAGGATCGAGTCCTGGCGCACCGCGTCGCCGGCGCGGCTGTGCGAACAGAAGGCGACCAGGTTGAACTCGCGGTCCTCGAGCGTCACCGGGCAGCCGGATACCCGGGCGGCCTCGTCCACGATGTCCTGGAGCTGGTCCGGTCCCATCCTGGGCTCCTGTCGGAGTGGCAGTCCTCAACGCTCAGACAAGTGTATGAGAATCAGCGACAAGTATCAGACAAAGATATCTCGCGCGGCGCCGGGTCCGCTCGTACCGTGAACAGTGGGCCCGGGTCGCCGCGCCGTTTCCCCGACCTTCGACCTTCCCGGAGGCAAGCAGTGCCCGTCCTCTCGACCGTCCTGCTCAAGGCCGCGCGCAGCCCGCGGGTCCGCCGCGCGGTTGTCGCGTTCCCAGCCACCCGGAAGGTAGTCGACCGGTTCGTGGCCGGGGAGACCCTGGCCGACGCCGTGCGCGCGGTGCGGACGCTGCGGGCCGACGGCCTGCGCGCCACGCTCGACCACCTGGGCGAGGACACCCACGACACCGCCCAGGCCACGGCGATCCGGGACAGCTACATCGAGCTGCTCGGCGTGCTGCACCGCGCGGGCCTCGCCGACTACGCCGAGGTCTCGGTCAAGCTGTCCGCCCTCGGCCAAGCGCTGCGCGAACCGGGCGACACCGGCACTGGGACCTCCGAATACGGCGAGAAGATCGCCCTCGAGAACGCCCGCGCCGTATGCGAGGCCGCCGCAGCCGCCGGCACCACGGTGACCCTCGACATGGAGGACCACACCACCGTCGACTCCACCCTGCGCATCCTGCACGAGCTGCGACGCGACTTCCCGTGGGTGGGGGCGGTCCTCCAGTCGATGCTGCTGCGCACCGAACAGGACTGCCACGAGCTGGCGTACCCGGGCTCGCGCGTGCGCCTGGTCAAGGGCGCATACGCGGAACCGGAATCCGTCGCCCACACCCGCAAGGCCGACGTCGACGCCGCCTACGAGCGCTGCGTGCGCACCCTGATGTTCCGCGACGGCTACCCGATGGTCGCCAGCCACGATCCGCGCATGATCGCCGCCGCCGCGCGCGCCGCGGAGGCCGCCGGTCGGCAACCGGGTGAGTACGAGTATCAGATGCTCTTCGGCATCCGCACCGGCGCCCAGCGTGACCTCGCCCGCGCGGGTCACCGGGTGCGCGTCTACGTGCCGTTTGGTACGGATTGGTATGGATACTTCATGCGTCGGCTCGCCGAGCGCCCGGCGAACGTCGCCTTCTTCCTGCGCGCCCTGCTCGGGCGCTGACCCGGCCACCCACCCGGCCCCGGCCCTGGACCCAGACCGCCTACCGTCCCCCGTCCTCCTGCAAGGAAACCGCCACCATGGACGCAGTGACGCAAGTGCCCGCCCCCGCCAACGAGCCGGTACACGGCTACGGCCCCGGCAGTGCCGAGCGCGCCCGGCTTGAGCGCGCTCTCGGCGACCTCGCGGCCCACCCGGTCGACCTGCCGTTGACGATCGGCGGCGCGCAGCGGATGGGCGGCGGCGGCAAGGTCGAGGTGGTCCAGCCGCATAACCACCGCGCGGTGCTCGGCACGTTCGGCGAGGCCACGCAGGACGACGCGCGCGACGCGATCGCCGCGGCGCTCGCCGCTGCTCCGGCCTGGCGTGCCCTCTCCTTCGACGATCGCGCCGCCGTCTTCCTCAGGGCGGCCGACCTGCTGTCCGGCCCGTGGCGTGACACGCTCAACGCCGCCACCATGCTCGGCCAGTCGAAGACCGCGCAGCAGGCCGAGATCGACTCCGCCTGCGAGCTGATCGACTTCTGGCGGTTCAACGTCTCCTTCGCCCGGCAGGTCCTGGCCGAGCAGCCGGTGTCCGGCCCAGGGGTGTGGAACCGCGCCGACCACCGCCCGCTCGAGGGCTTCGTCTACGCGATCACCCCGTTCAACTTCACGGCCATCGCGGGCAACCTGCCCACTGCCCCCGCCCTGATGGGCAACACGGTCGTCTGGAAGCCCGCGCCCACGCAGCAGTTCGCCGCGCACCACCTGATGCGGCTGCTGGAGGCGGCCGGCCTGCCGCCCGGCGTGATCAACATGGTCACCGGCAGCGGCGTGCCGGTCTCAGAGGTCGCACTGCGACACCCCGAACTGGCCGGGATCCACTTCACCGGCTCCACCAAGGTCTTCCAGCATCTGTGGCGGACGGTCGGCGAGAACATCGCCAGCTACCGCAGCTACCCGCGGATCGTCGGCGAGACCGGCGGCAAGGACTTCGTGCTCGCCCACGCCTCCGCCGACCCGGCGGTGCTCAAGACCGCGCTCACCCGAGGCGCGTTCGAGTACCAGGGCCAGAAGTGCTCGGCCGCCTCGCGCGCCTACCTGCCGCGCGGCCTGTGGGAAGGGATGAAGGCCGACTTCCTCGCCGAAGTCGATTCGCTGACCATGGGCGACGTGACCGACCTGGCCAACTTCATGGGCGCGGTGATCGACCGGCGAGCCTTCGACAAGCACAAGGCGGCGATCGATCGAGCGCACGCCCATGCAGGCATCGACGTCAAGGTCGGCGGAACCTACGACGACTCGACCGGCTATTTCGTGCGCCCGACCGTGCTCGTCGGCGAGGACCCGCAAGACGAGATGTTCACGACCGAGTACTTCGGCCCGATCCTGTCCGTGTTCGTATACGACGAGCAAGACTTCGACGCCGTCATGGACCGCATCGACCACTCCTCGCCCTACGCGCTGACCGGCGCGATCGTCGCGACCGACCGCGCCGCAGCAGTGGCGGCGAGCGAGCGCCTGCGATTCGCGGCCGGGAACTTCTACATCAACGACAAGCCCACCGGCGCGGTCGTGGGCCAGCAGCCGTTCGGCGGCGGCCGGGCCTCCGGCACCAACGACAAGGCCGGCGCCGCCCAGAACCTGCTGCGCTGGACCAGCACCCGCTCGATCAAGGAGACCTTCGTCCCCCCGACCGATTACACCTACCCCCACATGCGATAACCGGACGGACAGATAATAGGACCGCGCGGAAATCCGGGTCGGGCGAATGGTCCGCGGATGGCGTCTGGGGCCACGGTGAGCGTGGCGCTCGTTATCGCGGTGAGCGGTGTCGGATGACGTCTGTCCGATTCGCCAGCAGGTTCACCCGCGCCACTTGCGAGTTAAGACGACCGGTCGTTTTAAGTGGTGTGGCGGTCCGGCGACACCCAAAAGCCTGGCCGCGCTGGTTGCGGGGGAGTCTGGCGCGCGAGGGTTTGACAAGCTAAGACGACCGGTCGTCTTACGGGGCGTGGCGGTCTGGCGGCGCCGACGAGTGACCAAAAGACGCCTGCCCGCCTCAGCGCGGGCAGGCGCCTAGGGTGACCGGTGTTGTTCGGTCGCCCGGTTACTCGGCGGTGTGCGCGCCGGCGGCGTGGGCCTTCTCGGCCTCGGCGATCTGGCGGCGCACGTCCTCCATGTCCAGCTCGCGCGCCTTCGCGATCAGCTCCTCGAGCGCGGCCTCAGGCAGCGCGCCCGGCTGTGCGTACACGACGATGCCGTCGCGGGCGATCATCAGCGTCGGGATCGAGGAGATGTTGAACGCCCCGGCCAGCGCCGGCTGAGCCTCGGTGTCGACCTTGCCGAACACGATGTCGGAGTGCCGGGCGGAGCTGCGCTCGTACACCGGTCCGAACATCCGGCACGGCCCGCACCACCCGGCCCAGAAATCCACCAGCGTGATCCCGGAGCCCGAGAGCGTCTCCTCGAAATTCTCCGTGGTCAGTTCGACTGTCGCCATCTGAAGCTCCTTCCTGTCGTCTGCGATTCCCTCCGCCATCGGAACATACCCGGCCAGCGCGGCATTCCCCGGCGGACGCGCACGTCAGCTCATGCGGGGCTCGAGCAGCCGACTCAGCGTCGCACCGTCCGGCGCCGCCGCGATGATCAACGCCGCGGGCCCGGACAGGGGCATCACTGCCACCGCACCGCCGCGGCCGTCAAGCGTCTCCGCGCGCAGCAGACCCGCAGGCACGCCTCCGGACCAGGCCGGATCGACGATCAGCACCGCACCGACCGCCCGATGCCCTCCGGTCACCGCTGGGCCAAGCGAGCCGGGGTGCCGCGGCCCGAGCGCGAACTCGTGGTCGAGCAGCGTTCGCTCGCCGCGGCGCACCCGCAGCCGGGTCGCCACCGAACCGGGGTCCTCGCCGTCGCGGCCGAGCACGAGCTCGTCGCGCCACAGCAGCCGGGCGTCCTCGGCCAGCTCGACGTGAATGACGGTCCGATGCCGGGCGCCGCGCGCGGCGATCATCGGCTCCGGGCGCCAGGCCAGCTCCCCGCCCGCGCTCACACTCGCCTGGATCTCCATGCTGGACTCCCGCCCGTGCGGGCCCGGCAGCGCGATCGACGCCGCGGCGCTGAACACCTCGACCCGGGCGCCGGGGCCGAGATCCACCGCACAGCGCAGCTCGTCTCCGCCCAGCGGCCCCGCCGACCCGCCCGCGAGGCGGACCCGGGCCGGCGGCGGGACACCTGGCGGCCCGGGTCGGAGGGCGGGCGCGGGCTCGTCACCGCGCGCGGCGCGACGCAGCAGGAGCGGAGCCTCCCCGGCGAGCGTGGTCAGCCGGGTCGTTCCGTCGGGTTGGGCGCGCGCGACGATCCGCGCCGAGGCTTTCACGCGACCGCCGGGTGCTCACGAGTCAAAGAGACGAACCTCCCAAGTCAGGCGGTGTTCCGCGGAGATGTCCGATAAGGGCGCGGACAGTGCGGGCAGGTCTTCGACGGGTCCGCGCGCCGCACGCACCGCAGCCGCGGCCATCTCATCCACCGCCTCGGCCAGGCCCGCGAGCACTTCCGTGACCGCGTCCGGATCGAGGTTGAGCAGCCGGGTCGCCGTCGCTGCCGGGCCGGTCACCGAGCCGAGCGCCGCAGCGGCCGCGGTGCCGTGCACGTCCAGGCCTGCGGCAGCGGCGGCGGCGCCGAACGCGATCGGCTGATGCGGACCGTCGGGATGCACCCGCGCTGCGGCCTCCAGCACCGGGCTCGGCCACCCGGCACCGGCCGCGCGCACCAGCTGCCGCCCCAGCTTGCGCGAGACCTCCCGCTGCGCCGGGGATGGCGTGCGCGCGTCCAACTCGCTATCGAGGACGGCCAGCTCCTTCGACTGGAACACCCCGCCGCCCGCCGTGGCCAGCACCCCGTCGGCCAGCTCGAGCACCGTCGCCGCGGCGAACGCGGCCGCGGTGAATCCGACCGTGGTCAGCCGGCCGAGCAGAAACGACTGCAGCGTGTCCGCGTCATCGACCCGCCCGGCTCGCACGGCCGCCTCGAGACCGCCGGAGTGCATGTGCGTCCCGGAGGGCAGGCGCCCGTCGGCGAGCAGCAACAGCGGAATCAGGCTCATCGGAGAGCCAACATTAGCGTCAACATGAACCGCGGGGGCAGCGCATCGAAACACGGGCACCGCGCAGGTGGGCTCGGGTGCCGGATGGTTGGATGAGGACAGGCGCAGCAGAACTCGACGAGGAGTCCCCGTGAGCAGTGCACAGAGTGCCGCGAACCCCACGCCCGGCCCGATGAAGGACCCGCTCGACCTGCTCGACACATCCTCGCTGCTGTCTGAGGAGGAGCGCGACATCCAGGCCACGGTCGCCCGCTTCCTCGCCGACCGGGTCCGCCCGCATCTGCCCGAGTGGTTCGAGAACGCGCACTTCCCGCGCGAACTGGCGCCCGAACTCGGCAAGCTCGGCCTGCTCGGCATGCACCTGGAGGGCTACGGATGCGCGGGCGTCGGCGCGGTGGCCTACGGCATGGCGTGTCTGGAACTGGAGGCGGCGGACTCGGGCCTGCGCAGCTTTGTGTCCGTGCAGGGGTCCCTGGCGATGTACAGCATCTGGCGGTACGGCTCGCCGGAGCAGAAGCAGCAGTGGCTGCCGAAGCTCGCGGCCGGGGAGGCGATCGGCTGCTTCGGGCTGACCGAACCGGACTTCGGCAGCAATCCGGCCGGGATGCGCACCCGGGCGGTACGCGACGGCGGCGACTGGATCCTCGACGGCACGAAGATGTGGATCACCAACGGCGGCCTCGCGGACGTCGCGACCGTGTGGGCCGGCACCGACGAGGGCGTGCGCGGCTTCCTCGTCCCGCGCGGCACCCCCGGTTTCACCACCCACGACATCGAACGCAAGCTCTCGTTGCGGGCCTCGGTCACCTCGGAGCTGATCCTGCAGGGTGTGCGGCTGCCCGAGTCCGCACGGCTGCCCGAGGCGCGCGGCCTGGGCGCGCCGCTGTCCTGCCTGAACGAGGCCCGCTTCGGCATCATGTTCGGCGCGGTCGGGGCGGCCCGCGACTGCCTGCAGACGGCGCTGGCGTACGCCGACGCGCGCATCCAGTTCGACCGGCCGATCAGCGCGTTCCAGCTGACCCAGCGCAAGCTGGCGGACATGGCAGTCTCGCTGAACACGGCGATGCTGCTGGCCGTCCACCTCGGCCGGCTCAAGGAGCGCGGCCGGATCCGCCCGGAGCAGATCAGCGTCGGCAAGCTCAACAACGTGCGCGAGGCCATCGCCATCGCCCGCGAGTGCCGCACGATCCTCGGCGCGAACGGCGTGTCGCTCGAGTACTCGCCGCTGCGGCACGCAAACAATCTCGAGTCCGTGCTCACCTACGAGGGCACCTCGGAGATCCACACGCTGGTGATCGGGCAGGCGCTCACCGGGCAGTCCGCGTACCGGTGAGGGGGTGGGCCGGCCGGGGCTCAGCGGGCCCGCAGGGCGAGGTAGAAGTCGACCTGGTGGTCCAGCCGGGACAGATCCCGGCCGGTCAGCTGGTTGATCTTCTCGATCCGGTACCGCAGTGTGTTGACATGAATGTGCAGTTCCTGCGCGCACCGGCTCCAGGAGGCCGAGCAGTTCAGGAACCGGTCCAGGGTCTGCTCCAGCTGCGAGTGGTGGCGGGCGTCGTAGGCGCGCAGCGGGCCGAGTAGCCGCTCGCGGTATCCGCGCCGCAGGTCGTCCGGCACGTGCGCGAGCAGCACGAGGTGCGAGGCGAGTTCGTCGTGCCCGGCGATCTCCAGCAGCCCGGGACGCCGCATGGCCAGCCGCATCGCCAGGCGCGCCTCCTCGATCGCGCCGGTCAGGTCGGCGGTCTGCACGATCCGGTCGCTGATCCCGATCGCCACCCGATCGCGGCCGAGGCCGGGCGCGAGGGCCGACAACCGCGCGCGCAGCGTCGCCGGGTCCGCCAGGGGAGGAGCGCTGGTCTCCGGTGTCGCCGCTTCCGAAGCCTCTGGGGCTGAGGCTTTGGCGGTGTCGGCGCCGGCGATTTTGGTCACGGCCGGCGCGGGACTGATGGCGACCGCGAACGCGGACTCGGCCCACGCCGCCGGGTCGTCGGCACCGACGTGATCGAGCTGCGCACCGGGGAACACGGCGATCGGGACCGGCGTCGCGCCGTCCGGCGCCTCGACGAGCGTGCGGGCCAGCCGGCCGACCCGGACGTTGCCGGCCGTCGCGATGGCCACGGCGCGCAATCCGGCCGCCGGGTCCAGGCCGACCAACCCGAGCCGGGCGCCGATCTCCGCGATCGGCGCGGCCTGGGCGGCGAGCATCACCAGCTCACGGCACACCCGCCGCACCGGCCGCTGCGCCTCCGCCTCGCGGGCGCGCTCGGCCCCGACCAGCCGCGCGGCGCCGCGCGCGGCCTCCCGGCGCTGGCGCGGCCAGGTGCGCCAGTCGCCCTCGAAGACCGCATACCAGTCGGTCACCGCCGTGCCGGGTCGGCCCGACACCGTGTAGACCGAGTATGTCTTGCCGCGATACTCGATCAACCGCTCGGGGAGCGCCGCGGTGCGCAGCGACTCGCGGGCGATGGCCGCGCGAGCCGCAGCGCTCGGCAGCGCCCCGTCGACCGCGATGACTTCACCGGCGGCGGTCAGCACCACGCACGCCATCCCGGTCTCTTGCGCGATCAGCCGCACGATCCCGCCGAAGCCCTGCCGCGCACCGGCGGCCACCAGCCTGCGGTGTCGGGCCAGCAACTCCCCGGCGTCACCCGCGCGCTCGGCCGAGACGCGACGCGAGATCCACTCGGTCAGGTCGGCGAACGCCAGTTTCGCCGGAACGTGCAGCAGAGGCACGGCGTGCTTGGTGCACGCGTCAACCAGCTCAAGGGGCAGCCGCGCGTCGGTCGCGTCCCCGGCGGCCAGACCCGCGCAGCCGGCCCGCGCCACCGCCCCGACGAACAGCTCGCAGTGCTCGGCGGGCGACATGCGCGGATCGCTGAGCCACACCAGGCCGGAGACCACCAGTTCCCCGCCGCGCAGGTACTTGCCCGGGTCCGGCAGGTCGGTCACCATCACCGACCCCAGCTCGCGGTCCAGCCCGGCCTCGCCCGTCACCGCGGTCAGTGCCAGGGCGGGCGCTTCGAGCAGGTCGCGCAGGCGCATCCGGGATATCGCTCCCCTCGAACAGCGGGCCGTCGTCACGCTCAGGCGTCGTGGCGCTTATGCGAACACTAATCCGCGCGACGCCTCGTAGGAACCTCCAAGACGGCCATGTGGCACAGGCCTGGCGAATCGTGCCTATGGCCCATGGAAGCCGTGCTCAGCGGGGGATTCACTGACTTAGAGGCGACGGGCCGCGGGGTGAGGCCGCTAGATGGCGACGCAGGGAGAAGGGGTGGATCTTGGACTCAGCGTCGGACCGTACGCGCGGCGTGCTCGTGAGCAGCGACAGCGCCGCAGCGGAGGGCGGGGTGGCTGACGGTGCGGCGCACGTGGACGGGCCGGTCGCGGGGGAGCTCGCGCGCAAGGTGCGGATGGCGCAGCTCGACCGGTTCAACACGCTCCCGTTGGAGGACGCTGCGGAGGCCCTGAGCCTGTGCTGCGCTTCGCGGCGTTGGGTTGCCGCTCTCGCGCTCTCCCGCCCCTATCGCGGCATTGGCGAGTTGTATCGCGCCGCGGCGGAGACCCTGACCTCCCTCGACTGGCCGGACATCCTCGAGGCCTTAGCCGCGCATCCCCGCATCGGCGAACGCGCCGCTGGCCGGGGGGCCGAGGCCGCGTGGTCGCGTGCCGAGCAGGCCGGCGCGAGTGAGGCCGGCGCGAAGACGGCTGCCGACCTGGTCCAGGCGAACGTCGCGTATGAGCGGAAGTTCGGGTACGTATTCCTGATCCGGGCGACTGGGCGCACCGCCGCGCAGATGCTTACCGCGGCACGCGAACGGCTGGGCCACGACGAACTGACCGAGCAGAGCGTCGTGCGCGGGGAACTCGGCCAGATCGTCCGGCTGCGCTTGGACAAGATGCTCGACGGCTTCGGGGTCGTGATTCAGGGCCCGATCCCGGTGGGCGGGGCCTCAGCGGACGCTGGGTCCGGGACTTCGGACGCGGCGCGATGAGTCTGTCGACGCACGTTTTAGACGCGGTCCGCGGCAAGCCTGCGGCCGGGATCGGAGTCCGCCTCGAGGCTGCGGCCGACGATGGCTGGATGCCGCTGGCCACTGTGAGAACCGGCGCGGACGGCCGGGTCCGCGACGGCCTGTCCGAGCACGTGACCAAGGGGCCGCACCGCTTGGTCTTCGACACCGCCGCCTACTTCGCCGATCAGGGCATCGACGAGTTCTTCTACCCCGAGGTCGCGATCTGCTTCTCCATCGCGGACCCCGCGGCGCACTACCACGTGCCGCTGCTGATCAGCCCGTTCGCGTACTCGACCTACCGGGGGAGCTGACGGTGTCCGAAAAAACAGCGTCCGAAGAAACAGCGTCCGAAAAGACGGCGGCGGCGGAAGTCGACATCGTGCTCGGGCCGACGCGCTACGGAAAGGCGGAGGTCCGGGTCGTGCATGTCGCCAAGAGCGGTGGCACGCACACGATCAGGGACCTCAATGTGAGCATCGCGCTGTCCGGCGACCAGCAGGACACGCACCTGACCGGCGACAACGCGAAGGTCCTGACCACCGACGCCCAGAAGAACGCGGTCTTCGCC
>NZ_DASZGI010000129.1:0-1670 GCF_035938995.1 Actinocrinis sp.
CACTGGCCAAGGTCCGGGGTGACCACGGAGCGGATCGTGCGCGCGGCGTTGCTGGTGGCGTTCAAGGTGATCGTCAGGGTGGCGTGGTATCCCGGCGTGGCGCTGAAGGTGTTCTGCAATCCCGGCGCCGGGCCGACCGCGCAGGCGCCGTCCCCGTAGTTCAGGCCGTTTGCCGCAGTGTTCGACATCCCGTACCCCTCCTGGTCGCCGGCCTGTGCGCACCCTGTCGCCGCGAACACCACGAGGAGGTCGGCGTCGGCGTTGCTGAAGGCGTTCCAGCCGACGATCTTCCACGCGCCGCTGCTGTGCGGGCCGATTGTCAGGGGGACGTCCTGCGAGAGGTGGCCTTCGAGGATCCAGCCACCGGTGAGCTGGAGCGTGCACGCCGTGTTGTTCACCAGCGTCGCGGCGATCGTCATACCGGGAGCGGTCGGCCCGCGGTCGGGTTGGGCCGCGAGGGCTGCGCCCGCTCCGCCTGCGACCGCCATGAGGGCGGCCGTGGCACCTACCGCGGCGAGACGAAAAGCACTGAACATGTACGTATTTCCTCCGAGGATGAGCGTATCCAAGGCGGATCCGCGGTCGCAGTGTAGTACGCCAGTCCTCTGTATCTGATCTACCGTCTGGCGAGCTGCCCGATGAGGCAGTGACAACGGACTGATTGGGTCGGATCCGACCGGCGATCGGCGCGTAACCCGACGAGCAGCCCCCGCAGAGCCCGCGACCTGCCCGGCATGTTCGGAAGCCCGCGGGCTTTCGCACCTGGATATCCGACCATAGAGTTCTTTGATCAGGTGTGACAGAACGAGGACGTACACCTGCTGGTCAATTCGTTGTCGCAGCGTGGAGGCGTATCAGTCGGCTGCCATGTGTGGTCGAGTGGTTGACGGGTGAAGTAGGCGTCGAGCCGTGGGTTGCGATTCCATGTTTCCCGAGTGTCTTGACACGCATGTGGTGGCGGTCACAATGACATCCGGAAACGTTTACGAACCCGAGCGAGGTCGCCCGACCCACCGTTCGGTCAAGCCCCTCGGCTGTCATGGCGCGGCCAGCCGAACCCGGAACGCTGTCGAGGCAGCGTCATCACGAACACGATCTCGATGACGCCGCTCCTGGCACAGTTCGGTCTCCACGCGGACAGCACCGTCCGCGTGGACAGCCGCCGACCCCCGCCATAAGGCGGTCTTGTCGACTTCTCCGGTCTGTGCATCGACACACCCTGCGACGTCCTATCGGTCGGCGGCGCGCTGTATCGGCAGCGCGCCCGCAACGGTACCGACGCCCGGAATTCCAGCCTGGTCCAGGGGTGAGACACGAAACCGGCCCGGTCCGTGACCAAACGGGAAGATCAGGAATCGGAAGGGATGGCAATGAGGCAGTTCCCTAATCTGCGGCTATCTGTGCTGGACAGCGGCAGGCTGCACCGGTCCCGCTCCCGTCCCAGGATCCGGGCAGTTCTCGCGGTGGTGGCCCTGGCCTCCGCGACGCTGGTAGGCACGCACTCCACGGCATATGCCGCCACCGACGCTCCCTATGGCGGTACGGCAGCGGCGGTGCCGGGTACCGTGCAGGCGGAGAACTACGACACCGGTGGTCAGGGCGCGGCGTACAACGTCAGCTCGGTGAACGGATCGGCAAACAGCTACCGTTCCGACGGGGTGGACCTCGAG
>NZ_DASZGI010000130.1:0-11581 GCF_035938995.1 Actinocrinis sp.
GTGGTGGAGCTGCGCTCCGGTGCCGGGTCGATCCCAGCGTCTTTGAGTATCTCCCACACGGTGGAGGCGGCGACCTTCACGCCTAGTACCAGCAGTTCGCCGTGCACGCGGCGGTACCCCCACGACGGGTTCTCGCGCACCGGCCGCAGGATCAGCAAGCGGATCGAGCGCACGGTGCGTGGCCGCCCCACGGTCTTGGGTCGGCTGCGCTGCGCGTGCCGCCGGGCGATCAGGTCGCGGTGCCATCGAAGCACGGTGTCCGCGCGCACGATCAGGTGCAGGTGTTTGAGTACGCTCCTAGGGAGATGGTGCAGCAGCGCCGCGAGCAGCGCTCGATCACTCGGGGTGAACCGTACCCGCTGTGGACCGATCTGCCGTTGCAGGATGGCGAGCTGATGCCGCAGCGCCAGGATTTCCGCATCCTTGTCTCGATCGCTCATCGGCAGCAGCCGCACCAACGCGAACGCGTTCGCCACCCCGAGGTAGGCCAGTCGCAGCAGCACGACCGATCACCATGGCATGACGGTGGCCAGCGATCAGGATGTTTCGCAGTCCGCTACCTTACGCAACCCTGATCTAGCTCCCGGATGCGGACCCGACCAGCATGGATGAGGTTTTCGGCAGGCGTAACGCCTGGGCAGACCGGCTGTGGCTCTCTTCACTCTCCTGCCTGGGTGCGCGGCGACGCTGGGCTGCCATTTTCTCGGTCACTCCGGCCAGGCTACTGGCCTGGCATCGTCAGCTCGTCGCCCGCAGGCGGGACTGCAGCGCGCGCCGAGCGCGGGGACGATCGCCTACCGCGGCGGCATATCGCTGAATATCGTCCGCCGGATCAATGGGCGCAGCGAGACAGCACGCCAAGTGAGGATCAACCCCGCGTGTAGCGTCCCCACGGTCTCCACTGGTGAGCTTGCAGGGATACGGCCCGCCGGTTTCGCGCCGGTAGGCCGTATCCCGGTGACGCCGGACGACTGGGGCGTCCGGTCGTCCGTGCTCGTCACAACAGCAGGTCGAAGACGTCGATGGCCTGCTCCCACTCGGCGGTCTGCGGGTTGTGCCGCTCGGGCTGCAGGATCCGGAAGGTGCGTGCGAGCGCCACGCTCAGTCCGCCGGCGATGAGCGGCAGGCGGGCGCGCGTCTCCTCGGCCGCGACCAGGTCCACGGCCGGCTCGGCGGTCAGCTGGTCCAGCAGCGGCTGCAACTCGATCTCCTCGTCGATGCCGCGGAACGCGTGGATGCATTCCTGCAGGCCCTTGCCGATCGGCAGGTCCTGGGGTTCGACGACGTCGCGGCCGTTCGCGCGCGCGACGGCCTGCGCGATCAGGAACAGGTCGTAGATCTTGCGGTTGACGAAGTCGTCGTATCGCTTGAGGTCGTTCTTGTCGACGTCGAGTCCGGCCGCGGCGCGGAAGAAGCGCTCGAATTTGGATACGCCCATCACAGGCACGTGGATCACCTTCCCTGGTTGGTCGTGCGGCGAGGCTGGCGCCGCTGCTCACCTGTCGGCGGACGCCCCCACCTCCCTGAGGTACTCGTGCACGAGGCGGACGGACATCGCGCCCTCCCCGACGGCCGAGGCGACGCGTTTGATCGAGTTGCTGCGCACGTCGCCGGCGGCGAAGATTCCCGGCCAGTTCGTCTCCAGCACCAAGGGCCTGCGCGCGAGATGCCGCCAGCGCTCGGCGTCGATGGCCGGTGCGGCGTCGCGGCCCGTGAGCACCGCGCCGCGTTCGTCCAGGGCGAGGGCGCCGTTCAGCCACGCGGTGCAGGGTTGTGCGCCGATGAACACGAACAGTGCCTTGACCGGCACGGTGCGCCGCTTGCCGGTGTGCTCGTCCTCGACGAGGACCGACTCGATCTGCTTGTCGCCGTGCACCTCGCGCACCTCGTGGCGCAGCAGGACCTCGATGCGCGGGTCGTCCTCGATCCGGTCCACGAGGTAGCGCGACATGTCCGCCGCCAGATCGCCGCCGCGCACGACCAGGAGCACGCGCTGGGCCTGCGCGGCCAGGAACACGGCGGCCTGGCCCGCGGAATTCCCGCCGCCGACCACCGCCACCGGGGCGGCCCGGCACATCTGCGCCTCCCACGCGGTCGCCGCGTAGTGGATGCCCAGCCCCTCCAGCTTCCGGCTGCCTGGCACGTCGAGCCGGCGGTACTGTGCTCCGGTGGCCACCACGACCGTGCGGGCCGTCAGCTCGCCGCCGTCGTCGAGCCGGATCGCGTAGTGGTCGTCGTCGCGGGGCTCCAGACCGACCGCGGCCGCGGGCACGCTGATCCGGGCGCCGAACCGGGACGCCTGGATCACCGCGCGCTCGGCGAGCTGCGAGCCGGAGATCCCGGCCGGGAAGCCCAGGTAGTTCTCGATCCGCGAGGACGTGCCCGCCTGGCCGCCGGTGGCGACCGCGTCCAGCACGCCGCTGGAGAGCCCTTCGGAGGAGCCGTACACGGCTGCGGCGAGCCCCGCCGGACCCGCGCCGACGACCAGCAGGTCGTAGCGCGTCGGGCGTGGCGTGGTCGGGCGCAGCCCGACCGTCTCGGCGAGCTGCGCGTTGGTCGGGTTCCGCAGCACCTTGTGACCGCCCAGCAGCACGACCGGGGTCTGCGCGGCGGTGACGCCTAGCCTGCGCAGCAGCGCCTCGGACGTGCCGTCCTTCTCCAGGTCGATCCAGCGGTGCGGCAGACGGTTGCGCGCGCAGAAGGCGAGCAGGCGGCGGGTGTCGGGAGAGTACTGCGAGCCGACGATCCGCAGTCCGGCGCCCTGTCCGAGCATGAGCGAGCGGCGGTTGAAGTAGGCGCGCAGGATCAGGTCGCCGAGCTCGGGATCGCGGGTCAGCGCGGCGGTCAGCTCGGGAACCGGGACGGCCAGCACCTCTCCGGGTTCGACCACGACGGCGGTCAGGAACGCGACCTGCCCCTCCAGCAGCCCGAGTTCGCCGAGGAAACGGCGCGAGCCGTGTACCCGTACGACGTGCTCGTCCGCCCCGTAGCCCTCGACGATCGCGACCAGCGCGCTGAGCACGATGAAGAAGCTGCCAGGCGGCTCTCCCTCGCGGTAGAGCAGGTCCCCGGCCTTCACCGGGCGCAGTTCGCCGCAGGACTCGAAGACGGCGAGCTGCTCGTCGGTCAGCCTCGGAAACGCGCCGTCGCGGTCCGGCGTCTCCGCCAGGTCGGTCATACGTAGGCCTCGTGACTGTAGCACCAGCGCCAGTCCTCGCCCGGCTCGAAGGACTGGACGATCGGGTGCCCGACGCTGGCGGCGTGGCGGCGCGCGTGCTTCATCGGCGAGGAGTCGCAGCACCCGACTTGCCCGCAGGTCTGGCACAGCCGCAGGTGCACCCACGCCGAACCGATCCGCAGGCACTCCTCGCAGCCCTGCGGGGTGCGCGGCACGACCGGCCGCACCAGGCTGAGGTGCGGGTCTGCCAGCCGACGGGTCATGATGCCTCCGCCGGGCTCGACGCCGACCGCGCGTTGTCTTCCAGGGCCTGCTCCACCCAGTGGCGCAGCGCCGGGGCGGGCACCGCTCCGGCCTGCCGCGCGATCACCCTGCCCCGGTCGAGCACCATCAGGGTGGGCACGGCCTGAACCTCGAAACGCCGGGAGAGCGACGGCGAGGCGTCCACGTCGACCTTGACCAGCTTGATCTGCCCGGCCAGGTCGGCGGCCACCTGCTCCAGCGCGGGGCTGACCATCCGGCACGGACCGCACCAGGTCGCCCACAGGTCCACCAGCACCGGGATGTCCGCCTGCTCCGCGACCTGCGCGAAGCTGCCGTCGTCCGCGTCCGCGATCCATGGCAGCGGCCGGTGGCAGTTGCCGCACCTCGGCCGTCCCTCGGCGATGGCCGGAACCCTGTTGTTCTTCTGGCAGTTCGGACAGCGGACCGTCCTGGTCGGGGCGCTCACGGTGCGTCCTCCCCTCGTTCGGGCGGCTGGTCGGGCTCCTGGAACGTGACGGTCAGCTCGCCGCCCTGCGCGCCCACCACCACGGTCAGGCCCTCGCAGATGCCGCCGGCCAGCAGTGCGCGGCCGATCTTGGTCTCGACCTCGTGGGAGATGAAGCGGCGCAGCGGCCGGGCGCCGTAGACCGGGTCGAAGCCCTGTTCGGCGATCAGCCGGCGGCCCGGCTCGGTCAGCCGCAGCGTGATGCGCTGCTCGGCCAGTCGGCCGCGCAGCTCGTCGAAGAGCAGGTCCACGATCCGCTCGATCTGCGGCAGGCCGAGCGGGTGGAAGATCACCACGTCGTCGACCCGGTTGAGGAACTCCGGGCGGAAATGGCCGCGCAGCTCGCGCATGATCAGGTCCCTGACGTCGGGCTTGATCTCGCCGCCCGCGGTGGCGTCCTGTAGCAGGTACTGCGAGCCGAGGTTGGAGGTCATGATGATCACGGTGTTGCGGAAGTCGACGGTGCGCCCCTGCGCGTCGGTGATCCGGCCGTCGTCGAGCACCTGCAGCAGGGTGTTGAAGACGTCCGGATGCGCCTTCTCCACCTCGTCGAACAGCAGCACCGAGTAGGGCTTGCGGCGCACCGCCTCGGTCAGCTGCCCGCCCTCCTCGTAGCCGACGTACCCGGGCGGCGCGCCGAGCAGCCGGCTGACGGTGTGCCGCTCCTGGTACTCGCTCATATCGAGCCTGACGATGTTCTCCTCGCTGTCGAACAGCGCCGCGGCCAGCGTCTTGGCCAGCTCGGTCTTGCCGACCCCGGTGGGTCCCAGGAAGATGAACGAACCGATCGGCCGGCGCGGGTCCCGGATCCCGGACCGGGCCCGGATCACGGCGTCGGCGACCAGCTGCACCGCGTCGTCCTGGCCGATGACCCGCTGCCGCAGGATCTCGTCGAGCCGCAACAGCTTCTCCCGCTCGCCCTCCTGCAGCCGGGAGACCGGGATCCCGGTCCACGCGGCCACGATCTCGGCGATCTCGTCCGCGGTGACCACCTCGCGCAGCAGCCGGCTCTCGCCCTGCTTCGCGGCGAGCTGCCGCTCCTCGGCGGCCAGCCGCCGCTCCAGTTCGGTGATCGTGCCGTACCGCAGTTCGGCGGCGCGGTTCAGGTCGTACTCGCGCTCGGCCCGCTCCGCGTCCGCGCGGGTGCGCTCCAGTTCCTCGCGCAGCTCCTGGACCCGGCGGATGGCCTGGCGCTCGGCCTCCCACTGCGCGCGCTTGGCATCCGCCTCGGCGCGCAGATCGGCCAGCTCGCGGCGCAGCTCCTCCAGCCGGGCCCTGCTGGCCTTGTCCTTCTCCTTGGCCAGCGCCGCCTCCTCGATCTCCAGCCGGGTGACCCGGCGGGTCAGCTCGTCCAGCTCGGCGGGCATGGAGTCGATCTCGGTGCGCAGCCGGGCGCAGGCCTCGTCCACCAGGTCGATGGCCTTGTCGGGCAGGAAGCGGTCGGTGATGTACCGGTGGCTCAGGCTCGCCGCGGCCACCAGCGCGGTGTCCTGGATCTTCACGCCGTGGAACACCTCAAGCCGCTCGCGCAGCCCGCGCAGGATCGAGACGGTGTCCTCGACCGTGGGCTCGTCAACGAGCACGGTCTGGAAGCGGCGCTCGAGGGCGGCGTCCGCCTCGATGTGCTTGCGGTACTCGTCGAGGGTGGTGGCGCCGATCATGTGCAGTTCGCCGCGCGCGAGCATCGGCTTGAGCATGTTGCCCGCGTCCATCGCGCCCTCGGCCGCCCCGGCGCCGACCACCGTGTGCAGTTCGTCGATGAAGAGCAGGATCCGGCCCTCGGCCGCCTTGACCTCGGCCAGGACCGCCTTGAGCCGCTCCTCGAACTCGCCGCGGTACTTGGCCCCGGCGACCAGCGAGCCCATGTCGAGCGAGAACACCGTCTTGTCACGCAGCCCCTCGGGCACGTCGCCGCGCAGGATCCGCTGGGCCAGCCCCTCGACGATCGCGGTCTTGCCGACGCCCGGGTCGCCGATGAGGACCGGGTTGTTCTTAGTCTTGCGGCTCAGGATCTGGATCACCCGGCGGATCTCGGCGTCCCGGCCGATCACCGGGTCGAGCTTGTCGGCGCGCGCCTCGGCCACCAGGTCGCGGCCGTACTTCTCCAGCGCCTCATAGGCGGCTTCGGGGGTGGCCGAGGTCACCCGCTGGTTGCCGCGTATCCGGGTCAGCGCGGTCAGGAAGGCGTCGCGAGTGACGCCGCGCTCCTTCAGCCGGCGTCCGGCGGCGGTGGCCGAGCCCTCCTCGACCAGCGGCAGGACCAGGTGCTCGACCGAGACGTACTCGTCCTTGAGCCGCCTGGCCTCGCGTTCGGCCCCGTCCAGCAGCCGGGCTAGGCGCTGGGTGACCACGACCTGCCCCGGGCCGACGCCCGGTCCGGTGGTGCGCGGCCGTTTGGCCAGATCGGCGCTCAGATCGGCGCGCAGCGCCTCCACGTCCGCGCCGACCTGGCCAAGCAGCCGGGGCACCAGGCCCTCGGGCTGGTCGAGCAGGGCGATGAGCAGGTGCTCGCCGTCGACTTCGGTGTGGCCGAGCCGCACCGCGACGGTCTGCGCCTCCTGCAGCGCTTCCTGGGACTTCTGGGTGAGCCGGTTCATGTCCACGGCGTCTGCTCCTTGCCAGGGTGCCCGCTGCGGCGCAGCGCGGCTTCCAACTGCTCGATCCGGTCGAGCAGGTCGAGTACGAGACCGAGGGCGGCGTAGTTCAGGCCGAGGCCGGTGCGCAGCCGCTGGACCCGGGCGATCCTCGCCGGGACGCGGGCGTCGAACCAGAGCCGCCCGGCTTCGTCCCGGCTCGCGTCCACCACGCCGAGCGCGACGAAACGCTCAATGAGCTGCGGGTGCACGCCGCTGCGGTATGCGACGTCGTTCAGGCTCAACCGGTCGCGCTCGGCGCGGCGTGCGGCGACGAGGGTGTAGCGCGCCGTACTGACGCGGCCGTCCGTCCAGTCGGCGCCCTGTTGCTGACGCGGGGTCATGCCCGCCTCCTCGGGTCGAACGACGAGGCCGCGGCGAGCTGCTCGAACAGCTCCCGCTCCCGCTCGGTGGGCTCGGGCGGCACCATGATCCGGACCTCGGCGTACAGGTCGCCCGGCGCGCCCTTCGGGTTGGGCATGCCCTCGCCGCGCAGCCGCAGCCTGCGGCCGCTGGAGGAGCCCGGCGGGACGGCGACCTTCGCCGCGCCGCCCGGAGTGGTGACCGGGACGCTCGCGCCCAGGGCCGCCTCCCACGGGCTGACCGGCAGATCGACCGTGACGTCGCGGCCGGAGAGCCGGTAGCGCGGGTGCGGCGCGATCCGGACGACGAGGTAGAGATCACCTGCCGGCGCGTCGCCGTACCCGCGCCCGCCCTGCCCGGCCAGCCGGATGCGCTGGCCGTCGACCACGCCGGCGGGGATGTTCACCTCGTAGCCGCGCTCCCCGCCGGCGCCGCCGAGGGTGACCTTCCGGCGACCGCCGCGGTACGCCTCCTCCACGGTCAGCTCGAGCTCGGCCAGCTGATCCGCGCCCTGGATCGGGCCCGCGCCGCGACCGCCGAACATGCCGCCGAACAGGTCCTCGAAATCGATTCCCGAGCCACCGAAGCCCGCGCCCGAAAAGTCAGCGCCGGAGAATCCGGCCCCGGCGAAGTCCTCGCCGCCCGCGGTACTGCCGCCGCCACGACCACCGCTACCGCGGCCGCGCCGGAACCCGCGGAACGGCGAACCCCGGCCCGCGGCCACCCGCTCGTCGTAGTCCTGCGGTATCTGCCGGAAGTCCGGCCCGAACCGGTCGTAGCGGGCCCGGGTCTGCGGATCGGAGAGCACCTGGTAGGCCTCGTTGATCTCCTTGAACCGCTCCTCCGCCGACGGGTCCTTGTTGACGTCCGGGTGGTAGCGGCGGGCCAGCTTGCGGAAGGCCTGCTGGATCTCCTGGGCGTCCGCGGTCCTGCGGACGCCGAGCACCTCGTAGTAGTCGCTGGCCACGGCGGCTCACTCCTGCTTGCGGCTGACCACCACGGCCGCCGGGCGCAGCTGCCGGTCCGGCGGCACACCGTAGCCGGGCCGCAGCACCCTGACGACGGTCCCGGGGGCCGTGCCCGGCTCGTCGACCACGCCGACCGCCTCGTGCCGCAGCGGGTCGAACGGCACGCCGGTCTCGTCGTCGCGGGGGAAACCGAGCGAGGCGAGCAGGGCCACCGCCTGGTCCCGCACGGCGCGCACGCCGACGATGACGGCCGCCGGATCGCCCGCGGCGTGATCGAGGGCCAGCTCCAGGTTGTCCACCACCGGGAGCCAGGCCAAGCAGATGCGGCGCCGCTCGGCATCCGCCTCGTGCCGCAGCTCGCGGGCGTGCCGCTTGCGCAGGTTCTCCAGGTCGGCCAGCGCCCGCCGCCAGCGGTCTTCGAGTTCGGCCACAGTGGCTTCCAGCGCCCGCACGGTCGCGGCCGGGTTCTCCTGCCCGGCGGCGGTCTCCTGCGCGGAGACCGCCTGCGGGGCCTCGTTCCCGTCCTCGCCGGGCGTGAAGCCGCCGTCTGCCGTGGCACCGGGGTCGTGGGCCATGGCGCCGCCTCAGCTTCGATCGAACTCTGCGTCGATGACGTCGTCGTCCCCGCCGTCACCCGACGCACCGCCCTGCGGTGCCGAGCCCGGTTGCGCAGAACCTGCCTGCCCCGAACCCGCCTGCCCGGCCTCGCCCGGCCGACGCGCCGCGAGAGCCTGGTAGATCTGCTGCAGCTCCGAGGTCAGGGTACGCACCCGGTCCGGCGGCGCCTCGTCCTTGACCGCCGTCCGCGCGTCGCCGATCAGCAGTTCGGCCCGCGCCCGCTCGTGCTGCGGCGCGGCGTCGCCGAGCCGGGTGAGCTGCCGCTCCACCTGGTAGGCGATCGCGTCCAGCTCGTTGCGCGCATCGACGGCCTGGCGCAGGTTCTGGTCCTCGGCCCGGTTGCGCTCGGCCTCCGAGACCATCCGCTCGACCTCGGACTTGTCCAGGTTCGAGCTCTCGCTGATCGTGATCCCCTGCTGCGCGCCGGTGTCCTTGTCCCGCGCGCTGACGTTGAGGATCCCGTTCGCGTCGACGTCGAAGGTCACCTCGACCTGGGGCTCGCCGCGCGGCGCCGGCCGCACGTTCTCCAGCTGGAACCGGCCCAGCACCCGGTTGTCGGACGCCCGCTCGCGCTCGCCCTGCAGCACGACCACGTCCACCGCGGGCTGGTTGTCCTGCGCCGTGGAGAAGGTCTCCGACCGGCGCACCGGGATCGTGGTGTTCCGGTCGACGATCTTCGTCATCACGCCGCCGCGGGTCTCCACGCCCAGCGAGAGCGGTGTGACGTCCAACAGCAGGACGTCCTTCACCTCACCCTTGAGCACCCCGGCCTGGATCGCCGCGCCGAGCGCGACCACCTCGTCCGGGTTGACCGACATGTTGGGCTCCTTGCCGCCGGTCAGCCGCCGCACCAGGGCCTGCACCGCCGGGATCCGGGTCGAGCCACCGACAAGGATCACCTCGTCGATGTCGTTCGCGGACACCTTCGCGTCGCCCATCGCCTGCTGCACCGGGCCGAGGCAGCGCTCCACCAGGTCGGCGGTGATCTGCTCGAAGGTCGAGCGGCGCACCGTCTCGGTCAGGTGCTTGGGGCCGGACGCGTCGGCCGTGACGAATGGCAGGCCGACCTGCGTCTGGGTGACCGAGCTCAGCTCGGTCTTGGCCTTCTCGGCCGCCTCGAACAGCCGCTGTAGCGCCTGCGGGTCGGAGCGCAGGTCGATCCCGTTCGCCTTCTGGAAGCCGTCGGCGAGGTGGTCGACCAGCCGCCGGTCGAAGTCGTCGCCGCCCAGGTGCGTGTCGCCGGCGGTGGAACGCACCTCGACCACGCCGTCGCCGACGTCCAGGATGCTCACGTCGAAGGTGCCGCCGCCCAGGTCGAAGACGAGCACCGTCTCGTGCCCCTGCTTCTCCAGCCCGTAGGCCAGGGCCGCGGCGGTGGGCTCGTTGATGATCCGCAGCACCTCAAGTCCGGCGATCTTGCCGGCGTCCTTGGTGGCGGTGCGCTGCGCGTCGTTGAAGTAGGCCGGAACGGTGATCACGGCCTCGGTGACCCGCTCGCCGAGCGACTTGGCGGCGTCCTCGGTCAGCTTGCGCAGCACCAGCGCGCTGATCTCCTCGGGGGCGTACTGCTTGCCGCGCACGTCGAAGCGGGCGGTGCCGCCCGGCCCCTCGACCACGTCGAAGGCGACGGCCTTGGCCTCGTCCGACACCTCGTCGAAGTGCCGGCCGATGAACCGTTTGGCGGAGTAGATGGTGCCCTTCGGGTTCAGGATCGCCTGGCGCCGGGCCAACTGGCCCACCAGGCGTTCCCCGCTGTCGGTGAAGGCGACCACGGACGGAGTGGTGCGCGAGCCCTCGGCGTTCGGGATGACGGTGGGCTCACCACCCTCCCACACCGCGATGACCGAGTTGGTCGTGCCCAGGTCGATGCCCACTGCTTTCGCCATGAGCCGCTCCTTAAAGGGTCGGCACCGGCGCGACGCGCGACTTGTCAGCTGAATTCACGCCACGCTGATGCGGGCGAATCACCTGAATCGGTGAGAGAACGTCCCGCATACCGTCCTACCACCATCGTTCAGCCGGCGCGACCCGGCGTGCGAGCCAATCGTCCGCCGCCGAGCAGGCGTTCACATGGAAGCGGAGCCGGGCGATCACGACCTCCGTGTGTCCTTGCGGATCGCGTGGTCGAGCACCGCGCCGCGCTGGTCCTGTACCACCACCTGCGCCACACCTACGCCTCGCTGTTGGGCGACGCGGGGTTGGCCGCCACCGAGATCGCCGCGCGGCTCGGACACGCCAGCACCGGCCAATCCGAAGCCTACGTCCACCTCTATCCCGACCCCGACGAAGTCGAGCCTGTCGGGGCTCGCAATGGGGCCCGTGGTTGTGATCTGGCCTTGTTTGGGTGTGGTGTTGATGGTCAGGCGGCTCGTTTGTATTCGTTGATCAGCCCGCCGAGGATGGTTCGCCGTCGGATCCGGCGCTGTTCGGTGGGGTCGATGACCGTGGTCGGTGGGCGTGGCGGCTGCAGGTTGAGCGTGCGGTGCGGTCGGGTGTGGTTGTAGTGGCGCAGGTAGTCGGTCAGTACGCGGCACAGGTGGCGTTCGCCGAGGATCAGCTTCCGGTCGGTCAGCTCGGCTCGCGGGGTGCGGATCCAGCGTTCTGCGATCGCGTTCGCCCGCGGGCGGCGTGGCGGGGTCTTGACCGCGGTGATGTCTGCGTCGGCCAGGAGTGCGTCGAAGGCGTCGGTGAACTGTCCGCCGCGCCAGGTGAGCGGGTCCCGTTTCGGGGCGGGTGGGATGCGGCGTCGGCGCAGGTGGCGCTGGATCGTGGCGCGCGAGACCTCGATGCCAGGTTTCCGCAGCTCGCCGTGGATCCTGACATACCCCCACGAGGGATTCTCGATGGCCAGCCGCGTGATCAGCGCCGCGGTCTCGGGAGCGAGTGACGGCCGACCGGGCTTGTTCGGGTAGGTCCACTTCTTCGCGACCAGACGCCTGTGCCAGCGCAGCAGCGTCTCGGGCGTCACCAGCCGATGGCCACGCAACTGCTCGGGCAGCACCCGGGCAAGCGCGGCCAGCAGTGCGCGGTCCGTCCAGTCCGGCTTGATACC
>NZ_DASZGI010000131.1:0-13258 GCF_035938995.1 Actinocrinis sp.
TCCTGCTCGGCCTCTACGAGGGCATTCCCCTGACCGAGCGCGGCCAGTGGTACGCCGGAGTGCAGCCGGACCGCATCACGATCTTCCGGCTGCCGATCCTGCGCATCAGCCGCACGCGCGAGGAGGTGGTCGCCGAGGTGATCAAGACCGTCGTCCACGAGGTCGGGCACCACTTCGGCATCGACGACGCACGGTTGCACGAGCTCGGCTATTGACGGCGGGAGCAAGCCCCGCGCCCGCGGGAACAAGCCGCGCTGGGATAATGGCGTGGTGGATCGGACCGCGTGGGACGAGCGATACCGGCAGGCGGAGTGGGTCTGGAGCACGACGCCGAACCAGTTTGTCGCGCAGGTGCTGGCGGATATGCCGCCGGGACGCGCGCTGGACCTCGCATGCGGCGAGGGGCGCAACGCGCTGTGGCTGGCCGAGAAGGGCTGGCGGGCAACCGCCGTCGACTTCTCGTCGGTCGCGGTGGCCAAGGGCCGGGCTGTCGCGGAGTCGCGCGGTCTGGATGTCACGTGGGTCGCGGCCGACCTGCTCGACTATGAACCAGAGCGCGGTGCGTACGACGCCGCGCTGATCGCCTACCTCCACCTGCCTCCTGACGACCTTCGCCGAGTTCTGGGCAAGGCGCGCGATGCCCTCGCGGAGAGCGGAACGCTGCTTGTGGTCGGGCACGACGTGACGAACCTGACCGAAGGCACCGGAGGACCGCAAGACCCTGCGATCCTCTACACGCCCGACGCGGTCGCCGAGGCCGCCGCGCCCCTGCACATCGAGCGCGCGGAGCGGGTGCTGCGCCACGTCGACGGCGCCGAGCGTCCGGCGGTCGACACGCTGGTCGTCGCGGTGCGCCACGGCTGATCGCTACCTCTGAGTGCGGCTGGCTGCTCGCGCCGCCCGCTTTCCCCGCGCGCGTCCGTCGTCACGCCTCCGGACGACGGTCCCGGGCGGACCGCTCGACAACACGCGACAGCAAGAAGCCCGCGCGGCCAACCTCATCACACGCCTTCGGCGAGATGCCCTCCGGGATGGTCCCCACCGGACTGCTCCACACCGTAAGTCAGCAGGCCATTCCCTGTGCGAATCGGTGCTTTCTCGACATTAGCCGTTGACGGCGTCTGGGGGTCGCGCTACCTTGTCCACGGGATAGGAAAGTTAACTAACTAAACGTAGAGCGTCGTACGACCCGCCAAACCGCCATTCCCGGGTCGTGCTGCGTGGGCCGTCCGAAGCGCCGCACCGCGTCGGACGGCCCCTTGTGCACGCGGCCCACCACTCCCGCGCAGGAGCCGCTGAAGTATGAACGGATACCCACCGAACCCTGTCCGCAGGCCGGCCCGCTCACGGCTGGCCCTCTTCCTCGCCGCCGCGCTGAGCATCGCCGCGGCCGCCACCACCGGCACCGCCACTGCCTCCGCCTCCACGGCCGCTGCGCCCGCGACCGCATTCCGGAGCACCGGGTTCCAGAACAACGTCGTGCCCGCTCCGGTGAGCGAGACCTCTAGCGGCAGCACCTTCCAGCTCGCCCCCTCGGCCACCATCACCACCGACGTGACCGGAATCGGCGACTACCTCGCCGGAATCCTGCGCGCCTCGACGGGCTTCGCGATCCCGGAGTCCACCGGTTCGGGCGGCTCGGGCACCATCGCGCTGCGGCTCTCCGGCGCGCCCGCCGTGGTCGGCGCGGAGGGATATCAGCTCACGACGACGGCGGGCGGGGTGCTGGTCCAGGCCCAGCAGCCGGCCGGGCTCTTCCACGGCGTGGAGACGCTGCTCCAGCTCCTGCCGCCCTCGATCATGAGCCCGACCGTGCGTCCGGGGCCGTGGACCGCTCCGGGCGGGACGATCGTCGACTACCCGCGCTTCGAGCACCGTGGCGCGATGCTCGACGTGGCCCGCCACTTCTTCACCGTCGCGCAGGTCGAGCGGTACATCGACGAGATCGCGCTCTACAAGATCGACTATCTCCACCTGCACCTGTCGGACGACCAGGGCTGGCGGATCGCCGTCAACAGCTGGCCGAACCTGGCGACCTACGGCGGAAGCACGGAGGTCGGCGGCGGCCCGGGCGGCTACTACACCCAGGCTGACTACTCGGCGATCGTGGCGTATGCCCAGTCGCGCTACATCACCGTCGTCCCCGAGATCGACTCGCCGGGGCACACGAACGCCGCGCTGGCCTCGTACGCGGAGCTGAACTGCAACGGCGTCGCGCCGCCGCTCTACACGGGGACCAACGTGGGATTCAGCTCCCTGTGCGTCCCGCTGGACGTGACCTACACCTTCCTCGACCAGGTGATCGGCGAGCTCGCAGCGATCACCCCGGGTCGGTACATCCACATCGGCGGCGATGAAGCGAGTTCGACTTCCGCGTCCGACTACGCGACGTTCATCGGCAAGGTGCAGAACATCGTGGCCTCGCACGGCAAGACGGTCGTCGGCTGGCACAACATCGCTACGACGACGCTGCTCCCGTCGACGGTGATCGAGTTCTGGGACACCACGACCAGCAACAGCAGCGTGGCGGCGGCCGCGGCCAACGGCACAAAGGTCATCATGTCCCCGGCGAACCACGCCTACCTCGACATGAAGTACAACAAGAAGACGGTCCTCGGCCAGAACTGGGCCGGCTACACCGACGTCAACAAGGCCTATGGCTGGAACCCGGGCGCATATCTCAGCGGCGTCGGGGAATCGTCGGTGGCCGGCGTCGAAGCCCCGCTGTGGACCGAGACGATCGTCACCTCGGCGGACATCGATTACATGGCCTTCCCGCGCCTGCCTGCGATCGCCGAACTCGGCTGGTCCCCGTGGAGCACCCACAGCGTGGCCGCGTTCGATCAGCGGCTCGGCGCGCAGGGGCCGCGCTGGAAGATCATGGGCGTCAACTACTACCACTCGACACAGATCTCCTGGCCGAGCGGGTCATGAGCGAAGGAAAGCGGGAGAGCGCTCTCCCGACTGATGGGGCGGAGCAGAGACGTCGGTGACGGCCCGATGAGCTCCAGCCCCGCGTACGCGGCGGAGTGCCGCGCGTGGGACGGCGAATCCACCGTAAGTGGCGAAGCGCCGCGTGCAGGGGGGAGCGCTCGAGGAACCTGCATAGTGCGGGGGCCGCGGATGAGATCCGCGGCCCCCGGTTCCTTCAGGTGGCCTGTGCCTCAGGGAGCGTCAGCTGCCGAAGACTTCGAATTCCCAGAGGGAGTAACCCCATTGGGTGGCTCGGGTGGTGCCGTACATGCGGATGTAGCGGCCTGATCCGGAGACACTGAGCGTCTGAGTGCCGCCGGTGCCGGTGGTGGTGGAGTAGATCGACGTCCAGTTCGCGGCGTCATTCGAGGTCTGAATCTGGAACGCCGTGGCGTACGCGGTCTCCCAGTCCAGCGTGACCTTGCAGACGGAGTGCGTGGCGCCGAGGTCCACCTGCAGCCATTGCGGGTCGCTGAACTGGCTGGACCAGCGGGTGCCGGTGTTGCCGTCCACGGCGTTGGCGGCCGGGAAGGACGCGTTTTCCATGGACGACGCGGTCGCGGGCTGGTTCAGCGCAAGGTTCGTCGTGCCGCAACTGGTGCCGCTGCCCGTGCCGTAGACCTGGAATTCCCAGATGGAGTAGCCCCACTGGGTGTTGCGCTGGGTGCCGTACATGCGGATGTAGCGTCCGGACCCTGAGACGTTCAGCGTCTCGGTCCCGCCCGGGCCGGTGGTGGTGGAGTAGATCGTGGTCCAGTTGGTCGCGTCGTTCGAGGTCTGGATCTGGTAGGCCTTGCCCGACGCGGTCTCCCAGTGGATGACGACCTGGCAGATGTTCTGCACCGAGCCGAGGTCGACCTGGAGCCACTGCGGGTCGCTGAACTGGGTCGACCAACGGGTCGTCAGGCTGCCGTCGACCGCCGCGGAGGCCGGGGTGCCGGCGTTCTCGGTCGACGAGGCCGTCGCGGGCTGGTTGAGCGCCAGGTTCGTGCTCGTGTTGCACGTGCCGCCGGTCGAGTTGACCGTCCAGGTGAACGAAGTCGAGCCGGAAGCCCCGGTGCCGTCCGTCGCGGTCACGCTGACGTTCGACGTACCTGCCGCCGACGGCGTGCCGGAGATAAGGCCGGTCGAGGAGTTGATCGACAGGCCGGCCGGTAGACCGGTCGCGCTGTAGCTGAGCGTCTGGCCGGACGCCGAGTCAGATGCCTGAATCTGAACGCTGGCCGCGGTGCCCACGGTCGAGGTCTGGTTGCCCGGGTTGGTGACCGTCACCGTGTTCGTGCCGCCGCCGCTGGGGAGGTTCCAGATCTGCTGTGCGGAACCGGTGCAGGTCTCGATGTCCAGCCGCGTCCCGGTGTTGCCGCCGGGATCGGTCAGGCACAGGTTGGAGTTCGGATTGAGCAGTTCACCGTTGGACTGGTGGCTCCAGCCCTGCGCGTTGGTGCCGTTGCAGGGATACCAGTCGACGTTGGTGCCGCTGGTCGTCCCGGCCGCGACCACGTCCAGGCAGCCGCCCTGCACACGCACGGTGTTGTCGCTGTAGGGCGACCACGTCTGGCCCGTGCTGCCGTTGCAACCGCTCAGGAAGATCGGGTTGCCCTCGGTGTTCAGCGAGTTCTGGTTGGTCAGGCAGTTGCCGCCCGCGCCGGTGACCTGGCCGGTCGCCGTCGCCGTGGCGGTCGGCGTGGAGTTGCCGCCCTTCTCGTACACGGCGACCCACGCCGCGCTCATGAACGCGCCGGAGGCGGTGGCGGCCGTCGGGGTGGTCTGGCCGGAGACGCCGTCGGGGTAGTTGCCGCCCATGGCCAGGTCCCAGAGGATGAAGAACCCGTGGTCGATCGCGGCCTGCCAGGCGGCGGTGCCGACTGAGGCCTCGGTGATGGTGCTCTCGGTGACCCCGTCCATCTGGAACAGCATCTGCTCGGCGCTGGTGTTGGTCCGGTCGACGATCACCGAGTAGGTGTGGTAGCCGGTCTCGCAACTCGAAGCGGTGTTGGGGCAGGCGATCAGGCCGTGGCCGGGGCTGTTGGCCGAGTCGTGGAGGGTCTGCGAGGCCTCATTCAGGCCGTTGACGTCCTCCATCATGTCGATCTCGCCGGACTGCGGCCAGCCGCCGCCGGCCCGCATCGGCGAGCCCAGCGCCCAGAACGCCGGCCAGTAGCCCAGGCCGTTGGCCCCCGGGTTGGGCTGCTCGATCGACGCGCTCATCTCCAGCTCGCCGCCGGCCGGGGCCTGGAAGTCGTCGCGGGTGCTCTCGAGCCGGGCGGAGGTCCACGTGCCGCCGTTGTTGATCGCCTTGAGGACGAGGTGACCGTTGCCGTCGAGGTAGGAGTTGGCGGTGGAGCTGGTCATCTGCTCCTTCTCGCCGGTGCCGAAGCCGGTGCCGAGGTCGTAGAACCAGTTGTTCGACGAGGGTGCGGACCCGGCCGGCCCGGCGAAGTTGTCCCCGAACACCGTCGTCCAGCCCGCGGGCGCCGGCGGCACGGTGTCGGCCTGCGCCGCGGGGGCCGCGGCCAGCGTCGCGGTCGCCGCGCCGGCCAGGCTCCCGGCCAGCAGCGCGAACGCCGTCAGCGCCGAGCGCCGCCGCGGCGGTCCCGCCCGGCGGCCGGATGCTCGGCCGGTCTGCGGTGTGACGAACATGTTGCTCTCCCTTCAGCGCGCGGCGCGCTGGTCTCGGTCCCTGAACGGGCGCGTGACACGGCGATGCGACAACGCGACCCGTACGCGGCCACGCTGCCGTTGGGGCGATGGGAGAGCGCTCTCCAATCCACGTGAATGTGTACGGCTCGGTTACAGACCTGTCAAGCGTTCCGGCGCCAGATCGCTCGCGAGCGAGTCGTGACGCGGCGATTTGTGGGGGTTACATATCGGCGCGGCGATAAGTCCGGCGGTGGTGTGGGTGTGGTTGGGTGCGGGCGCGCGGCGTTCCGGCGGGCGGTGCGGCCGGATGCGAAGTCACGCGGCGGCGGTGCGGTATGGCGGGAGTGCGGCGGGGCGGGAGAGTGGCCGGGTGTGGGGTGCGGCGGCGAGCGGTGGTGCGGTGCGGCCGGACGCAAGGTCACGCGGCCGGTCAGGTGACCGGTTAGGCAACGCCGCCGCGGCTCGCGGCATTGTCCGGGCGTGTCCGCGTTGCATGTCCGGGCATGCCCGCGCCACGTGGGCGGTCATATGATCGCGTTGCGCGAGTCCTACCCGACCGAACGCCCTGGAGGTCATGGTGCGGAACCGGCCCCTGTGGGCCCCGGAGGAGATCGACATCGAGCGGCCCTCGGTCGCTCGCATGTACGACTACTTCCTCGGGGGATCGCACAACTTCGCCGCCGACCGGGAACTCGCCGAGCAGGCCCGCAAGGTCTTCCCGGACGCCCCGCACGTCGTCCGCGCGAACCGCGCCTTCCTGCGCCGCGCCGTCGCGACGCTGTGCGACCTTGGCGTCAGGCAGTTCCTCGACCTGGGCTCCGGGATACCGACGGTCGGCAACGTCCACGAGCTCGCGCAGAGGATCGACCCCGGCGCGCACGTGGTCTACGTGGACTCCGACCCGGTTGCCGCCGCGCACGCCACCGCCCTGCTCGGCGAGCGTGCGCACGTCCACGTCCTGCACGCCGATCTGCGCGATCCCGAGGCGATCGTCGGCGAGGCGGCGCGGTCCGGGTGGCTCGACTTCAGCCGCCCGGTCGCGGTCCTGATCGTCTCCGTGCTGCCGTTCATCCCGGACGAGGACGATCCCGCGGCGATCGTGGCCGCCTACCGGGACGCGACCGCGCCGGGGTCGTATCTGGCGATCAGCCACGGGACGAACGACTACCAGCCCGAGGCGGTGGGCAAGGTCGAGGGCGTATACACCCGCACCACCCAGCCGGGTGTCTTCCGCAGCCGGGCCGAGGTCCTGGCGCTCATGCCGGGCTACGAACTGCTGCCGCCGGGCCTGGTAGACGCGATCCGCTGGCGGCCGGACCCCTGTGACGCCGACCTGCCCGATCCCCTGGACGGCGACGTCACGCGCTACAGCCTGCTGGCCGCCGTCGGCCGCCACGACTGAGGCGCGCTCGGGTCTGACAGGGCGCTCGAACCTGCGGCTTCGAGCTGGGCGGCACCCCGGTCACCATGATCGGCCAAGGCTGGCCGCGCATGCTTTCCGACCTCAAGACGTTCATGGAGACCGGCGAGACCCGCCAGGCCGACCCGCGATAGCAAGGGCAGCAGACGAGCGGGTTCCCGCCGGTCACTCCTCGATCGCGCCGCCGACGGCGCGCAGGTGATCCCGGAACGTCAGATGAGGGTTCTGCACGCGCGCGGCCAGGTAGTCGGCGAAGCCGATCTGGCTGCGCAGCGAGAAGCCCGAGCGGATCCGGTCGGCCTGCCGGCGCTCGGTGTCCCGGATCTTCTCGGCGAGGGCAAACAGCTCCCCGAGACGCGAGCCGGGCACGAAGAGCACGCCGTCGTCGTCCCCGAAGACCACGTCCTCGCGGCCCACCTGCCATAGCCCGACGTCGGCGCGCTCCAGCGCGTATTCGGCCCGGTCGTCAAGACGCAGCGGACCGGTCGGCGTGGCACCGATGCTGAAGACCGGCAGCCCGATCGCCCGGATGTCGGCTGTGTCCCGGTGCAGTCCCCAGATCACGACGCCGCCGAGTCCAGCTGCCAGGGCCTCGAGTACGACGAGGTCCCCGACGCAGGCCTCGTCGAGCCGTCCGCCGTTGTCGACGACCAGGACGTCGCCCGCAGCCGCGTTCTCGAACGCCTCCAGGAAGATGTCGACGCTCCCGACGTGCCGGGCCGGAGCCACCCGCCCCGCGACGCGGCCCCCGGGCGCGACGGCGGTCATCGCGGCAGGTGCGCTGCGAACCGGCACCTGTGCGCGGATGCACGCGTCGGCCACATGGGCGGTGGTGAGGGTGGCGAACCGCTTTTGAATCTCCTCGTGATCCATGGCGGCATCGTCTCACCGCGAGCCGTGCCCGGGGATCGGTCAGCGTCGAAAAGTGCTCATGTTCCCCCCGACGCTACGTGCGCGCTGCCACGACGCGGCCGCTGACCTCGCCGAAGCCGACCCGGGCGCCGCCGGGGCCGGGAGCGGTGGCGCCGATCGTGACCACGTCGCCGTCCTCAAGGAAGGCGCGCTCGCCGCCGTCCGCGAGCTTGAACGGCTGCTCGCCGTTCCAGGAGTACTCGATCAGCGACCCGACGGTGTCGCGCTCGGGCCCGCTCACCGTGCCGGACGCGAACAGGTCGCCGGTCCGCAGCCGCCCGCCGTTCGAGGTCAGGTGGGCCAGCTGCTGCGCGGCCGTCCAGTACATGCCCGCGAACGGCGGACGTGACATGACCTGGCCGTTGACCTGGACTTCGAGCGCGAGGTCCAGGCCCCACGGCTCGGTGTCACGATCGTCGAGGTAAGGCAGCGGCTCGACGTCGCGGGTCGGCGGCCGCACCCGGGCGTGCGCGAGCGCGTCGAGCGGCACGATCCACGGGGAGACAGAGGTCGCGAACGACTTGCCCAGGAACGGGCCGAGCGGCACGTATTCCCACGCCTGTATATCGCGTGCGGACCAGTCGTTGACGAGACAGACCCCGAATACGTGCTCGGCGAAATCCGCGAGGGCGACCGGTTCGCCCAGTCGCGAGGACGTGCCGACGACGAAGCCGACCTCGGCCTCGAAGTCGAGCCGCCGGCAGGGCCCGAACGTGGGCGCCGCGTCGTGCGGGGCCTTGCGCTGGCCGGTGGGCCGGACCACCTCGGTACCGGAGACGATGAGCGAACCGGACCTGCCGTGATAGCCGATCGGCAGATGCTTCCAGTTGGGGGTCAGGGCTTCGGCATCAGGCCGGAACATGCTGCCGAGATTCTTCGCGTGGTGCTCGGAGGAGTAGAAGTCGACGTAGTCGGCCGGGTCGAACGGCAGGTGAAGCGACACCTCGGACACCGGAGTCAGGTGCGGTTCGACGGCGGGCCGGTGCGCGGGATCGACGAGCCACGACGAGATGGCGGCGCGCGTCGCCGACCACGCGGCGCGACCCCTCGCCATCAGAGGGTTGAGTGACCGTGCGTCGAGCAGCATGGAGGGCGCGCCCGCGGCTCGGGCGGCGGCACCGACATCGAGCACGTATTCGCCGATCGCGACGCCGATCCGCCGCTCGTCGGGCCGGTCGGGGGCGCTGAACACGCCGTACGGCAGGTTGTGCACGCCGAACGCGCTGTCGGCGGTGACGTTCTCGACCCAGGTCTGGGCGCTCACACGGGCTCCGGATGGTCGCTGTGGCGGCTAGGGGGTGTTTGGAAAGTCTCGCCGGGCCCGCGACGCCTGCCACGTACGCTCGCTGCGTTGGCGAAGCACCCACGTATTCCCGATATGAGGGAGCTCCGCCGCCTTGCGAATCGCACGCGTCAGACGCCGCGGGCTTATCCGACGATACTTTCCAAACACCCCCTGGTGGACGGTAGCCGACGGCTAATCGTGCGGACGGGTCACGAGGCCGAGCACGGTCAGTTCGTCGAGCGGCTCGGCGATGCTGCATGTTCCGTACGCCGTGAACGCGCGGCGGGTGTCCGCCACGTCGTCCGGCGTCAGCGCGCGCAGAGTGTCGGCCAGCTCGCCGCCCGACCGGATGCGCAGCGCCTGCGCGATCTCACCCGCGCTCGCTCCCCTGACCGCCGCGTGCGCCGCGACCAGGATATTGAGAAAGCCGTGGTGTTCGAAGCCGGTGACCGGGTCGGTGTGACGGGTGGCGCCGTGCAGCCCAGCCGTGCACTTGAACGGCACCTTGCGGGCCGCGCAATCGGCGATGAACCCAGCCAGTTCGTCCTCACCCGGGAACGCGCCGGCGACCGTACCGCCGGTGCGGAACTTCGCCCGGAACGTCGTCGCGGCGAGCACGTCGAGCGCCTCCGCGAGGCCCTCGCCCCGCCGGACCTCGATCGCGCCCCACACGCCCTCGACCAACTCCCGGTTGAGCGCGTCCACCGCCCGGCTCGCGGCCTCGGCGGACGAGCCACCGGGGCCGCAGGCCAGCTCCACGCCCAAAAGTTCGATCCCTGCTTTGCCCTCGGTCGCCCGGACGGCCGCGGCGAGCGTCTCCGGCCCCTCCGGCACCACGAGCACGAGCGGGACCAGCACCTGGGCCTCGCGCGCCACCCGGAGCACGCCGGGAAGGTGTCCGGGCGCGGCGAGGAACGGCCCGACCAGGTCGCGGTACCAGGCGCCGCGGTGCTCCCGGTGCGCGGGCACGGCCTGCTCAGCGGACGCGTTGCCCGGCGGGAACAGCGCCGCGTCGTCGCAGAGCCCTGTGAATAAGGGCGGGATCACGTCGCCGGCCCCCGGCCGGACCAGGTCCAGGCGTAGCCGCCGTCCTCGCCGGCAGTGCCGCCCTCGCCCAGCTCGAGCGGCTTGAAGGTGTCGACCATCACCGCCAGCTCGTCGAAGAACTCGACCCCGATGCTGCGCTCGTACGCTCCCGGCTGCGGGCCGTGCGCGTGGCCGCCCGGGTGCAGCGAGATCGAGCCCTGGCCGATCCCCGAGCCCTTGCGCGCCTCGTAGTTACCGCCGCAGTAGAACATCACCTCGTCCGAGTCGACGTTCGAGTGGTAGTACGGCACCGGGATCGACAAGGGGTGGTAGTCCACCTTGCGCGGCACGAAGTTGCAGATGACAAAGCCGTTGCCCTCGAAGACCTGGTGCGCGGGCGGCGGCTGGTGCACCCGGCCGGTGATCGGTTCGAAGTCGGCGATGTTGAACGTATACGGATACAGGCACCCGTCCCAGCCGACCACGTCGAAGGGGTGCTGCGGGTAGACGTAGCGGGTGCCCCGAATCCCTTGCGGCGTGCGGTGTTTGACCAGCACCTCGACATCCTCGCCCTCGGCAGCGATCGGCCCGACCGGACCGTGCAGGTCGCGCTCGCAGTAGGGGGAGTGCTCCAGGAGTTGGCCGTACTTGGACAGGTACCGCCGCGCCGGGGTGATGTGGCTGTTGGCCTCGATCACGTACACCCGCAGCGGCGCGCCGTCTTCCGGGATCCAGCGGTGCGTCGTCGCGCGGGGGAGGATCACGTAGTCGCCCTGGCGCACCGGCAGCGCCCCGAACACGGTCTCCACCACGCCTGAGCCGGCTTCAACGTACACGCACTCGTCGCCGATCGCGTTGCGGTACAGCGGCGAGACCTCTCCGGCGACCGCGTACGAGATCCGCACGTCGCCGTTGCCGAGCACCAGCCGCCGCCCGGTCACCGCGTCGACGTTCTTCCACTCGTTGTCGTCGAACAGGCCGTGCAGCTTCAGATGCCGCGGCTTGAGCGGATAGTTGGCGGTCAGGCTCTGGTCGGGCAGCTCCCACGGCGCCGCGTCCACGATCGCGGAGGGAATGTACTCGTGGTAGAGCAGCGAGGAGTCCGAGGAGAAGCCCTCCTCGCCCATCAGCTCCTCGTAGTACAGGCCGCCATCCGCGCGCCGGTGCTGGGTATGACGCTTGGGCGGTACGGCGCCCAGCGAGCGGTAGTACGCCATCGTGCCCTCCTCCTTGTCAGGCCTAGAGGTTCCCGCGCCGCTCCTGCTCGCGCTCGATCGCCTCGAACAAGGCCTTGAAGTTGCCCTTCCCGAAGCCCAGCGAGCCATGCCGTTCGATCAGCTCGAAGAACACCGTCGGCCGGTCCTGCACCGGCTTGGTGAAGATCTGCAGCAGGTAGCCGTCCTCGTCCCGGTCGGCCAGGATCTTCAGCTCGCGCAGCGTCTCCACCGGCACCCGGGTCTCGCCCGCCCACTCGCCGAGCGTGTCGTAGTAGGTGTCGGGGGTCTCGAGGAATTCGACGCCCATCTCGCGCATCGCCTGCACGCTGGCCACGATGTCGCCGGTGGCCAAGGCAAGGTGCTGCACCCCGGGGCCGCCGTAGAACTCCAGGTACTCGTCGATCTGGGACTTCTTCTTCCCGGCGGCCGGCTCGTTGATCGGGAACTTGACCCGGTGGTTGCCGCTGGCCACCACCTTCGACATCAGCGCGGAGTACTCGGTGGCGATGTCGTCGCCGATGAACTCCTTCATGTTGGTGAAGCCCATGACCTGGTTGTAGAAGGTCACCCACTCGTCCATGTGCACCACGTTGCCGACGCAGTGGTCGACGGCCTGGAAGTAGCGCTTGGGGTGGTGCGCGGGCTTGGCCTGGAAGACCGGCGCGATCGCGACGAAGCCGGGCAGGAACGGGCCGTCGTAGTGGGACCGGTCCACCAGGGTGTGCCGCGTCTGGCCGTACGTGGCGATCGCCGCGACCCGCACCGTGCCGTGTTCGTCCTGAAGGTCCTCCGGCTCGCGCAGCACAGTCGCGCCCTGTCCGCGCGCGTACTCGATCGCCTTGTCCACGTCCGGCACCTCGATCGCCAGGTCCGCGACGCCGTCGCCGTGCTGGGCGACCGACGCGCCGACCGCGGTACCGGCGCGCACCTCGCCGGTGAGCACGAACCGGGCCCGGCCGGAGGTCAGCACGTACTCGGCGGCTTCCGGGCTGCCAGTCTCCGGGCCGCGATAAGCCACCGCGGTCATCCCGAACGCGGTCGAGTAATAGTGCGCGGCCTGCTTGGCGTTGCCGACGTAGAACCGCACGTGGTCCATACCGATGACGGGGAACGGATCAGCCGCGTCGTCGTGTGTCACGGCGCCGATCAGCGCGTCGGTCGTGAGGGAAGTCGGTGCCATCGCCAGCCTCCAATGCCGAGGGGACATCGAGGTCAGTACACGCTCTGCTGAATCTTCTGACAAGATCGACCGGATTAACTATACAATCCGCATAGATCAGTGGCTCGGGGAGTGCTCCAGATGGAACAACAACCACGCAGGCGGCTCGACCACCTCGACGTGCTCCTGATCCGGGCCCTTGCGCAGAACCCGCGGGCCGGATTCCTGGAGCTGTCGCGCATCACCAAGGTCTCGCGGGCCACGGTCCAGGCGCGGATTCAACGGCTCGAGGCCGAGGGGGTCATCTGCGGGCACGGACCCGATGTGGATCTCGCCGCCGCCGGGTACCCGGTCCTCGCCTTCGTCAGCCTGGAGATCGCGCAGGGACGGCTGGACGAGATCGCGGCGGAGCTCGAAAAGCTGCCCGAAGTGCTGGAGGCGCACGCCACGACCGGGCTGAGCGATGTGCACTGCCGGGTGGCCGCGACCTCCAACGAAGGGCTTCAGGAGACGCTGCTGCGGATCAACCGGATAGCGGCCGTGGCCCGGTCCACCAGTGTCATAGCCCTGTCGCCGATCGTCGCGCCGCGCTACCTGCCGCTGCTGGACTCCGAGCAGCGCGAACG
>NZ_DASZGI010000132.1:0-9241 GCF_035938995.1 Actinocrinis sp.
GTTGGGCGGGGTGTGTCTGGTGTGGTTCACAGTCCCGGGGAGAGCTGTAGGGCGCGGAACTGTTCGCGCAGCGTCGGTATCTCCACCGCCCCGCCCGACAGCTCGGCGAGCAGCGTTTCGAGATGCCACGTGGCCAGGTGGTTGTAGCGGGCGTTGAACACCGCGACGCTGTCGAGTCGGAAGGCGTCGTGGACGTCGAGCAGTGCGTAGCCGATGATCTGGAACAGGTCGGCGACGGCGAGCGACGGCGATGTGGCGCTGGTCTTCGCGTCGAGCAGGAGTCCCGCGGCGATCACGTCGGCGTCGGCGTTGAGCAGCCGTGAGCCGATGAGGTTCGGCCCGAGCGCCCAGGGTCCCTTGCGGTGCGCCAGCCGGGGTATCAGGGTCGTCTCGAATACCTCGCGCAGGTCGGCCAGTTGGTCCAGCGCCGCCGGCGGAGCGAGCTGAAGCAGGTTGTTCGCGGTCGGCGTGCTGCGCATGAACTGGCCCAGTGGGCTGTCGATCAGGGCGACTAGGCCGCCGCGGTAGACCTCGCTGAGCAGGGCCAGGACCCAGCAGCCGCGGGCGAGCAGGATCGGGTCGACGGTGGTGGCGGCGGTCGGGCCGGTGAAGGTATGCACCGGGCCGCCCGGTTGCGGCAACTGCGTCCCGAGCCGGTGGGCGATTGTCGCCAGGGCGGGCAGAGCGTCCAGTGCGGCGGGGGTGCAGGCGATGGCCCCGAACACGGCGGGGGAGAGGTCCGGCTGCGCGTCGAGCAGGAAGCGCAGCAGCCAGTGCGCGGCCGCGTCGAGGGTTGCGGGGTTTGTGCCGTAGGGCGCGGGTGCCACCGCGAGTGGGGGAACATCCTGCCGGTAGCGGTGTTGAACCGCGTGCAGGCCGGCCGTGAAGCGCTCGTCGAAAAACCGGCGCACGGGCGAATACGGGTTCTTCATCTCCTTGACGAGCGGCCCACGAATCATCGTCCGACTCCCCTTGTTGCGCTCTTTCAATCGGTCGCCAGAAAGGGTGGCTTCGGGGGCTGGGACGTTACTGTGCCCTGAGACGTGCCCGGAATTGGCCTGAGCGCACAGTTCCCATGTGAACCACGCCGGCTTGGATCCAATGCCGCGAAATTAGGGATCGTCGGAGAACAACCCGCCGGTTCCGGAATTAGGGCACGATGTTGCGCTATGGCCACGACCCAGGACACTGAGGCGTTGCTGCGGGCCAAGTTCGCGGCCCTGTTCCCGCATCTGGTCTGGATGAGCATCGGCGACGGTTGAGCGGCGGCCGAGGCCAGATCGCTCGGGCACGGTGGCATCCGGGTCGTGGCTCGCGCGGACGTCAGGCGAGCGGCTAATAGCGCGAGTCCGCGCCCGTGTCGGAGAAGGCGGAGCTGGCGGGTTCCCAAAGGTCCCCCGAGGGCGCGGATAGTTCATTAGAGTGTTTGTAGTAGATACTGAGTGATACCTGCGGGAACCGCTTGTATCCAGCGGTCTCGTATGGATCTCATGTTCGGACTCGGCCCATAGGGGGGACGGGTTCGCCCGGCGGTGTGCCATCTGGGTGGAGGGCGAGTCGATGACGACGATGTGGGTGCGCGGACGCGTTGGCTGGAGATCGTCGGTGGCGGTGGCCTCGGTGGCCGCTCTCGTCATCGCGGCCACGACCTCGGATCCCGGGGCGTCGCGGGCGGGCATGGCGCAGAACCCGCGCAGCGCGGCACCTGCCGTGTCTGATCCGGACCCCATGACGGTTCCCGTGGCGGCGTACACCCCCGACGCTCCGACGCTCCAGCGTGAGGGGTGGACGGCGGCGGCCAGCCAGTCGTCGGCGGGGCATCCCGCCGCGGCGGCACTGGACTCCGACGCCCTGAGCTACTGGGCGGCGCACACCGATTCGGCCGCGCCCGCCTCGATCACCGTCGACATGCGAGCCCCGCAGGTCGTGTCCGGCCTCGTCTACGAGCCGCCGCAGACGCCGTCGCCGGTGGACGTGATCGGTCAGTACAAGGTCAGTGTCAGCATGGACGGGGCCGCGTTCACCACGGTCGCCACGGGCACCTGGTCGAACACGACCGCCGTCAAGAACGTCGGCATCGCCGCCGTCGACACGCGTTTTGTCCGGCTCACGGCGCTGAACTCCGCCTCGGGTTCCGGGTCCACGGTGGCTGCCGCAGAGCTGTACCTGCAAGGAACCCCCACTGTCACAGCACCGCTGGCCGCTACCAAGGCAGCAGCCAAGAGTGCCGCGATCAGCACGAACCCGTCGGTGGTCGGTCAGTGGGGGCCGACGATCGGCTTCCCCATCGTCCCCGTGGCGGCCGCGCTGCTGCCCAACAACGAGTTGCTGGTGTGGTCGGCGGACCAGGCGACCACATACGGCGGGCCTAACGATCCCTACACGATGACGGCGATCCTGAATCTGAACACCGGGGCGGTCAGCGAGGACACGGTCTCCAACACCGGCGACAACATGTTCTGTCCCGGCGTGTCCATCCTGCCCGACGGGGAGATCATGGTCACCGGTGGGCTGAGCAACCAGCAGACCAGCATCTACAACCCGACCACGAACACCTGGCGGGCCGGGCCGCTGATGAACATCGGCCGCGGCTACCAGGGCCAGACGACTCTCTCGAACGGTCAGGCGTTCGTGCTCGGCGGCTCGTGGTCGGGCGTCATCGGCGGGAAGCTGGGCGAGATCTGGTCGCCGAGCGGCGGCTGGCGGGAGCTGACCGGCGTCCCGGCCACGCCGATGTACACCCAGGACGCACAGGGCGCCTACCGTGCCGACAACCACGGCTGGTTCATCTCCACGTCGGGCGGCAACGTCCTGCAGGCCGGCCCGTCGGCGCATATGAACTGGATCACCACGTCCGGAGCGGGGACGATCACCCCGGCGGGCAACCGGGGCGCCAGCGCGGACGCTATGAACGGCAACGCCGTCTACTACGACGTCAACAAAGTCGTCACCATGGGCGGCGCGCCCAGCTACCAGAACTCCACCGCCACCAACCAGGCGTACCAGATCCAGATCCCGGCGCTGGGGACGAATCCGACGGTCACGCAGTCGGGTTCGATGACCTACCCGCGCGCCTTCGCCAACAGCGTGGCGCTGCCCAACGGGCAGGTCGTCACCATGGGCGGGGAGACCTACGCGGTGCCGTTCAGTGACGCCAACTCGGTGCTGAACGCCGAACTCTGGGACCCGACGACGAACGCGTTCAGCGTCATGGCCCCCGAGGCGACGCCGCGCAACTACCACTCCGTGGGCGTTCTGCTGCCCGACGGCACGGTGTTCTCCGGTGGCGGCGGTCTGTGCGGCACCTGCTCGACCAACCACGAGGACGGCCAGATCTTCAGCCCGCCCTACCTGTTCAACGCCGACGGCTCGCTGCGCACCCGCCCGACCATCGTGTCCGCTCCCACCAGCGCGGCCACCGGTCAGACGATCACGGTGACCACCGGCGGTCCGGTGTCGCAGTTCTCGATGGTGCGCTACGGGGAGTCGACCCACTCGGTGGACAACGACCAGCGGCGGATTCCGTTGCAGATCCTGTCACAGAGCGGCAACACCTACCAGCTGGCGATTCCCTCCGACCCGGGTATCGCCCTGCCGGGTCCGTACATGCTGTTCGCCATGGACGCCAACGGGACGCCCAGCATCTCCACCACCATCTCGATCACCAACGTCGCCTCCCAGCCGCCGGCCAACCACTACGGCCAGACGATCTACGGCGACAGCCCCGCTTCCTACTGGCCGCTGAGTGAGAACGGCGGCACCACGGCCGCGGACGTTAGTGGCAACAACGACTCCGGGAACTACCAGGGCGGCGGCTTCACCTACGGCGTCCCGAGCCCGGCCGAGGGCGTCGGCGGCCAGGGCGTCACGCTCAACGGCTCCACGAGCCAGATCGTGGCCTCACAGCCCATCACGAATCCCACGTCCTACTCCGAGGAGGTGTGGTTCAACACCACCACGACGACCGGCGGCCTGCTGACCGGCTTCGGGACCGCCGCGAGCGGCACGGCGTCGACCAGCCGCGACCGGCTGGTGTACATGGCGAACAACGGCCAGATCTACTTCGGCGTCTACGCCGGGACACCGGTCGTGATCACTTCACCGGGCAAGTACAACGACGGCCAGTGGCACCACCTCGTCGCCACGCAGGGATCCGACGGGATGCACCTGTACGTCGACGGCCAGCAGGTCGCCTCCAACGCGACGACGACCACCGCCCAGAGCTACCTGGGCTACTGGCGGGTCGGCGGGGACAGCCTTCCGGGCTGGTCGAACTCGCCGACCAGCGGCTTCTTCGCGGGCTCCGTCTCGGACGCGGCTTTCTACAACACCGAACTGACCGCCGCCCAGGTTCTGACGCACTACCAGGCTGCAGGAGGCTCCTGCCCGTCGAGCTGGTCCTGCACGGACATCGGCGGCCCGCTGCCCGCCGGCAAGCAGGCCGTCAGCGGATCGACCTGGTCGGTCACCGGCGGCGGCGGCGACATCTGGGGCACCGCGGACGCGTTCCACTACATCGACCAGCCCCTGGCCGCCGACGGTACGGTCACGGCTTTGGTGAGCACGCAGACGAACTCCAGCGCGTGGGCCAAGGCGGGCGTCATGCTGCGGGCCACCACGGACCCGGGCTCGCCGTACTACGCGGCCTTCGTGACGCCGGCCAATGGGATCGCGGTCCAGTGGCGCACCGCCCAGGGCGCATCGACCTCGCAGCTCGGCATCACGGGGACCGTGCCTACGTACCTGCGGATCGCCAGATACACGGCCGGTACCACGGTCTACTACACCGCCTACACATCCGCCGACGGAACGAACTGGACGGCAGTGCCGGGGTCGAGCCGGACGGTGCCCGGCCTGAGTGGCACGCTGCTCGGCGGCATGGCTGTGACCTCCCACAACCAGGGCACGGGTTCGACGGTCGGCTTCGGCGCGCCGACGGTGTCGGCGACCGAGTTCCCGCCGCCCGGCCTGTCCTGCCCGACCGGCTGGACCTGTTCGGACATCGGGGGTCCGCTGCCGCTGGGCCAGCAGACGCTGACCGGCGGACAGTGGTCGCTGCTCGGCGGCGGCGGCGACATCTGGTCGACGGCCGACGCCTTCCACTTCGTGAACCAATCCCTGGCCGCCAACGGGAGCATCTCGGCGCACGTGACCGCACAGGCGAACACCAGCGCGTGGGCCAAGACGGGCGTCATGCTGCGCTCCACCACGGACCCGGGGTCCCCGTACTATGCGGTCTTCGTGACGCCGGCCCACGGGATCGTGGTCCAGTGGCGGAGCGCTCAGGGCGGGTCGTCCGCGCAGGTCTCGACCACCGGCACCGTCCCGACGTATCTGGAAGTGGCCCGGACGGGCAGCTCGTTCACGGCCTACACCTCGTCCGACGGCGTGACGTGGACGGCAGTGCCGGGGTCGACGGTGACGCTGGCCAACCTCGGCGGCCCGATTCTGCGCGGGCTGGCGGTGACGTCGCACAACCAGGGGACCGGGGACACGGTGACCATGGATACCGTCGCGACAGTAGGGTGAGTGTGTGAAGCTGATCGGGCCCCGAGCGGCCGCGGCCGCCGTCGGTTTCGCATTGCTGACGGCCGGCTGCGCCAGCTCGGGGGCGTCGGCGAACGGTGCCGGGGCGGCCGGGATCGGCGGCGAGACATCGGCGACCGCCACGGCGGCCGGGACCGGTGACCAGGCACCGGCGACCGCCACGACGCCCGGAACCAGCGACCAGGCACCGGCAACCGCCACGACCATGATCTGCCGGACCGAGGCGGCCGCGGAGATCGACTCGGCGCTGGGCGTGAAGGCCACGGTCTCCAGCCCGACGTGGACCGACCACCTGTACTCCTGTACCTATAGGTATCCGTCCGGCTCGATGCAACTGTCGGTGAAAGAGCTGTCGAATTCGACGCAGACCGATGCCTATTACCACCAGCTGGGCGTCCAGATGGGCGATACGGGCGCCGTCATGAACATCGGTCAGGGCGCGTTCCACACGACCAACGGCTCGATCGTCGTACGGAAGGACTCGAAGGTTCTGCTGGTCGACGTGACCGGCTTGCCGGCCCAGTTCGGCCAGCCGCCGACGACCTCGGGCAACGTGGCGCTGACGGTTGCCGAGGTCATTCTCGCGTGCTGGTCCGGAGACTGATTCGCGGGGATCGGCAGGTGGGTGAAGCCCAGGCTGTAGCCGACGCCGAGCTCGTTGAGGCGGCCGCCAGTCCTACAGAGCGACTTATCCAACGAGCGTTGGACTCTGATTGAGCCCATGATCGCCTCGTGGAAGGCGCGGCGCCCCGTCGCCAGAGCACCCAGGGAAACGCCGTTGACAAACAAGAGGAGTTCAACAATGTCCGCAACGTTGACGCTGACGCATAAAGCAATCGGAGCGGAAGTCCGCCGTGCCGCGTACGACGTCGTGCTCGACGGGGAGCGCGTCGGGTCAGTCGAAATGAACGACACGTTCGAGACGCCGATCGAACCTGGAGGTCACACCCTGCAAGTCCGCAGCGGCCGAAACTCCAGCCGAACCGAGACCTTCGACGCCGCCGACGGCGAGACCGTCGCCTTCCGATGCACCGGAAAGAGCATCTTGCCGATCTTTCTCTTGTCCTTCGTCGTCCCCAGCCTGGCACTCACGCTCAAGCGCCAGTAGGCGCGGCTCCGAAGCAGAAAGCGATCGAACCACTACTTGTGGATACGTACAGCTGGGTTCATTGGGGCTGAAGGTGTCGCCGAGCGCCCTGGCGTGATCAGGTTCTATCCGTACCTGGCCGTATCGCTCGGTCCACTCCGTCCCGGCGTCCTGGACGGACACACCGCAGGCTTGACACGTCTGGATTCCTGCCATACACATCGAGTGTTCGGAGAGCGCTCTCCCACACCCGCGAGACGACGTCCGGGGCGCTGAACGGCCGCTTTGTAGCCGTCGGTCCGCGATGTCTCGCTGCCACCGAGCTCTTCAACCGAGATCGATTCGCGCGTCGGCGGGGCGCCGAAGGGACAGCAGCATGATCGTCACACTGCAAGTCGGCCGGGGGACCGGCCGACCGGCGCGGGGCCGACATCCGGCCGATCCGCGCGGCCCCGCCCCGCGGCCCGCCGCGAGCGGGTAGTCGCCACCGACGCGGCAGCACCAACAGCTTCAATGGCCGCCGCCTGCTAAAACGCCTCGGTGCCCCGGCATCTGGCTGCCGAGCGTCAGGCCGTTGCGGCCCTGTTGATGGCGGGGCCGGCTCGACGATTCACCCGGTCCAGACCTGAGGAGCGGATAGCGGCGCCCGGTCGCCGGCATCCGCACCCTCGACCTCAGTCTGCGCCCTGCGCGTCCGACCGTACCGGCCGCGCATGCGTCGGCTGGCCGCGGCTGCCCGGAATCAGGCCCCGGCCTCGCCCGGCCGACCCACCGACCCACCGACTGGCCGGGCGAGGCCGGGCCGTCGAAGAAGAAGATCAGGCACCTGAAGGGAATGCAATGAGGCATCTCACCCTCCTGCGGCCGCCTGCGCGCGGCCGGTCGCGACCGCCGCGCCGTCGGCCTGTGTTCCGCGCGCTGCTCGCGGTCGCGGCGCTGTCCGCCTTGTCGCTGGCCGGTGCGCGCACCACGGCCTTCGCCGCCACCGACGCCCCCTTCGGTGGCACCGCAGCCGCTGTGCCTGGCACGGTTCAGGCGGCGAACTACGACACCGGCGGTCAAGGTGTGGCGTACAACGTCACCTCGACCAACGGCAGCGCCAACAGTTACCGCTCCGACGGCGTCGATCTCGAGGTCACTGCGGACACGCAGGACACCAGCCCGGCCGGTGGCGCCGACGACATCGGCTGGACGACCGTCGGGCAGTGGTTCAAGTACACGGTCAACGTCGCCACCGCGGGCACGTACAGCGTCGCCTTCCGACTCGCGTCGCCATACGGGATCACCGACGCGCTGCACATCGCCAACGCATCCGGCACCAACCTGAGCGGCGCGGTCGCAGTTCCGAACACCGGTGGGTATCAGACCTGGACCACCGTCGACGCCAGCGTCACCCTGCCAGCCGGCCAGCAGACGCTGACCATCGATCAGGACTCGAACGGCTGGAATATCCACTACCTGGCATTCACCCTGAGCTCGGGTGGCGGCGGAGGCGGATCGGGCGGTGACCAGCCCTTCGGCGGCACGCCGGCGCCCGTGCCTGGCACGGTGCAGGCGGCGAACTACGACACTGGCGGCCAGGGTGTCGCCTACAACGTCGCCGCGACCAACGGCACCGCGAACGGCTACCGCTCCGACGGTGTCGATCTTGAGGCTACCGCGGACACGCAGGACACTTCCGCGGCTGGCGGCACGTACGACCTGGGCTGGACGGCAGCGGGGCAGTGGTTCAAATACACCGTCGAGGTGTCCACGGCCGGGACCTACACGGTCAGCTTCAGGGTGGCCGCGCCCGGCGCGGTCAGCGACGCGCTACACATCGCCAACTCCTCTGGCGCCAACCTGAGTGGCGCGGTCGGCGTTCCAAGCACCGGCGGGTATCAGACCTGGACTACGGTCACCGCCAGCGTCACCCTGGCAGCCGGCGCGCAGACGCTCACCGTCGACCAGGACGCTGCCGGCTGGAACCTGCACTACCTTGCCTTCACTCAGGGCGGCGGCGGAGGCGGAGGCGGCGGGGGCGGCGGTGTGCCCGAATACTGCGGCTACCAGGATCTCGCCCTCGACCAGCCGACTACGGCCTCCTCGACCTATTCCCCCACCGCCAACCAGCCGTCCGCCGCGACCGACGGCAACCCTGGTACCCGCTGGGAAAGCGCGTACAGCAACCCGCAGTGGCTCGAGGTCGACCTCGGGTCCCAGATCCAGATCTGCGGCGCCGGTCTGCTCTGGGAGGCCGCGTACGCCTCGGCGTTCCAGATCCAGGTGTCCACCGACAACGCGAACTGGAACACGGTCTACTCCACCACCACTGGCACCGGCGGGAGCGAGTCGTTCACCTTCTCGGCGACCGGCCGCTACATCCGGGTGTACGCCACGGTGCGTGCGACCCAGTGGGGCGACTCGATCTTCGAGTTCGACGTCTACGGCATGACCACGGTCCAGCCGCTCAGCGGCGGCAACGGCAACGGCGGCAACGGGGTCTGCCCGTGGGTCGGCTCCACCGCGCCGGTCTCCCAGCGGGTCCAGCAGGTGCTCAACACCATGGACCAGTCGGAGGAGTTCACGCTGCTCTCCGGCGACGGCGGCTCGAGTTACATCGGCCAG
>NZ_DASZGI010000133.1:0-18289 GCF_035938995.1 Actinocrinis sp.
GAGCGGGGTCGAGTTGTCGACCGACTCCACGTCCGTCCAGGTCGAGCCGTCCGCGGAGACCTGCACCGTGAACGTCGCCGCGTAGGCCTGCTCCCACAGGATGTAGACCGAATCGAAGCTCTGCGTTGAGCCCAGGTCCACTTGGATCCATTGGTTGTCCTGGTACGCCGAGGACCAGCGGGTGTTCGGGTTGCCGTCGACGGCGTTGCCCGGGCCGTCCGAGGCGTTGTCGACCGAGGAGGCCGTCGCTGTCCGGTTCAGCGCCAGGTCGGTCGAGGGGGCGCTGCTGTCGAAGACGGACAGCGTCCACAATGAGTCGCCCCAGCCGGTCGCTCGCGTGCCGCACTGGATGCGCACGTACCGCGCCTGCTGCCGCGCGAAGGCCACCGTCTGCGGGGCCTGATCGTTGCTGAAGTTCAGCGGCGGCTTTCCGGGCGGGAGGATGACGATCGGCTCGTCGTAGGAGTAGCCGAACTCGCGAATGCCGAAGCGGTGGACGTGACGGTCGCTCACGGCGCCGCCGACGCTCGCGGTGACCTCGAGGTCGTGCAGTGCCGGGTCGCCGTATCCGTTGGGCCACCAGAGCTTGGGCTGACGTACGGCGAGCGCGGGGTGGTCGGCGGGCGTGAAGGTGACCGTGGCGCTCTGGCCGGCTGGCACGCTCACGCTGCTGCTCACCGTGACCGCGTCGAAGGCCGCGGTCACAGTGACCGTGCGGGTGACCGTGCCGGCGTTCGAGACGGGGATCTCGATGGTGACCTGCGCGACGGAGGTGTCCGGCAGGTTCGGCAGCTTCGTGGTCACATGCGGATCGCCGATCACCGCGTCGCCGGTCGAGCGCAGCCGCACGTGGTTCCAGATGCCTGTGGCGCGGTCGCGCACCGCGGGCATCCAGTCCCAGCCGGAGGCCGCGAGATAGGTCGGCGAGTCCAGGTATAGCTGCGCGGACTGGACGAAGGTGTCGCCGTTCGAGCTCTTGTCGCCCGGCGTTCCCGGGTGCGGCATCGGGCTGATCTGCACGGCCAGGGCGTGCTGCGCGGCCCCGGCCTTGAGCGCGCCGGTGATGTCGAAGGCGGCACGGGCGAACGGGTGTGTCAGGGTTCCGATGTTCGTGCCGTCGACCCAGGCCACCGCCTGGTGGTTGACGCCGTCGAACTCGATCCAGACGTGCCGCCCGGCGGAGGTGTCGAGGCCGCGCGGCAGGGTGAACGGGCGCCGGTACCACCAGCCGTGCCGGGACAGGGCCTCGGGCACCTCCAAGTTGTCGAAGCCGCGGACGGGGTCGGGCAGGTGGCCGCCGGCGACGAGGTCGGCCTGGACCGTGCCGGGCACCCTCGCGGGCAGCCAGGAGCCGGCGGGGGCCGCCGTCGTGGGCGCGGACAGGCTCGCGCCGGTCGCGCCGCTCGGGGCGAAGTCGTCGAGGGTGACGTTCCAGCCGGACTCCAGCGCAACGGTGCCGTCCGCGGCAATCGTGAGCGGCGGCGCAGGGGGCTGTGGCGTCGTGCCCCAGTCGGTCCAGCCGTGCACCGGCGGACGCTCGGTCGGGCAGGTGCCGTAGACCTGGAAGCCGTTGAGGCCGACGGGGTTCGCGTTCGAGCGCGCGGTCGAGGTCATCCGCACATAGCGGGCGGTGACCGGCTGGGCGAAGGGGATGTCCACTTCGCCGCCGGGGCCGGAAGCGGTCTGATAAACGCTCTGCCAGTTCTTGCCGTCCGCCGAGACGTCGAGGGTGAAGGAGGTCGCGGCGCTGGAGAGGATCTCGTCGCCGGTGGTGTTCGAGTAGTTCCCGTCGAAGGCCGGGTCGGACAGCTTCGCCTCGAACACGAGGGTCACGGCCTCGATTTCGCACGGCGCCTGGAGATCGACCGCGATCCACTGCGGGTCGCCCTGGGCGGCGCGCCAACCGGTGCCTCGGACCCCGACGAGGGAGAGCCGGTCGACCGCGAACTGCGCCGGGGTGGGCGCGTAGTCGGTGGAAGAGACGGTCACCGGACGGTAGAGCGCGAGTTCGCTCGTCCCGGCGGGCGCGCCGCCTGACCCGGTCGGCGCGGTACTGGCCGCGGCCTGCCCAGGCGGCAGCACCGCGTCCGCGGTGAAGCCCGCCAACAGGATTGCGCCGGTGGAGAGGAACGCACGTCGAGAAACGGTCATCGGAGCCCTCGGTTCTCGGGTATGACAACGTTGTCAAAGGGGGTTGGGCGGATCTTGTCGCGGCTCTATAGCCGTGTCAAGGGCTGCCCGGCGCGCCGACGAATCGGCCAGCACGTACCCCGCCACCGAATCGCCCGCAGCCCGCGAACGTGTCGGCTGACTCTATGTCCCGGGGCTCACAATCCGAGGGCCGGTTCATCGCAGACCGTACGGGGCGAGTCGGTTCGACCTACACTGGACCGTTGAACTGACGGCTCTCATCTGGGGCCTGACGATTGACGACGCGGTCTGTAGGTACACGGGGAGGGTCCGTCTGGTGGCGATTGATGATCTGCCGATGCCGGTGGTGAACCTCCTGAACGTGATCGGCGTCGAGTGGCCTTACCTGAACGAGGACTCGCTGTACGAGTTCGGGCGGCTGGTGCGGGAGTTCGGTCAGTCGGTGCGCACCACGCACGACGACGCGACGGCGACGATCCACGCGCTGGGATCGTCGTATCAGGGAGCCGCGTACACGCAGCTGCACAACCGGTGGACCGAGATGTCCGCCACGCACGTGACCGAACTGGTAGACGCGTGCGGCGTGGTAGCGGACGCATGTGACGCCGCCGCGGCGTATGTGGTGGGGCAGAAGGTCGTGGCGGTGGGCGAGTTGGTCGGGATGGCGGCGACGTTCTTCGCGGACCAGGCTGCTGCGGTGGCGACCGCCGGATTGGCCGAGGCAGCCGTGCCGGTGATCATCACCGCGGCGAAGAAGCTGGGCGAATCACTCATCCAGGATCTCGAGCAGTATCTGATCGGTCAGTTGGTAGAGGCCGCGATCAAGCCGTTGTTCGCAAAGGTGGAGCAGGCGATGCAGGGGTTGCAGTGGCAAGGCGGCGGCGGCGCGACGGTCGAGGCGGCATTCCAGGTGGACACGGCGCAGATGCTGGCGCACGCCGCGGCCATGCACGGGCACGCGGACAGGTTCGCCCAGCACGCGCGCACCTTCGCATCGCAGGCGGCAGTGATCAGCTTCTAGCCTCCGCGACACGGCGGGCGGACGAATTCGATCTCGTCATTGAGGGGCGGCAGGCATGCCGGGTGAGTTGCGGCGGTGGTCAAGGGCGCGGCGGACGACGTCACGAAGTCCTTGAGCGAGGACATGGGCCCGACCCTGGAAGGCTTTTCGCGGCAGACCGGCACGCTGCTTGAGGACTCGGCGAAGGCGTACGACGACTGCGAACAGTCGATTGCGAACAACATCCGCAACGTGCTGCCCGACGGCGAGGGCGACCTGAACCCCGGCGCGCTCGGCGAGGGCGGCAGTAGGGCGCCGGGCGTCGGCGAACCTGGGACCGGCGATCTGTCGGGCGCCCCATCCGACCCGGTCACGGACAGCGGGGTCGGTCCGTGCGGCAAGGCGGGCGAGCCCGTCGATGTGGTCGGCGGGCAGTACGTGACCGCGCGGGTGGATGTGTCCCTGCCCGGAGTGCTGCCGGTGGTGCTGCGACGCGCGTACGCGTCCGGGTACACCGGCGGGCGGCTGTTCGGGCACGGCTGGTCATCGACCCTGGATATCCGGCTGCAGATTGACGCGGACGGGGTTCACCTCGCGGATGACGACTGTGCCATCCGCGACTACCCGTTGCCCGCCTACCCGGGGCAGAGCGTGCTGCCTGCCGCCGGTGCGCGGTGGCCGCTGACCTGGGACCGCGGGCGCGACGAGATCACCGTGAGCGACCCGCGGACCGAGTTGGCCTTCCACTTCACCAGCCTGGGATCAGTCCATGCCCGCGGCGCGCAAATCCGGCCGGTCACGGCAATCTCGGACCGCAACGGCAACCGGATCACATTCGTCCGCGATGACGCGGGCACACCGATCGAGGTGCAGCACTCGGGCGGATACCGGATCGCGGTCGACACGGTCCACACCTCGGCCGGGGCGCGCGTGGAGGCGCTGCACTTACTCGACGGATCGGGCGGCGGCCAGGGCTCGACACTGATCACTTACGGATATGACCCGCGCGGCCGCCTGGTGGAAATCACCGATTCCACCGCAGTGCCGTTCGTGTACGAATACGACGGCCACGACCGCATCACGGCGTGGATCGACCGAAGCGGCTACCGGTTCAGCTACGAGTACGACAGCGCCGGACGGGTCGTTCGTACCAGGGGCGATGAGGGCTACCTCTCCGGCGATTTCGCGTACGACCCGGCCAACCGCGTCACCGTCTACGTCAACAGCCTGGGCGAGCGGACCGAGTACCACTATGACGAACACGGCCACGTCGCCCGCGTGGTCGACCCTCTCGGTCACAACATCCTGACGGAGACCGACCGGTACGGCCGCGTCCTTTCCCGCAGCGACCAGAACGGCGCCACGACCCGATTCGATCTGGACGAGGCCGGAGATATCGCGCGGATGGTCCGGCCTGACGGGAGCTCGACGAGCGCCCAGTACGACACGAGTCACCGGCCGACGCGCGTGACCCAGCCCGACGGCGGCGTATGGATCCTCGGCTACGACGAGCGCGGGAATCTCACGGATGCGACTGATCCGTGCGGCGTGACGACGCGCTACAGCTATTCCGACCGCGGCGCGCTGATAGGCGTCGTTGACGCCCTAGGCCAGGCGACACGGATCGAGACGAATCCCGCCGGCCTGCCGGTCTCGGTAACAGATCCTCTCGGTGCGCGGTGGACAGTTCAGCGCGATGCCTACGGGCGGGTAAGCGCGACCGTCGATCCGCTCGGTGGGACGGTGGCCACGACGTACGACGGCGAAGGCCGCCCCATCGCGCGCACCCACCCGGATGGCGGAAGCGAAACCTGGGAATGGAACCCGGACGGCTCCCTGAACGCCCACACAGACCAGGTCGGGCGCACTACGCGCTTCGAGGTCGGACCATTTAGACGAATCGTCGCCCGGATCGATGCGGACGGCGCCCGTCACACCTTCGTCCATGACGCCGAGCTTCGCCTCCGCGAAGTGATCAATGCCCAGGGCCTTGCATGGCGGTACGCGCACGACGCCTGCGGGCGCCTGATCGGCGAACAGGATTTCAACGGTCGCGAACTGTCATACGCGCGGGATCCCGCCGGGCGGATCGTTCGCCGGGTCAACGGTGCGGGGCAGACGATCGACCTCGTGCGTGACGTGCTCGGCAGGGTGATCGAACAGCGCACGAACGACGGCGCGGTGACGACGTTCGCGTTCGACGCCGCCGACAATCTGATCAACGCCAGCAATGACTCGGATGACCTGCATATCGTCCGCGATGCGCTCGGCCGCGTTCTGTCGGAGGAGACCGGTGGTCAAGCCGTCATCTTCACGCGCGACGCCTTGGGGCGCACCGCGACACAAGCCACGCCGTCCGGACGCATCGCCTCGTGGCAGTACGACCCAGCAGGGCGGGCAAGCATCCTGCAATCGGGTGAGCAGCAGATCAGCTTCGGGTACGACGCGGCCGGGCACGAAACTTTCCGATGGATCGGCGATGACACAGCCGTCACGAGCGTGTGGGACGTGGCGGGACGACTTGCCGCACGCACGCTTGTCGCGGTCGAAGGGCCGCAGCAGGCCCGCACCTCGCGCGTGCTTCAGGAGCGCTCGTGGACCTACCACGGCGACGGCACGCCCGAAACAGTCAGCGACGGTGTAGATGGCACCCGCCGGATGGAGATCGATCCCACCGGCCGGGTATCCGCGGTCAACGCCTCGACGTGGACGGAGACATACGCGTACGACACATCGGGCAACCTGATCCAAGCCGCCGACACCAGGACGCCTGACGCCGACACCGCGGGAACACGCGAGGTCACCGGCACCCTTCTGCGCACCGCAGGCCGCACCAGCTACGAATACGATGGGCAAGGCCGCCTGACCCGCAAGACGGTGCGCACCCTGTCTGGGGGACGCAAGACGTCGTCCTTCGACTACGACGCCTATGACCGGCTGATCGAGACCACGACACCTGACGGCGCGCGGTGGCGATACCAGTACGATCCGCTGGGCCGACGCACCGCGAAGCGGCAACTTGGCCCCGACGGCGCCGTCGTGTCGCAGACCACGTTCGCGTGGAGCGGGGCGAGGCTCGTCGAGGAGTCACGGGCGGGATCGTCGAAGCCGACGCTCGAGGTGACCACATGGGACTACGAGCCGGGATCATGGCGGCCGATCGCTCAGGACCGCCGTACGTACTACGCCACCGCATCACAGGACGTGATCGACAGGCAGTTCCACGCCATCGTCACCGACCTGACCGGTACGCCGACCGAGCTGGTCGACCCCGGCGGCACCGTGGCCTGGCGCCGGAGAGCGGGCTTGTGGGGCGAACTCATCGGGGACTCGGGGGAGGAAGCGGCGTACTGCCCGTTGGGCTTCCCCGGCCAGTACCACGACGAAGAGACCGGGCTCGCATACAACTTCACCCGGTACTACGACCCCGGCACCGGGCGCTACACGACACCTGACCGCCTCGGTCTCGCGCCCTCACCAAACCAGCACACCTACGTCGCCAACCCGCAGCACGCGACAGACCCGCTGGGCCTTGCCGAACTCGGCCCGTTCCCCAATCGGATGGGCGGCTCGCTCAGTTCCGAGCTGGCCCTGGCCGAGCGCCTCGGCGTCGAGGTCTCGGTCCCGGGAACGCCCGCCTTCGACGAGGCGATCAACGCCGGAACAGTCAAGTGGGCGGTGCTCGACGACGGCAGCCTCGCCGTCATGCCCAAGTTCGTCGCGGGCCAGGAGATCTCGCACTCGGTCCTGTCCGGCGGAGCGCCGGTACTGGCCGCCGGCGAGGCGGACATCGCCGGCAGCGCAGCGGACGGGTACTTTGGGCTGGGCATCAACCGACACAGCGGCCACTTCCAGCCGTCAGCAGACAGCTTGCAGACCGGCGTCGACAAATTCTCCGAAAAGGGAATCCCTTTCAGCCCCGACTCGATCGACTGCACGATATGAACCCTGACCTCGAACAGCTGGCTGCCCTGGACCGGGACGCGCTGCGCGCGGCACTGTCGCGAGCGCTCACCGAGCACGCCATCCGCCCCACGGACTGGCGCGCCGTGGTCGAGCTGTACACCGCGAAGATCACCGAACAGTCCGAGCAGCAGCACAGCGGCGACGTTGGAGACGTCGGCGACGATCTCGCCCTCTACGAACGGCTCCTCGACGCGTCCGAACAGGCCGGCGTCCTGTCACCCCTCGAATGCGCGACACGCCGACTCAACCTCGCGTCAGTCCTGCTCACCCGGCTACCCGCCCGGCACGACGGCAGCCTGCTGGACCCGGACCACATCGTCGAACTGCTCCTCGGCGCACTGCCGATCACACCAGAGGCCGCAGCGTCGATCAGCGACTGGCGAACACTCGACCGGACCGAGATCCTCCGTCTGCGCACCGCGAAGAACCTCCTCAAACCGGCACTGGCCGCCCTCGACGCCACGAATGGCGACACTCTCGACGAGCGCGTCAAGCCATGGGAAGCGGTACTCCCCCGGCTCCCGTGATGGCCGGACGCAGCGGTTGCTAGTCCCACGCCGGAGTAGAGCTCCCGAAGGTGGCGTGGGGCATGTTCAGCAGGCGTCGCGCCAGGTGCATCCGCGGGATGGCAGGCCGGGTGGCAGCGAGGCGCAGACCCCGGCTGCCAGCGGATATCCGCTCGTGCCTGTCGTCGTGTTCCCCGCGCCGGGGTACCGCTCGGAGCCGACGCACGTGTACTCGGAACTATGGACTCCTCCCAGGCCCATCGTCCTCAAGCACTCGGGTGTCCACGACGCCGGGCCAATTTCACCTTCAGCTGTACTCGGTGGCGTAGACAACGATGTTGTCGAGATAGTGTCCGGCGGTGAAGCCACCGCCACAGGTGATCAATCTCAGTTCGGGGTCGGGCCGAGCGCCGTAGACCTCCTCGGTGGGGAACTGGGTTTTCGCGTAGCTTTGGACCGTGGTTGCCCGGAACGCCACGGCCTGGCCCGAACTGAGGCCGACGGTGATCGTGTCGCCGGGTCTGAGGGACTTGAGGTAGAAGAACACCGCCGGCCCGTTGACCGAGTCGACGTGTCCGGCGATGATCGCGGGACCGTCCTGGCCGGGCACCGGGCTGCCGGTGTACCAGCCGGCCTGAGTCAGGTTGGTGGGCGGCTGGAGCGAGCCCGAGGCGTCCAGCCCGATCGTCTGCAGCGTGGCGTGCAGCTTGATGGAGGGGACATCGACCCAGACCGGGTATATCGCGGTGCTGCCCGTGGCTGACGCGCTTGTCGTCGGCGACGGGAACACGGAGGCTGGTGTCGTGTCCTGGATCAGCACGCTGCGGGGCGGTTCGGCAGCACGGTTATCGTGATTCATGGCAGCCCATAGCCCGCCTCCCGCAACAACGCAGATGCAGACTCCTGCTGTCACCGCGACAGCCCCAGACTTGCGGGAGCCGAACAACTTGCGCGGTTTGGCGTGCTTGGGGATCCACCTCATCGCCTCAAGCCCCGGCGCAACCTGGGGATCCCGAGCATGACCATCGCCACGCCGAACGCCAGCGACAGGCCCCAGAGCCACAGTGGCAGCACGCTCTGCGCACGTTGCGGCTGCGCGGTCCCGCCGAATCCGGTGTTCACGCCGCCCTTGGGCAACGCGCTCGTGCCGGCTGCGTCGGTCAGGTCGAGCACCCGCGGCGCACCCGAGCCGTTATCGAGAATGGCCAGGGTGTAAGTACTGTCCGCGGCGAAGTCCAGTTGCGTGGTCTGCGTGGCGGTCGCGGTGGACACGTGCAGCGGGCACGGCCCGGGATCTATCGCCTGGTAGGTGGTGAAGGCCGGGAAGTGCAGATTCGCGGCGATCGTGTCGGTGTCGGCCACGACGGAGACGGTCGGGTTTTGCAGGGAAGCGGCGATGACGCGCACGGCGGCCTTCCCGGGCGCCGTCGTCAAATCGTCGTTCAGTACTTGGAGTGTCAGCGCGGGTTGCGCACCGAGCCCGACGACGGTGTAGGCCCGGCCCGCGGCGACGTCGACCTGCGTGCTGATGACCGGGCTGCTCGTCGCCGACGCCCCGGCGCCGCGCATCGCGACCAGGTAGTCACCGGGCGCGAGCGGCTGATACGGCGAGAGCGTGCCGTACGCGACGTGTTTGAGCAATACCTCGGGGGTGTTCCCGCCGAAGGGGTAGAGGTATACGTCGACCGCCGGGGTGTTCGGGGACAGATGGGCCAGCCGGACCCACCCGACAGTCGACGCAGTGGCGTTGCGAGCTGTGTTTGCCTGCGCGATGTGCGTACTGGCTGCCGTAAAGGCCAGAGCTGTGAGGGAGGCTGCCGCGAGCGTGCGGCGAAGTGGGCTAAGCACGAGAGGGCTCCTTCGATGGCGACGTCCGTTCGGGATCACGGGGTGGCCCCTGCTATCAGGCCGAGTGGTTCGGGTTGCGAAAAGCTGATCTTCACATCATCCGATTCGCTGACGACGCTCAGCGGGCGGTACGGCGGCTGCTGCGCGTCGACGAGTGCGGTCAAGATGGCGGTCTGCGGCGCGAACCGTCCGACGGGTTGGCCGTCGACGCGGGATATCACCACGTCCGATTCGGGTATGTCGGCGCCCGCGCCTGGTCCGGCGCCGTCGAACGACACCACGGTGAGGGTGTGGGAGCCGCCGATCAGGGTGAGCAAAGAGGACAGGCGGCTGTCGACGAGCCCGTCGGCCAGTTCGACCGCGCCCGCCGGCGTCTGGACGACGATGCGCGGGCTGCGCGCCACTGCGACGCCTATCTGACGCCGTGCTGCGCGGTCCGCGGCCAGCCGACGGCCGTAGTCGGCGCTGCCGTCGAGGGCCACGGCCGTCACATCGACCCGATCGGCGCCCGTTCCGAACGACGCCAGTGGCTCCGGGGAACTGATCGCAGCCAGTTGGACGCCGAAATCGCCGCGCACGATCGAGGTACTGATCACCACGTCGGCGCGTTCCACTTGGGTGATGTCGGAGCCGACCGTGACCAGTGCTGCGGCGGATGCCCCGAACTGCCTCGCCAGAGCACAGAGATCCACGTCGCAGGCGACGACGTGATCCGGGCCGATGTGATCGGCCACCCACTGCGCGGCCTGTATTTCGTCGGGAGTCGGCGACGGGTGTGCCGGTGGCCGCTGCGTTGCGGAGTGCGGGTTGGAAGTCATGGCCCATGCCGTGGCCGCCATGGTGAGAGCCGCGGCGACGACACCGCATACAGTCAGGATCACGTTGCGTCGGCTACGCGCGTCCGGTTCCCGCTCGCCGTCGGCCTCGGCCCGATCGGCCCCGCGCGAGGTGCCCAGCGCCGCCACAGGCTCAGACACGGCGGCGGCCGGTTGTTCTTCGGCAGCGCGAGCCGACAACGATTCGGCCTGGTCAGTGGAGGCTTCATCGGGTGCAGCCTGCCGCTCCCGCTCGGCATCCCGGCGCGTGCGCAGCAAGCGTTCGATGGCGTCGAACTGGCTCATCAGGTCGTCGGGCGGCCACGGCTTCTGCTCCCCACGCTCCTCAGACGGGGGCACGCCATCCCGGTCGGGAGAGCGGTCTCGACGCGGCATCGGTTCATCGGGCACGAGATCACTCCCTGTCGACGGGAGCCTGGCGAATGTTGGCGTTTCGGCCGAACGCCCTCCCCGACGCGCGGCCCAGGCCACCCTGGATAGCGGCGGCCTGCAACGACAGCCGCCGTCCAGACGAGACAGCTGTGCCCACGACTCCCCCCTTTTGACCCCTTTTGTAAATAAGATGCCGAATTCGCAGAGCCTGTTCGGCATTCGGCGACGTGACGCGTTCGGCGCAGACTGCAATGTGGATTGCCGAACGCCTGAATGCCTGCCTGTGATACGCATCACATGGATGGGCATGCACGCCGCGGCGGGTGCGTGTCCGAGCCCATCCCGATCGTAAGATTGCTGGCGATGCGAGCGGAGTAGGCGCTTGGCAATGCTAGCGAACACACAAGGCGGTTTACAGGGATTCCGCACACCCCGCTGTATTCGGTGCTTGCGTGCGGGCCGGAGCCCGGCTCACTTCACGTACGAAGCACTGATAAACTTCCATAAGTGAATCATTCACGGCAATGAGAATAATTGCGCGGCTACTTTGATTTAGTAGCTTTTAATATGGTTTAGCGCTATTTTCCTGCTCATCGGTGGATGGCGCACTTCGCCGCGCTGACACGGCACCGCCGGAGCAGACACCCACTCCTCGCCAAGGCGGCAACCCGCGCATCAACAAAGCTTGACGACCGCATCGATCACGCGCGGTAGCGATGCGAATTGCCGCACCCGGCGGTCTCGGGGCAGACCTGTCCGACCCTGTTGCCCAAAGCCCGCATCCTCCACCTCGACGTCCGAAGACGCGACCGCCGCGGGGGAATCCTCCACGGATGCCTCAAGACCCGCACCCTCTACCAGGAAGCAACCGCCTGGTCACACCACCCGTACCGCCCCGCCCCTTGACACCAAACGTCATGGGACGTCTGACCAGCCCGGACGAATAATCGGCACCTACAACCTCGGGCGCCGCACTGATCCCTGGCGCTGTCACCGGACTTCGCCACGCTCCCGGTTTCGCCCCGCGGCTGACCGAAAACACCCTATGAAGGTGTCCGTTCGTGCAAAGGTGCTCCGGTGAACCTGGCGGGCATTTCACCGCCGGGTAGCTTATGGCCTTGGCAAGGTTCGAACGTCGGCGTCCGACATCGAAGCAGGAGGTTACACTCATGCTCAGACGACACAAGACGATGGCGGCGGCCACCACGATCGCCACGGCCTCCGCCATCGTGTTCTCCAGCCTGACACTCGCCAGCGCGAACGCGGCCAGTGAGCCCGGTCCCCGGATCCAGAATTTCCAGCTGGAACTGAACTCCGTCACCAGCCTGCCCGTGACGCAAATTCCGATGATCGCGTACGGACCGATTACGGACTACGGCACGAACGTATTCCTCAACCCGCAGGACACCAGATCTGTATTCCGTCTCCAACGAGGCACAATCAATCTCGACGACATCGATTACCAACACAGCAGCCAGCACATCGATCCGGCGACCTGCTTGTCGATGACTACCGAGAGCGGCGTGTACTCGATCAACGGCGGCACCGGGGCATATACCGGGATCCGCGGCAACGGCACCTTCCATGTTCAGATCATCGCCATCTTCACCCGCGACGCACACGGTGTCTGCTCAAACAGTATTCCACCGCAGAGCATTCAGCTCATTGACAACTCATCCGGCCCGGTCTGGCTCCGGCCCTGACGGGTGCCGGAAGGTCGACCATACAGGTCGGCCAGGATCCTGCTCACCACGCTGCGAGTGCCGACTATTCCATCCGCGCTGCTCAGGCCGCATTTTCGTGGCCTGTGCGCCGTCAAGGGCGCAGTACCGCCGCCGTCACGCCGGTGGGTACGGCCGGGTCGAGCGCAGCCGCGATCGCGATCGCCTCCATATCCCTGACCACCCCCTCGATTGCGGCGGGCGCCAGGCAATGGGTGTCCGCGCACAGGGTCAGCACGATGGTGTCGGCCGTGCCGCCGATATGCAGGAAGAGCGGCTCGAACGGGTTGTCCTTTTTCCCCGGCCAGTGGAACACACTGCGAGCCCGTTCCAGCTCCAGCCGTTCGGCGGTGACGGGCCTCCCATCACCATTCTGGCCATATGTGCGTCGGTCATTGAGGAACGCCCAGCTGTAGTTGTCCCAGGCGGCAGCCCCCGGGCCGCGCCGCGCGGCATCGCGCGCGAGCAGCGCGGCGAGCCCGGCGGGGTCGTGGTACGCGTGCTTGTACACGGCCATGGCGTCGCGCCGCGCTCTGGCGACCACCTGGTCAACGGTGCTGTCAGCAGTCTCGATGACGCAGATGCCGGTATGCACAAGGTTGGCGACCATCCCGGCCAGGCCGGGGCGGAACCGGTTGCCCGACTGGGGCCTGATGACCGCGGGACTGAGCACGCCGCGCCGGCCCAGCGCGATCGCGTAGAGCGCCAGCAGCACCGACGGCGGATCGGCCCCGGTGCGCCCGGCGATCGCATGCACCGCCAAGTACAAGGCGGGCGAGCTCAGCTCCCCCATCCAGTGCCGCGGCTCGCGCCGGTCGCCGGACGCGGGGAAAGGCCGGGGCTCCACAGCGTGCAGCACTTTCTCCCAGTACCGCAGGGATGCCGCGCTCTGGCGCTGCCCCGCCGCGGAGTGCTGCCAGCGGGCCAGGTCCAGCTGCTCGGTGCCGGACGGGGGCCTGGTGTCCCGCGCCGCCATGTCCCGGGCGATGATCTGTACGCCGCCGCCGTCGGTGACCAGATGGCAGGAGTAGACCACCTGGTATGCGGGCGCGCCGTCGCGGCGTACCACGGCCATGCGCACCGGCCATTCGTTCTCGAAGTCGCGCGGCGCGGTGCGATAGTGCGCGTCCACCGTCGCAGCCAACTCGCGGGCGCCGTCCTCGCCCTCGGCGTCGTAGACCTCCAGCACGATCTGGCCCGAGGCGGACAGCACCTGGCTCGGCAGCCCGTCGCCGTCGAAGCGCAAGCGGGTGCGCATGGACGGGAACCGGGAGATCATAAACCCCAGATCTTCGGCGACGGCTTCGACAGTGACACCGGGCGCAAGCGGCAGGGTGCCGCCCACGGAAAGCCAGCCCTTCTGGGTCATCGTCAGCCAGATCTCGGTCTGGCCCCAGGTCAACGGGCCGCTTCCGGAGCCCTGCCCGTCGAACGCCACCGGCACGCACTCGGTGGGGACCGGCGGGACCGCAGGGGCGTCGTCGGGAAATTCCGTAGGCAGCGTCACGGCCATCTCAGCGCGCCGTCATCTCGGCCACGTGCCGCCGCCGCATCAGGAACATGCGAACCTCCCCGGTAGGCCCGGCGTGACCTGGTCGCCGGAGACCGGCCACGACCTTGCACAGCGTGGCGCTTGCCGCCTCGGTCAGCGCGGTAGGGACCGTCGCGGTACGCAGAACCATGATATCAGAGCCCGTTTCCGGCTCGGTGAGTGCGAAGCAGCGCAGCTCGCCATTGACCGTTGATCCACAGGGCACCGACCTTGCGTTTGCCGGAAGCCTCATCCGGGCTGGTCAGAGTCGGGTAGTTGCCTGGTCAACAGGCATGCGGTGACCAGGCAACTGCCCGCTCTGACCTGACCTGCTGATGGGCACAGCCTGCGGCGCGAGGAAATCCCGCGCGGCTGTGGGAGGCTATAGAGGTGAACGAGCCAGAGCCAGCAACCAGCGCTACCGCTGAACTGCCCGACGCCGAGGATGCCGAGCCTGAGGAGCAGAGCACCGAGGACGCCGCGCCAGAAGAGCAGAGCGCCGACGACGAGGTAAAGCGCAGGTTCCGCGAGGCGCTTGAGCGCAAGCAGGGAAAGAACGCGGCCGCCAACGGATCCGTGTCCGGCAAGGACCCGTCGAAAGTGCACTCGGCCCACGGCCCGGCGGCGAGTCGACGCTCCTTCCGGCGCAAGAGCGGCTGACCCCGCTGCAGACCGGCTCCCTCCCGTTCCCAGGCCAAGCCGCTGACGACACCGGGCGGCGGCACCGGGCCACCATGCGGCACCGTCAGTCGTGTCGCGCGCCGCGTGAAGTCGGCGCGGTTTTGAGCACGCCTTTCGCGTGCACGGTGCTTTGCATGCGAGTTCGCCCGTTGATGACGTTGTGAGCTGGCCCGTGCCGACTCCATATGCAAGCGGCCACCAGCGCCATATGATCATCATTCATGCGATCGGCCTCGTCTGACACCGTGACCTGCCGCTGTCTTGCGGTAAGGCAGTTTCTCTCCGGCCTCGACGGCGAATGGCAGCCGGTTCTCCAGGGGCGCCACGGGGCAGACCGGCATGTCGCTGAACGCGCACGGCAGGTTGAGCGCACGATTGAAGTCCAGCACGACTGTTCCGTCCTCGTCGGGGGTGGGGACCGAGAGCGAGCGGCACGCGCCGTACGTCGTGACGCCGCTGGTCGCGTCGGTGAACACGATGACGATCGCGTCGCGCTCGATGGTGGGAGTGAGGGTGTGTTCGCCGCCCGCGTAGCCGAATCTGATAGTGCCGGGCGAGGAGTATGTGCGCTTTTCGGCTCCGACGGTGTCGAATGAAACGGACTTCTGGGTAGCGTGGGCCTCGAGTCGCCCCTTCAGGACCCAGCGGGGATCGGGCGCATAGGTGGGCACGCCCCGGAACTCGGTTCGCGCCGCAGCCAGCGGGTCGTAGGTCACCAGCAGGTATTGGTCGCGGTAGGTGATCCCGATCTCCAGATCACCGGCGACGATGCGGGTATCGTCCGCTGCCGCGGTCAGATCGAAGGCGCGCACGTCGGTGAAGGATTCTCCGTTGGAGGACATCGTCTGCCCTTGCGGATCGACGTAGAGCTTGTCGCCTTCCTGCCACCACACGCCCGGATGGCCGGGGTACTGCTGCGGGACGTCCTCCACCCAGTTGAGGGACGCGACGGCAAGCCAGCCGTGAGGCTGCGCTAGGAACTGCTCCCAGCCGGCGCGCCACTCTCGCCACTCCCGGACGTATCGTGCGTCGCTGTCAGAGTTCTGCATCCTCATATTCTGGCCTTTCTTTGGTGATGTATCAGGAGGTTCCTTCTCGGATGGGCGGGAACCGCCGGGCCGTCAGGTGGGCAGGGCGGCGGAGTTGCCCGCCCTTGTGGTGTCCTCGAGGGTTAGGTCGGCGTTGAGTGCGGCGGCCGCGGTGACGCCGGAGGCGGCGGACTGCATCACCCCGGCGGTCACGTCGAGCACGTTGCCAGCGACCCACACGCCGGGCACGCCGGTAAAGCCGCTCGCGTCGGCTTGGACCTGGCGCCCGATCCCCGCGGGATGCTCCACGAGCGTGGCGCCGAGCGGGGCGAGCAGGTCGTGCCGGGCCGCGAACCACGGACTGACCACGACGGCGTCGCGCGGGTGGACTTCGCCAGAGGCGAGGCGCACGCCAGTGACGCGGTCCTGGTCGATCTCAATGGCCGCCACCTCGCCTGGGATCACCGTGACGTCGCGGGCGGCGAGCTGGGCTAACTGCTGCGCGGTGGGTTGCGGCGCGGTGTGCAGGAACAACACCACATCGCCGCTCCACTGGCGCCACATCAGCGCCGCCATGACCGCGAGGGGACTCGTGCCCAGCACCGCGAGCGCGCGCTCGCGCAGCTCCCAGCCGAAGCAGTAGGGGCAGTGCACCACGTCACGCCCCCACCGCTCGCGCAGTCCGGGAAGGTCGGGATACTCATCCACCAGCCCGGTGGCCACCACCACGCGCCGCGCCCGGTAGCCGGCGCCCTCCGCGGTGGTCAGGCGCAAGCGGCCGTCCGGGAACCGCGTGATCGACACGACCGTGCCCTGGATGACCCGCCCGCCGTAGCCACGCACCTCCTCGCGCCCCAGGCGCAGCATTTCCAGAGGGTTTTCGCCGTCTCGGGTCAGGTAGCCGTGCATGTGGGCCGCCGGTGCGTTGCGTGGGTGGCCGGCGTCGATCACCAGGACCGAGCGACGTGCCCGGCCCAGCGTCAGCGCGGCGCCCAGGCCCGCCAGACCGCCGCCCACCACGGCGACATCGATATCAACGTCGCCAGAGCCGATGCCGTCGCCAGAGCCGGTGCCGGTGTCCTGCGTGTCGCGGGAGGTCCCGGGGCCGGTCGAGGTCAGATTTGTCATGCGCCCACTGTGCGGCGGGCCACCCAAGAGTGGAAACTTCTTTGCGGAAAGCGCAAAATCGGAGGATGCCAGACGATTTCGAAGCCGTCCTGGGCGCCGTCGGGCCCCGGCTGCGCACCTTACGCCGCCAGCACGGCGCGACGCTAGAGCAGGTCGCCGCTCTGACCGGCCTGTCGATCAGCACCCTCTCGCGCATCGAGTCCGGCCAGCGCCGCCCGACACTCGAGGTCCTGCTCCCGCTCGCCCGGGCCTACCACGTCCCACTCGACGAACTGGTCGGCGCCCCGGCCACCGGCGACCCCCGCATCCACCCGTGCCCGGTACACCGCGACGGCGCGACCTGGATTCCGCTGTCCCGAACCCCAGGCAGCCTCAGCGCGTTCAAACAGATACTGCCCGTCCCCCAAACCCTCCCCGAACACCTCGACCAACGTGTCCACGAGGGCCATGAATGGCTCTACGTCCTCAACGGAACCCTACGGCTCGCCCTGGGCGACAAGGACTTCCATCTGCGCACTGGCGAAGCCGCCGAGTTCGACACCAAAGTGCCCCACGCCCTAGCGAACAGCGGCCACCAGCCCCTCGAACTGCTGATCATCTTCGGGCAGCAAGGCGAACGGGTACACCTGCGCGCCCGAACCAAATGACCTCGACCGACCCCAGCCTCGACCAACGCCGCGAGAACGCCGCGCTGCGCCGCCATGTCGAACGAGTCAGATACACCCAGGCGGACCGCTACGAGATCGAGCGACGGCCTGGAACATGCAAGCAGCCACATCATCAACATCCAGATACGCACATCGCTGCCGACGCCAAGATCGCCCAACCGAAGGGAGATCCTGCGTGAGCGCCGAACAGCGAGAGAAGCTCGAAGCGATCCTGCGGCAGTCAACGTCGAACTACCCCGCCGACATCGACCTCAACGGGCAGCGGCAGATGCTGCGGGATCTGCTCTCGGCGCAGCCGCTGCCCGCCGACGTGACCGTGACCGCAGCCACGCTGGGCGGCGTCCCCACCGCCGAGATCACCGTCGACGGGATCGAACCCCGCCATATCGTCCTGTACTTCCACGCCGGCGTGTACGTGATGGGGGACGCCTCCCTCGCCGCCAGCCTGGCCTCGCAGGTCGGCCGGCGCACCAGCGCCAAGGTCATCTCCGTCGACTATCGGCTCGCCCCCGAGCACCCGTATCCGGCAGCGGTCGACGACGCTCTGGCAGCCTACGAAGCCCTCCTGCTGGGCGGCACAGCCCCGTCGGACATCGCCTTCGCGGGAGAGTCCGCTGGCGGCGGGCTCGCCATCGCCACCCTGGTCAACGCCCGTGATCGCGGGCTGCCCCTGCCCGCCGCAGCCTTCGTCATGTCGCCGTACGCCGACCTGACCCTGGCCGGGGCGAGCATGGAAACCAAGCGCGGGGTCGACCTGCTGATGAGCCCGCAGGCGCTCCAGACCCTGGTCACCGCCTACACGGCGGGGCAGGATGCCACTCTCGGCCTGATCAGCCCGATATTCGCCGACCTG
>NZ_DASZGI010000134.1:0-4987 GCF_035938995.1 Actinocrinis sp.
GAGGCGGACCGGCCGTTCGTGCTCGACTTCCGCACCGATCCAGCCGTGCCACCGATCCCGCCGCACGCCATGCTTGAGCAGGTCGAGGCAGCCGAGGCGGCCGCGGCGGCTGTGATCCACGGCAACCCCGACCGGGCCGGGATGGTCCGCCATGGCGTCAAGGCGAAGATCCAGGAGTTCCTACCCGGCGGCGGTCGTGAGGGTGAGTCGCAGGTCGGTCATCGTTATAAGTCGTCGCTGGGACGCATTTGCGGGCAGCGAGTCGCCGTCGCGGCCGTCATTGCATCCAGGCAGTGCGCTTCTTTCGATTCACTCGCCTCCAGGCGCGGCGGGCGGCGTGTTGCGCGCGGGCGGCCTGTGCGGCTTGGTATCCGTGGACCAGGCCATAGGTGAACGTGGTCTCGTGGTCGGCGTGCGCTCGGACGGCCAGCTGTGTGAGGGCTTGGCGCGCGATCACGGTGTCTTGGTGCTCGCCGAGCGCGGATTGGAGCCTCTTGAGTCCTTTCGCTGACCGCCGCGCGTTCTTCCCGACGGCGGGCTCGACTGCCTCGGCCGCGTAGCGGGCCCGCTTGGCGGCTTTGCGGGCCTCGTGCAGTGCGTGGTCGCGCTGCGGTCCGGGTGCCACTTCCGTCGCCCGCCGTATGCGGCGACGCGCGCGACGGAACGATCGCCAGACGAGGGGCGGTAGCGCCTCGCCCGCCAGCCGCTCGGCGTCGGCGGTCAACGGCGGGTCCGCCACAAGCGCGTCGAGGCGCGTGAGCAGGGCGAGATACCGTTCGGATCCGAGCGCCTTGAGCAGTCGCTTGCGTGACGCGGCCTCTCGCGGGGCGTAGAAGCCGGTGACCCGCGCCTGGACAGGCCCGAGGACCAGCTCCGCCGGCACCTGGCTCAACGTCGCGGACAGGTGTCCGCGCAGGACTTCATCGTCTCGGGCGTGGCCGAGGACTTCCCCCAACCATCGCAGCTCATTGATCAACCCGGTGATATCGCCGCGGCGGAACAGCGGCCGGAACGCCTGCAGGGCGCTGCGCAGGCGTCGGGCGGTGACGCGCATGTCGTGGACCGCGTCTGCCTCGTCGCCACGCACACGCAGGTCTGCCGAGGTCAGCTTTTCGAGGTGAACGGCGAGGTACGCGCGAAGCACGTCGCCCGCGCTCTGTGGATCTGCGGGCGGCTCGGCTTCCGCCGGGGTGAGCCTGCGGCCCAGTGCCTGCTCCAACTTACTGGTGTAGTGCGAGCGGTGCAGGCCGTCGCGACGAAGCCGCTGGTCCGCGGCTTTGAGCAGCCGCCGCGCACCGGGGACGCCGTCGGCGAGCTCCACCTCGACCTCGTCCCAGCGTATGAGCGTGGTCGTGTCGCCGAAGGTCTCGGCGGTCACCGTGTCGACCACGACCTCGGCCAAGTCGGCACCGGCCTGGTCCCGCAACCTGCTTAGCCGTCTTTTTGTCGTGATGTGCGCGACGGGCTGCAACGGTCGGCCGCGCCGGGTGGCGGTCAGCAGCTCACGGAACTCCGCGGGCAGCTCCCGCCCTGCTGGGAGCCGCAGCTCGGTACGCACGCCCGGGCGTTGCGGCAGCTTCAGATGCCACCCGGCGTCCTCGCCACCGGAGCGTTGACGCAACGTGATGCCCGCGTGCGCCAGGTCGAGCCCGGCGGTGTCGTGGTACACGGCGTCGAGGGTCTGCTCCTCGGGCTCGGACTGCGCCGCCACGCGCGGCAGACCCGTCAGGTCGGGTAAGGCCGTGTCTGGGGGTGCCTGGTACTTCCATTCGGTCTCTTGCATCTTCGTGGCCATGGGTGCCGCCTACCCGGGATTCCCGGCACAAGTAGCGCCGAAGTGAACGAATCACCTACCGGTGGCAAATTCCGCCGCGCACTCGATCACGTCCCGTCATCCGCCCCGTCTGCCAGGCCAGGGTCGCGCCGAGGGCGGTCGCTCCGCCGCGCACGGCCAGGTCGCGGGCTAGGCCGGGCCGCTTATGCGTTCACCGGGTCGGCAGGCACGCGACCCGCCTCGTCGGCCACTGGATGGGATGCCGGCGCGATCATGCTCGGGCTTCTCGGCACCGCGTTGGCCCTGGGCATTGCCGCGATGACGCTATGGCCTTCGCGCCGCGTTCGGGCCCGGGCCGGAGCCGCGTCGGTGATAACTGGACGAGTGCGTACGCTGCTGGTCGCGGTGGAGCGCACGCACTCCGGGCACGTGGGAGATTATGCGTCTTGGTTGGTTGGCAGCATCGCCGTGCTCGCGCTGTTGGTGTGGAACACGCCGGGCTGAATCGGTCTACGGCGTGTTTCAGGACGGTCAGGCGGGTCATTTGGATCCGGTCCTCGCGCATCGCCGATCCACCGGGAGCACAGTTTGGCATCCCCACATACCGCGCCGTTGGGACACGCTGCATCGGCACCGTTCCACGCTCACTCGGCGCGGGAGTTCCCGCTGCACGTGCTGCGCGAATACGCGCTGCTCGCGGACGGTTGGCGCGGGATCCTGCTTGGCTCGCGGGGGAGTGCGCCTGGATGTGCGCGCTGCGGTGGGACTCCGGCGCCGTGTTCAGTGCGCTGATCGCAGGCCAGGGTCCGCCCCGATCCCGCCGCGCCAGGCCTCGGCCTCACCCCGCGCAGAGCGGACATCGGGCAATGCCAGGACCATTGATCCGCGCGGCAGCCGCCCGGCGTAACTAGACCGCCATGAAGTCCGATGCTCATACCAGCGGACGGACAAGCCGATCCCCATCTGCTCGGCCTGTTCGGCATTGAGGCGCGATATCAAACTCTGTGAAAGCCGCACTGCGTTTAACGGACTCGCGCCAATTTCCCGGACTGAGGGGACGACTACGCGGCTCAGCGTGGCACGGGCACCGTTGACCGAGCCGAGCCACGTGAGCTGCCGACCTGCTCGAACTCCCTCCGCAGTCGATTTGAGCACAGGCGCGGAGGACCGGGACTGTGCAGCCATACATGCGTCACGGTCCTCGGGGTACACGAATGGCCTAGCCGGTGAGCAATCCGGCCACCCAGACAGGAGAACACCCCATGTCTATCGGGGCGAACGTATCGGTGATCGCCTTCGGCGCAATCCTGGCTTTCGCGACGCACGTCCACACCCCTGGTCTCAACGTCGGCGCTATCGGGGCGGTTCTTATCGCGGTCGGCGTCGTCGGGCTCGTGATGCAGCTGACTTCGCTCGCCCGGCAACGCAAGCTGACCGCGGTCACCGTCGCGCAGGGCAGCGCCGTCGTAGTACGGCCATACGACGACAGACCTGGCGAACCGCCATACGGCGACCCTGACGGCGAGGACGGGGGGTTCTGATCGTGCGACGCACTAGTTTCGTGGGGGCCCTCGCCGTCATCGCCGCGGGTGGAGCGCTGGCGTTCGGCATCCAGGCGTCCCCCAAGGCGCTCGACATCCACATGACCGGACTGATCGTCATGATCGCCGGGATCGCCGACCTGCTGCTGCGTTTCCTGATCGCCGACAGCCCGCTGTTCTCGCAGACCACCGCCGACGTGGCCGCGGTCGTCGAGCCGATCGGCGAGCCGATGCTGGACGTGTTCGGCAATCCGATCACCACTGCCGACCCGGACCTCCGACCGCCGCTCGTCGCGCCCGCTCCCCAAACCACCCAGATCCTGCCGGCCATCGTCGAGCCGTCCCGCCCGGCGGTCCATACGCTCGCATTTCCCGCCGCCGAGCAGCCCGAGAGCGTCGTGCGCGAGCATCTCCAGCCCGATCAGGTCGTGCGCCACGTGGGCGACCACATGGTGGACCAGTCCCTGGTCCCCGTATCACCGCTGACCGGCCGCCCGGTGCGCACTCGGCGTCGTCAAAGGCTTCGTTAAGCGTCCGTCGCGTCGCGGACCGTCGCGGCCGGGGCCCCACCACACACGATGTTCCCGCGCGCCGCCCGTAGGCTCAGATCCCGGCCGGGTGCTCCGGCGGAAGGCTGCTTTGGCCCGGGTGGCGGCCGCGGCCGCCAGTGGGCCGTGCCCCAGCCCGTCGCACAACATGAGCAGGATCGCCGGGTCCGCGGCGCCCGGACCGCCCTGCGCGTCCGGGTCGGTTTCGTCGAGTCTGGCCGCCCACGTGTCTCCGCAGACCTCTTCCCCGCTGATGGGACGGGTCACCCCGGTCACCGTGGGCTCGCCGAAGGACTGCCTGCGCCCCTCGGCGCCCGGTTGAGCAATCAGTCCTCGAAAACTACGTCCGCGTGTGCCTGGATCCGAATCCTGCATTCCTCTTGACGCGTCATCAACCAGTACAGAGCACGGACAAGGAAGAGTCGCGCTTCGAGACAGCGCGGCCGAACCGGCAGCCGGTGAGGAGACTCATGAATATCGGTGTTGGAACCATAGTCTCGTCCTCGTGATCGTGCTCGTCGTCATGCTCCTGCGGTGCGGCTGAACTCAATTTCTACTTAATCGCTCGAACCCGCGAGTAATCACACGGCTGTTTGGTGTCGCGATTTCGGGTTAGTCGGGAGTAGAGGCCCGCGAGCGTATCGCCCGGGCTGAGGGGAAAATCGAAAGGAGCTCCACCATGGGTGTCATTCTGCTCGTTTTGCTGCTTGCCCTGCTTCTGGGCGGCCTGGGATTCGCCGTGCACGCGCTGTGGATCATCGCAGTGGTCGTCTTCGTGGCGTGGCTCGTAGGCTTCGGCTTCTCCGGCGGCGAGCTGTCCGGCGGCCGTCGGGCGCGCTGGTACCGTCGCTGGTGACCCCGCCCGCGGTCCGTCGTGACGAAACGGCGCCGACTACTAGACCCGCCCCCGTCGACACTGCCGACGGGGGCGGCGGCGACCACCTCCGGCATATTGTCTGCACGCTCTGCTATCCGGCCTTCGACCAAGCTCTTGAAGCGCCGCACGACGCCGAGTGTCTCTGCGGCAAACGCCTACGTGAGGGCGACAGGGGTGGTGCGAGCGATGCAGCGCAATGCATCCTTTGCAACGAGCTACGGGATCACCACTACGCCACAGTGCACCC
>NZ_DASZGI010000135.1:0-20563 GCF_035938995.1 Actinocrinis sp.
GTCTGCGAGCCCGAGAAGGCGGGCCGCGTTCCCGCGGAGCCAGTCCTCTGCGACGCCTCCATCGTCGCCGAGGTCCAGTGCGCGGACCTCGGCGACGAGCGTCGCGCAGGGGACCGGGTTCACCCAGGTCGAGGTGCCGAACATGATCTTTCGGCGGCTCGGGCCGCGTCCGTAGTACAGCAGCGGCTCCCAGCCGGATCCGGGCCGCTTGATGTGCTTGGGTCGGTGGGAGGAGATCTCGAGCAGGACGTTCTCGTGCCGGGTCGCGACCGCGAGCATGTCCAGGACCGAGGGCCACCCGGCGTGGCCGGCGACCACCGTCATCCCCGGGTAGCGCGCGGCCAGGTGGTCCACTTGGCGCCCGCCGGAGATGTCGGCGGGCACGGCGGAGGCGAAGTGGTGGCCGGTGTGCAGCCAGAGTGGCAGCCGCGCCTCGTCGGCCAGGCGGAAGACCGGGGCGAATCGCTCCTCGGTCGGATCGACGCCGTCGAGGAAGGGGATAATGTTGAAGCCCGTCATACCTAGGTCGAGGCAGCGGCGCAGTTCGCGCACCGCGGAGTCCGGACCGTCGCGCAGCGTTATCCCGGCCCACGGGTGCAGCCGGTCCGCGGCGCGGGCGGCGATGTGCGCCACGCGGTCGTTCACGGTCTCGCCGTCCCGCAACCGGGCCGGGCCACCCATGATGACCTCGGCCACGACACCCTGATCGGTGCGCTCGGCGAGATACGCGTCAACCTCGAACGGCTTGCGATCCGGGGGCAGCAAGATGTCGATCGCCTCAGCGGGTCCGGCATTGTGGAGTCTTGCGGTGTAGAGCGCGTGGTCCGCGCCGAAGTACGTGGCGAAGGACCTGGCGAACACACTCAGATACTGCGGCGCGTAGTGGGCGAGTCTGTCGAGATAGGCGCGCCAGCCTTCGTCGTCGTAAACGAGTGAACACACGTCGATGATCGGCGGATTCGACGGGGGCACAGTGTTCAAGGGAGACACGCTGTTCATCAGTGGCCGGTGAAGCTCGGCGGACGGCGTTCCGTGAACGCGCGCAGCCCTTCGCCGCTGTCCCGGACCTCGGCATGCGTGCGCAGGTGGTAGGCGTCCTGGAGGCGCAGGCCGGTCGTGGCGGGCTGCCCCCAGGTCCGCTCGCGCAGCTCCTTGAACAGCCCGATCGCGCGGGTCGGCGCCTGGCCGAAACCCTCGGCCAGGCGGGCCAGTTCCTTGTCGAAGTCCTCCGGTTGCACGACTTTGTCGGCCAGTCCGATCGCGAGCGCCTCCGCCGCGGGCACCAAGCGGCCGGTGAGGTAGATCTCTGTGGCCCGTCCAGGCCCGATCAGCCGGGACATCAGCACCACGTTGCCGACGTGGCCCACCCCGACCAGACAGCTGCCGATCCGGGCCGAGGTCGACAGGAGCCGGTAGTCGGCTGCGCACACGATCTCTGCGCCCGCCCCTGCGGCCGCGCCTTCGACCGCTGCGACCACGGGCTTCGGGGCACCTAGAATCACCTCGCAGATGCGCAGGTAGTACGCGTCCGAAGTGACCGGGTCGAAGGGCGCGGCGTCGCGGTCGCCCTCACGCCAGCGGTCCACGGCCAGCACGTCGTCGCCCGCGCAGAACGTGCCGTCCGCACCACGCAGGACGATGACCCTGACCTGAGCGTCGTCGCCCGCGACCACGAGCCCGCGAAGCAGGCCGTGCGCCATTTCGCGAGTAAGGCTATTGCGCCGCTCGGGCCGATTGAGGGTGAGCGTGGCGACACCGTCCGAAAGACTCGCGCGCAGGATGCCCGCATCGCCGAGTTCATCGGCGAACGCGGCGAAGCCGGGCCTGACCCAGCCGGAACCGTTCATCTCAGCTCTCCCATGCGCAGCCGGAGCCCGGCTGCCTCGCGGTCCCAGGTGAGGTAGGAGGTCCCGGCGATACCCACGTTGCCATCGCACCAAGCCTGCGCGGCCGTCCATTCAACGGTGTCGAGACCCTCGTGGTCCCAATGCAGCGGCCGCCACTCCCCCACGGAGGAAAACCGACCGCGCACGTCCTGAACCACGGCGGCGTTGCCGGCAGCCGCGCAGTCGGCCGGGGACAGGGTATCCAAACGCAGGCAGCCGGCCTTGCCGTAGGGAGTCCGGAACACGATCGTCGGATGCGGCACCTCGTCGTCCGGGCGCCACATATCCGCACGAAGGATCACGCCATCGCGCATCGGCACGTCCGCATCATGCTCGATCAGGGTGCACCTTCCGGGCATCCGTGCTCCCTTCGTCTCCGCCATCGGCGTCACCGCTGTCCGCTCGCTGCCGCGCTGGGAACCGCCGCCGCGAATGCGTAACGGGTCAGGCCGCGATTCGCATCGGCCCGGGAAGCCACCGGCGCCACCGGGATCAGGGGTCCGACATTCATCCGGGCGGGCCTGGTGACGAGCCACGCCACCGTGTCCGCGACGTCCTCGGCCGTCAGCACGTCTGTCTCCGGCACGCCCTGCGACGCGGGGTCGGCCGCCAGCCCGGTACGCACCCAGCCGGGGCAGATCGCCGCCGCGCGCACCCCGTGGTCTCGCCCCTCCTCGGCGACCAGCTCGGTCAGCTGGTGCAGGGCCGCCTTGGTCACGCCGTATCCGCCGGTGCCGGGGACGGCTTCGAGGCCTGCGGCGGAGCCGATCATGACCATCCAGCCGTGGCCGCGCTCGAGCATCGACGGCATCAACTCGCGCACCAGCAGGAACGGCGCGGTCAGGTTGAGCCGGAGCATCAGGTCCCAGTGCCGCAACGCGGTCTCGTGCACAGCGCCGAGCCGGACGGCGGCCGCGCTGTAGATCAGCAGGTCGATTGGCCCGAGCCGGTCCCGGACCGTCTCCACGCAGGACGCCACCCCGTCATCGGCGGCGAAATCGGCGAGGACGGTCAGCGCCCGGGCACCGTGTGCACGGACAGCGTCGGCGACCTCGGTTAGTTCAACGGCGCGGCGGGCGGCGATGGCGACGTCGGCTCCTTCGCGGGCGAGCGCCACCGCGGTCGCCGCCCCGATGCCGGACGAGCCGCCCGCGACCAGCGCGGTACGCCCGGCCAGCGGCCGCGCGGTCACCGGACCCCGCCAAGCCGGCCGGCGAGCACCGCTTCGCCTTCGCCCTCCATCAGGGAACTGCCGCGTGCAGCGAGTGGGGGCAGGCCGCCGAGGCCGTAGCCGCCGTCCACCCGCAGTCGCGCCCCGGTGACGTAGGCCCCCGCCGGGCTGAGCAGGTAGCCCAGGACCGCCGCGACCTCGGCCGGCTGGCCGACCCGGCCCGCGGGGATGCGGCTGAGCCAACCGTTGCGGAACTCCGGTCCGGCGGCCTCGCCCATCGGGGTCTCGATGATGCCGGGGCATACGCAGTTCACCCGGATCCCGTGGCGCGCGGTGCTCGCGGCGAGGCAGCGCGAGTACTGCACCATCGCAGCCTTGCTCGCCCCGTATGCCTCAACCTGTGTCACTGGTACCGACGTGCTGCCTACCGAGGCGACTGCTGCGATCGCCCCGGGTATCGCGGCGCCGATCCAGCGGCGTACCAGTGCGGCACTCAGGGTGCTGTAACCGCCGAGGTTCACCGCGAACGTCTGATCCCACGCGTCCGTCCCGGTGCACACGGAGTCGAATTCGAGGTGCCCCGCGGCGTAGAGCAGGCGGTCCACCCGGCCAGCGGCCTGCCACGCCTGGTCGGCGAGCGCGGCGACCGCGCCGGCGTCGGCGGCGTCGCAGGGCAGGACCCAGGCCCGGCGGCCGAGCTTCGCGATCAGCGCGGCGACGTCCTCGAGCGCGGCGCTCCGGCGGGCGGCCAGCACAATATCCGAGCCCTGGGACGCGAGGTGCAATGCGCTGGCTAGGCCGATGCCGCTGCTCGCGCCCACGACGAGGGTGACGGGGCGATCGGGTTCCGTCGGTCCGGCGGGAAGGGCGGCGGCGAGCTGTGTTTCGGCCGAGGTGCGGACCGAGTCCGCCCGGCCGGACCGTGGCGTCGGAATGAAGTCCAGGTCCATGCCGCCGTCGAGCGCGATAGTTTCGCCGACCAGGTAAGACGGCCCCGGCGAGGTCAGCAGGCCGAGCGCACCGGCCAGGTCGGCCGGCTCGGCGGGGCGTCGGATGACGAGGTGGCGCAACAGTTCGGCCTCCACCCCGGCGGGCAGGGCGTGGCCAAGGAAGGGCGCGTATCCGAAGGCTGCGGTGTTGACCATCACTCCGTCGGCCGCGGCGGACGCGGCCAGGTGCCGCCACCACGCCAGATCCGCGGCCCGGGCGGCCGCGCGCTCAGCCGATCCGCCCGTGTGCACCTGCGGGCCGCTGTCCGTGACGAGCACCATGCGGCCCTTTCCACGGCGGGCCATGGCTCGGGCGACATCGAGGACGTGCTCGCGCGGCAGCCGCTGGAACGGGTCTCCTGCGCCGAAGACGTCGTTGCGCACCAATGCGACGCAACAGACGTGTGGCGTCCGATCATCGGAGGCTGGAAGGCCTGCGACCGGTTCGGCGCCGCTCTCGGTCAGGGCCGCGCGCACCGCGGCGTCAGCGGTCGGATCGTTCGCCAGCACGAGCGCGGTGACGGGCGGGCGGGCATCGCTCGCTGACGCGTCGAACCGTGTCTCGTCCGATAGAGCCGTATCAGGCATCGAGCCCCCCGGTGAGGCGTTCCACGAGTAGGGTCGTCGCGTCGCCGCCGGCGCCGGCGGCCACGACAAGCGCCGCGTCCCCGCCAGTGGCCTGAGGCGCACCGACCACGGAGTCGGCGGCCAACGCGCGGTAAGGCTCTCGACAGTTGACCACGGGACCGACGCTTCCGCGCTCGAGCATCATCAGCGTTCCGAGCAGGCGGACCAAGCCCCCGATTCCGGCGACGTGTCCGAACGCGGCCTCCTGGTTGGTGACCGTGAGCGGTCCGGCATAGTCGAGCGTCTCGCGCACGCGGGCGACCACGGCACAGAAGTGGTCTTCCACGAAGCGGTTGCCGTCGGCGTAGTCGTCAACGAACGCGATCCGGTCCGGCGAGCGGTCTGCCGCGGCGAGCACCGACACGATGTCGTCGGCCACTCGGTCTGGCGGTCCGGTGGCCACGACGCTCGGTCCGTTGCTGCGAGAGGTCCGGGTGTGTATCCGCCATTCGGTTCCCGCGGCTCCTTCCCCCGCCCCGCGTGCCTCAGGGTTCTCCAGAACCGCGTTTTCCAGAATCACTGCGACGGCGCCCTCTCCGGTCGCGTTGCCGTCGAGCAGTTCATCGTGCGGCCGGATCGAGGCGGGATCCGCGGACAGCGATGAAGCACGGTATCCCTGCCGACTGGTGTATGTGGCGCTGGAGACGTAGACCGGGTCTACTGCCGTGTCCACGCCGACGATCACCGCGCGGTCGGCGTCCCCGGAGCGGAACATGCCGAGCACGACCTCGACGGCGCGCAGCGGGACATTGCAGGAGCCTGCGATGTTCAGCGTAGGGCACTTGATGCCCAGGGTCGTCGCGACGCTGCCGAGGACGGCCGGCGGTGTGCCGGTCATCCAGTAATCCATGCCCAGGGCAGCCGGGCCGCCCGCGGCGAGCTTGTCGAAGTAGCGCCCCGTCTCCGCGAACGCGAACTGCAGCGAGGCGGACACCAGCACGGTGCGTCCGTCGTCGAGGTCTTCGGGGGCGAGTCCCGCATCCGCCAGGGCCGCGCGCACCGCGCCGAGCGCGAGGAGCGACGCGCGCGCGGTGCGGGACGCGAACTTCTCGCCCACCTCCAGCTCGCGGGCCGGGTCCCAGCCGTGCACCAGGCCGGCGATCCGCAGCGGCGAGCCAGGGTACTCATACGGCGAAAGGCAGCACAGGCCGCCGTGCACGATCTCCCAGAACGTCTTCAGATCAGCGCACACGCCGTCGGGTCCGGGGAGGATCACTCCGGCGCCGGCCAGCCGGACGCGCGTCGACCGCGCGCTGGTGGACCGCGCAGCGTTGGATCGCACGGTGTTGGATTGCACATCGCGCGCCGGATCCGTCAGCTCAGCAGACATGCGAGCCCTCCACCAGGATCGCGCTGGTCACGCCGCCGATCTGGTAGTTGAAACTGAGCGCATGGTCGAACGCGAGCGGGCGGGTCTCGGTGCCCGGCACCGGGTCGAAGCCGCACACCTCGTCGGGTTGCTCGCAGTTCGCGGTGGGGCACACGGCGCCGCGGTCCATCATGAGCAGGGTGGCCGCGACGCCGAGGTTGCCCAGCGGCGCGCCGCTGTGCCCGAAGCAGGCCTCCTGCGAGCTGACCAGCACATCGTGCGCGCAGGCGCCGTAGAGGTCGCGCACCGCGTTCGCCTCGATCAGCGTGAACAGCGGATCCCCCTCAGCTCCACCATTGATATAAGGTATCTGGTCGAGGTCGACGTGGTCGGCGACACACGCGCGCACCGCAGCGGACAGCGCGGAGCCGCTCTCGTCGATGGACACGGCGCTCGGCAGGCCGCCGCGGGTGGTCGCCTGCGCGAGCAGCCTGCCGTACGGCCGCGCCCCGCGCCGGTCCGCGCGCTCGCGGCTCTCCAGGATCAACGTGACCGAGCCGTCGCCGAAGTTCACACAGTCCGAGCGGCGGTCGTACGGACGCATCGGGTGGTCGAAGCGCGGCGCCGTCGGGGGCGCGCTGTTGTGGGTCGCCGAGATCCCGGTCTGCTCGGCGACCAGCCGCAGCCGGTCCGCGTGCCGCATCCGCTCGGTATCGAACGCGTCCACGCCGGTGACCACCGCGACGTCCACCTCACCGCTCTCGATGAGCCGACGCGCGACTCCCAGCAACACGGCGGACGAGGCGCAGCCGCAGGTGACCGTGTAGCTCGGTCCGGTGCTGCGGGTGAGCGCCGCTTGAACGCTCACCACGTCGTTGGAGGTGCCGGCGATCACCAGGCGGACGAACAGCGCCTTGGCCTCCTGCGGGGTGATCTTCTCCGGGGCGGCCTGATACCAGGCGAGGTAGCTGTCGAAGTTGCTGTCCACCCCGGCGCGCGCGGTGAGCACGGCGGCGTCCGCGAGGTCGCCGGCCCGGAAGTCGAGCTTCGCGTCGGCGCAGGCCTCGACCAGCGAAAGCAGGCCGTATCGGTGCACGGGGGCGTAGTGGCGGGTGTGGCGCTCGGGGATCTCCGGCAGCTTCTCGGCGAACCGCGGCTCGGGCAGGTCGACCAGGCCGTGGAAGAACCCGTCGTGGTCGAGCATCGAGCGCCCGCGCGAGACGACGTCCCACAGGTCGTCCGCGGTGGATACGGGCCCTGTCACACCTCCGGGCAGGCAGAAGCCCATCCCGGTCACCAGCGCGTCCCGGGCGCCGCCCGGCACCGCTCCCCCGGCGCTCACAGCACACCCGCGTCGACGCCGAGGACCTGGCCGGTGACTCCGCCGGATAGGCTCGACAACAGGTAGAGCACCGCGTTGCTGACCTCGTCCGGTTCCACCAGGCGGCGCAGGGCCGTGCCGCGCACTGCCCGGGTGAGGTAGCGGGACCAGTCAAGGTCCGCGGGACCGTGGTGGCGGGCCAGGCTGGCCATGAACTCGTCGGCGTATCGCGCCGGGTCCGTGGTGCCGGGGGCGCGGGTCAGGCCGGGGGCCACCGCGTTGACCCGGACCCCGAACGGTCCGAGTTCGGCAGCCAGGGCGAGCATCAGCCCATGCAGGCCGAACTTCGCGGCGCAGTAGGCGGTGTTCGACGGCAGGCCGCGGCTGCCCGCGATCGAAGTGACCAGGACGATCCCGCCGGACCCGCGCTCCATCATGCCGGGCACGACGAGCCGGCAGATCCGGAACGCTCCGTTGAGGTTCACGTCGATCGTGCCGGTCCACTGCTCCTCGGTCTGCTCGCACAGGAAGACCTGGCCGCGCGCCCATCCGGCGGCGTGGACCAGCAGGTCCACCGGCCCGAGGCCGTCCTCGGCGCCGCGTACCGCGCGTTCGAGCGCCGCGGCGTCGGCCAGGTCGGCCGGGGCGACGGCGGCCTCGCCGCCCGCCTCGGCGATCTCCTTGGCGACGGTGCGCAGCGCCTGCTCGTCCCGGGCCAGCAGGATCGTGCGCGCCCCGGCGGCGCTGAGGCTGCGGGCGGTCAGCGCGCCGATGCCGCTGCTCGCGCCGGTCACCAGCGCGGTCCGCCCGGCCAGCAGCCCGCTTGCGAACCCGGCTGCGCCGCCGTCCGTGTTCCTGATTGGGGGCCGCTGCGGCTCGGCCCGATCAGTCGTAGACGCGCTTGGGTAGTCCACCGCCGTCGACCTCCAATACTGTTCCGGTGAGGGAGGGGTTGTCTGCCGCGAAGGCCACGGCGTCCGCCACGTCGTGCTCGTCGCACCAGCGCTGGAGCGGGACCTGGCGGCGCAGGCGCTCCATGTAGGCGGCGTGCCGCGGATTCGCGGCGCTGCGTTCGCGAAGTGCCGCGCCGTCGAGCACGCCGGGCGCGACCGCGACCACGCGAATGCCGTGTTCCCCCAGCTCGACGGCCCACGTGCGGGTCAGCGACTCCACCCCCGCCTTCGCGGCGGCGTAGGCCGACTGGCCGTAGGAGCCGTGCCGCACCGTCGAGGAGATGTTCACGATGACACCCGGCGTCCCGGCGGCGAGCATGACGGCCGCGGCGTGCCGGCCGACCAGGAAGACACCGGTGAGGCAGAGCCCGATGGTGCGCTCCCAGGCATCGACAGGGTGCGGGCGAAGCTCGGAGCGTTCGGAGTCGGCGATGCGTACGAGCTGGTGGTTGTAGTTACGGCCGGCGTTGTTGACGCACAGGCGCAGCGGACCGCGGCCGGCCAGCCGTTCGAACAACTCGGCGACAGACGTCTCACTGGTCACGTCGGCGCGCAGCGGGTGCAGCTTCAGCCCCTCGGCCGCGGCGTCCTCGGCGGCGGCGTCCAGCGCCCTCTCGTCGCGCGCGGCGATGACGACGTCCCAGCCCGCCCCAGCCAGGCGCCGGGCTATGACCAGCCCGAGCCCCCGGCTACCGCCGGAGACCAGCGCCGGGCCGCGTTCGGCCGTCGTCCCGGTGTCCGAAGTCGCTGCGTTCAAAACCATGATGTCTCAGAGCTCGAAGAGCAGGCCGCCGTAGAACCAGCCGGACCCGACGGCCGGAGTGAGGCATAGGTCTCCACGGTCGAACACACCTTTCTCCAGATACTCGGACACGGCGGTCGGAATCGAGGCGCTGCCAGTGTTCGCCCGGGTCTCGAAGGTGGTGATGAACCGCTCGGGGACGATGCCGAGCCGTTCGCGCACGGCGGCGTGGATCGGGCCGGTGCCTGGGTGCGGGACGAACCAGTCGATCTGATCGATCTTCAGGTCGTTGCGCTCGAGCAGCTGAGCCGCGACGGCGGTGTTGGACGCGATGCCGAGCTCGACCAGCTCGGGCTTGCTCTTGATCCAGCCCTGCGGCGGCCGCACGGTGACCGCCTCCGCCGACTCGCCCGCGCTGTAGAGCAGCGAGTCGATCAGGCCACGGCCGGCATCGGGCCCGCGCTTCTCCAGTACGGCGGCGCCCGCCGCGTCCCCCACTACCAACGTTCCCTTGCTGCCGGGGCGCACGCGGCGGGAGAAGTACTCGGAGCACGCGACGACGGCCACTCGCCATGACGGGTGCGCGGCGAGCAGCGCGGCGGCGGTCTGCACGCCGTGCACGAATCCGGTGCAGGCGCCGCAGACGTCGAAGGCGAGCGCCCGGGTCGCGCCGAGCCGCAACGCCACCTGAGGGGCCAGTTCCGGGACGAGCTGGCGCTCGGACCAGTTGCCCAGGACGAGCAGGTCGACCTCGCCGGGTTCGCGGCCGGCCCGCCCGAGCGCCGCGGTCGCGGCCCGCGCGGCCATGAAGTCGATCGTCTCGTCGTCGGCGGCCACGTGCCTGCTGCGCACTTCGATCGAACCGATCACGGCCCGGTCGACGGCGTTGCCCTCGGCGTCGGCGGCGCCCGCGAGCTCCGCGTTGAACACGAGGTCGCGCGGGTAGTAGTGGCCGAAGCCGGTGAAGCCGAGACCCGCCCCGGCCCAGACGCCGCCGGCGCCCGGCGCGCCGGCATTCCCGACGTTCATCGCAGATCCCTGTCTCACCGGTACCGGAACAGCACGGCGCCGGAGTTGAACCCGCGGCCGATGCCGATCGAGAGCAGCAGGTCGCCCGGTTTCACAGTGCCGGCGGCGACCTGCTCGGACAGGCAGCTGGGGATGCTGACGCTCGAGGTGTTCCCCCGGTGCCCGATGTTGACCAGCACGCGCTCCTCGGGCAGTTCGAGGTCGGCGCAGACCTGGCGGATCATGTTCAGGTTTCCCTGGTGCGGGATGAACCAGTCGATGTCGTCCTTGGTGAGCCCGTTGCGGGTGAGCACGGCGCGCGCGGCGGCGCTGAGCATCGTCGGCCCGACGGCGCCGACCTGCTTCCCCTTCATGATCATCTTGTCGTCGTCGTCGATGTCGAAGGCGTCGAAGTACCGTCCGTCCGAGTTGAAGACGGCGTCGAGCAGCCCTGGTCCGGCGCCGGCGCCGTCCTTACCCCCGTCTGTGCCGCGCTGCCATACCGCCGCCGCGCCGCCCGCCCCGAACAGCACCGAGTAGCGGTAGTCGAAGTTCAGGATCGGCTTCGGGTTCTCCGCGCAGACCACCAGCGCGTTGCGGGCGCCGAGAGTGGCCATGAGCGAGCAGGCCACGACGCTCGAGTAGAGGAAGCCGGCGCAGGCGACGGCGCCCACGTCGAAGCAGAAGGCGTTGTGCAGCCCGACCTGCTTCTGCAGCGGCAGCGAGATGTCCATGTAGCGGTTGGTGGCCGAGGACGGGTTCGCGCGCGGCCGGGTCGTGGAGGTGGTGCCGACCACGAGGTCGATGTCCTGCGGAGCGAGCCCGGCGTCCTTGAGCGCCGCCTCGACCGCCCGCGCACCCATCTCGACCGCGCGCTCGTCGTCCGTGTCCGGCCAGTGCCGGGAGCGGATCCCGGTATGCTCGCGGATCCAGTCGTCGTCGATGCCGAGCGACGGCAGCTGCTGCTCGAAGTAGGCGTTGGTCACCGGCTCGCCGGGGAAGTAGTGGCCGATGCCGATCAGCCGGGACGGCGCGGCGGTGGCCAGGCGGCCGCCGATCGCGGCCGGGGCGATCTGTTCGGTGGTCATCTGTAGTGCCCTTCCGGGTCGAGTCGGCGCAGCAGCGCCAGTTCGGCGGAACTGATGTCGGGTTCGGGGGCCGCGTCGTCGGCGGGCTTGACCGCCCACGCGGTGTGCCGGGCGATCAGGGCGTCGGGGTCGCCCGCGGAATCAGGCTCCTGTGACGGCAGCCAGCTGCGCAGCCGGAACGGCTCGCCGGGGCCGGACCGGTGGAAGCGCCCGAACTGGCTGACCACCTCCCGCACCCGGCCGCCCGGACTCGTGACGTAGGAGACCCGCGGCACGTAGCGGCGCGAGGAGGCGGGCGCGACGACGAGGCAGTCCGCGGTGGACGCGATGTCGTTGGCGCCGCCCGAGCCGGTGACCCAGCGCCCGTCCGGCAGCACGCTGGTGTTCAGGTTCCCCTCCTCGTCCACCTCGGCGGCGGCGAGGATTCCGAGGCAGCGGGGGTTGCCGGCCACCTGGGCGCCGAGGATCTCGAGGATGCTGCTCAGTTGTTCCGAGCGCGCGGCGTGCGCCTGGCTGAACAGGAAGACGTCGCCGGGTTCGGGGTCCATGCCGTAGAAGCCGAGCTCCGCCGCGACGCGCACCGGGCGGCCGCGCTCGCGCAGGACGGCCGCGGCCAGCCAGGCGGCCATGTGCGAGGAGCCGATTCCGGCCAGCAGCGTGTCGTAGCCGCCGACCTCCACCTGCGCGGTGATCGCCCGGGCGGCCAGCACGAGCAGCCGCTCCTGCTCGGTCGCCGGCCCCTGAACGAGTGTCTCAGCAGCTTGATCGACTGCGCCTGCCCGGCCCGGCCGGCCGAGCGCCAACGCCTCGATCCGCTCGCGTCCCAAGGCCTCGAGGTAGCCTCCGTGCCCGCCCGGTTCGGTCACCCAGTCGCGGAACCACTCGTCGGCCGTGTCCATGTCCGCGCAGCTGCGGACGATGTCGGTCATGAAATCGTAGTCGTCGCGGTATCCGGTCACCCCACCCACGCCTTCGGTCCGCAGCGACTGCGGGTGCGCGCCGAGTTCCGCCTCGGCCAGGCCGATCACCCGCTGCCCCGGGATCACGACCCGGTCCGGCTGCGCATCGACGACCTCGTCGGGCACGATCCGCTCGACCGACGCGAGCACGCCGCCGGTCGCCGCATAAGCCGCCCACGGGCCCTCGCCGAGCGGTGCGCAGAGCACGACGTTGCCCCGCCGGTCGGCGCAGACTCCGTGGACGAGCGTCAGATCCGGGCGCATCGGGCGCACGAGGGCGACGTGCTCGCCGGGCGCCGCAGGGTCGGGCACAAACCAGAGGTCTAATTCCTTGCCCCGGGCCAGGTCGCTCCCCGCCAGCGATGCGGTGACCGCGTACGGCGCACCTGTCGCACCCGCGACCAGCCGTTGCGTGTAGCTGAGCAGCGACCAGGGCTGAACGGTGAACGGCCTGCCCGCGACCAGGTCCCGGTAGATCCGGTTCGGGCGCGGCGACGGGTAGGTGTCGCCGAAGAAGCAGGCCTCCATGTGCCGCACGGCGCCGGAAAGCGCGAGCGCGTGCGCGCTGGAGTGGACGGCGGTGGTGCTCGCGGTCAGCCCGCCTTGTCCGCGCAACACCCGGGCCACCGCGTATATCAGCGCATTGGGCCTGGAGAGGGTCGCGGCGAAATGCAGGTGCATGTCGGGGCGGACGAAGCGGCGTACCAGGTCGTCCACATCGTCCGCGAGGTACGGCCGCTCGAACTCACGGTATGGCGCGGTCATCGCGCCGCCTCGAGGGCCAGCACCGAGGTCTGGCTGCCGAAGGCGAACGACATCGAGACCGCGAGGTCGAACTGCGCCTTTCGCGCGCCCTCGGCCACATGGTCGTGGTCGCACTCGGGGTCGGGCTCGACCAGGTTCGCCGTCGGCGCGAGTGTCTGGTGGTGCAGCATCAGCGAAGTCGCGGCGGCGTTGATGATGCCCGCCATACCGAACGTGTGTCCGTATATGGGCTTGTTCGAGCCGTGCGGTGGCAACGCGTCCGCGCTGCGCTGCGGGTAGAGGGCGCGCAGCGCGCGGCTCTCGGCCAGGTCGTTGTACCGGGTCGCGGTTCCGTGGCCACAGACGTAGCCGACCTCGTCCGGCTTACGACCGGCGTCGTCGAGTACGTCGCGGATGAGACCCGCGGTGAGGCTCCCGGTCATGTCCATCGTCGTCGGATGGTCGGCCTCGTTGAGCGCGCGGTGCGCCAGGATGTTCGCGTAGACGTGGGCGCCGCGGGCATATGCGGACGACTCGCGCTCGAGGCAGAGCACCACGGCACCCTCCCCCAGCGCGAACCCCTCGCGGTCCTTGCTGTACGGGCGCACGGCGCGGGCCGGGTCGTCCCGCTCGCCGGAGATGACCCCGTCGCCGAGCGCGAGGTAGCACCGGGCGACCTGCGCCAGGATGGGGAATTCGTGGCCGCCGACCAGCACGGCGTCGCTGGCGCCGCAGCGCAGCTCGCGCAGCGCGAGGCCGATCGCGTGGTGGCCGCCGACGCAGGCGTTGCTGATCGTGGTGACCAGGCCCTGCGCGCCTATGTAGATGGCTGACATGCTGGCCGGGCTGCCGGCGAGGCCGCGGAACATCGCGCCGCTGTCCGCGAAGGGGGTCTGCGCGCCCGGTTCCATAGCGGTGCGCCACCAGTCGAGCGGCCCGCGGGAGGAGGACATCACGATACTGAGACGACGCGGGTCGACCGCTCCCGGCAGCAGCGCGGCGTCCTGCCGTGCCTGCTCGGCCGCCGCCATGGCGATCAGGATCTCCCGGGTGTACTTGGCCGCGTGCGAGGGCTTGAGCTCGGGCAGGTACGGCCGGTGGTCGAAGTCGTCTATCTGGGCGGCGGCGAACACCGGCAGCCGCTCGCGGTCCGGGTCGAACCGGGTCAGCTTGCCGATCTGCGACGCGCCCGCGGAGATATTCCGCCAGAAGCCGGTCGCGCCGCCTCCGCCGGGCAGCACCGCTCCGATGCCGGTCACCGCGATCGGTTCGGGGGCCTGGTGTCCGTGGGCGGATTCGATCAATCTCACGGTGCGAAGCTATGGGATCTTCACGACCGGCACATGGACCGCCGAGTACCGTTTCCCCCGCCCGACAGGTACCGGCGGTACTGCGTCGCGTCCGCGGAGATCGGATCCGACCCAGCCCGGATCGTCGCCGACGTGCGGTCATGCTGCGGGCTCGGCCCGCGTCCGATCGGCCCGAACCGCCGCTCTCCACCAGTACCCCTCCTCGGCCGCGAGTGCGTCCGGCCGGTCGAGATGAGTGGTGCGGCGCAGCAGCCCGACCGCGAGTTCGAGCAGATCGCCGGGCCGGGCCGCGATCCCCCGAGCCAGCTCGAGCGCACGTTCCACCGGCGCCGCATCCTGCGCCAGGCGGTCGATCCCGCCCGCCGCGAACAGGTCGGCTCCGGTGATCCGCCGTCCGGTCAGCAGGAGGTCTGCCGCGAGTCCGCGGCCGGCCCGGCGGGCCAGCGAGTGCACCGCGCCCCCGCCCGGAACCGCGCCGGCGTCCAGCTCCGGCAGTCCGAACACGGCGTCCGGGGCTGCGACCACGAGATCGCAGCCGAGGGCGAGCTCGAGACCGCCGCCGAGCGCATATCCGTGCACTGCGGCGATCGTCGGGAAGGGGAGGGAGTCGAGCAGGTCGAGGATGCGGCGGAACAGCTCGCGCCGCTCCAGCCGCGCCGCCACGTCGTTCCAGCACGGCTCACGGGTGTCCGCGCCGCTGCTGAACGAAGGCCCGCTTGCGGCAAGCACGAGCGCCTTGGGCCTCGCGTCGCCCGTGTCGGCGGCGAACTCGCTTAGCCGCCGGTCAAGCTGTTCCAGCATCGCCGTCGACAACGCGTTGTGCCGTTCGCCACGTTGCAGGCTCAAGACCGCGACAGGTCCCAGGCGCCGGGCGCCGATCGGCCCGTCCTGCGCCACCCCGGTCACCGCGCCGCGATGCACTGCGCGTCACGCATGCCCGCGGGCAGGGTGACAAGTTCCCGCCGGCTTCGCACGCCGACCTTTCTCAGCACGCTGCTGACGTGGTTCTTCACGGTCTGCGGGGCCAGCTGCAGCTCGGCGCGGATCTCGTCATTGGTCAGCCGCTGCATCAGCAACGCGAGGACCTCCTGCTCCCGATCGGTCAGATTCCCCGCCAGCAGCGCCTCGGGCGGCGCGTCGTCCTCGTAGCCCAGCACCCAGCTGCGCCGGTCAAGCCGGGTGGCCCAGACCGCCTCGACCAGGTCCTCCGGCTCGACGGACTTGTGCACGAAGCTGTCCACGCCGACCGCCACGCAGTCGGCGATGACCTGAGCACTGCGATCGCCGGTGTACACCACGCCCCGCGGCTGGTGTGCCAGATTCTTGATCGTACGGCAGAGTCCGAGCCCTTCGTTGGGCGCCCGCAGGTGCGCGTCGGTGACGACGATATGGGCGCGCACGTCCTCGGCGAGCCGGGCGCCGTGCGACGCGCTCTCGGCCATACCCGCCACGACCAGACGCTCATCCGCAGACAAGGTCTGCGCGACCGCCCGCCGGACCAGCGGAAAATACTCCACGACCACCACTCGGGTCACACCACGAGGCTGCACGTACACTCCACACCTGACCGAAAGGGGCTGCGCGACGAGCCGCCGCCTCTACGTTTACGCTGGACACTTGTTCGATTGGCGTGACTGCCGCCACCGCGAAGCTCTGCACCATTGCGGAACTCGTCACCTGAATCGCGCATGAGCTGCGCGCTGATGCACGGACGGACCGTCCGTCCGCCGCGGCTCCGTCTCGGGCCAATGAGCCATTCCCGGCATGTGGTGGTTGCGCCCCGTAGCTAACCGCTGCGCTTTTGATGGGTCGTCTGAGTTCGGCCGCCCCGGCGTCGAAGACACACCAAGTCCCTGGTAGAACATGTTCTCGGCAAAGATCAAAGTTCACGCCAGGGGGCTTCGCGCGGACGATTCTGTCGCGTTCGCCGGGACGGCGCCCGTTGAGACACCGAGCAGGGCGAGGAGCGAGAACGCTGCGCCGGCGGCGACATACCTTAGGGCGCGCTCGCTCGTCGGCCGGCGCCGCGTGCCTCGCGGCCGATGGGCGCGGTTGCGGGCTTCGCGCACATCGCGCGATCTCGACGCATTGCGAATGTTTCCCCTCGGGTAGTCGAGCCGGAGAAGGGCGCCGCACGCGGTGGACGTCCACGTCTTCAGATTTTCTCACTTGCGCTATATCAATGACATAATTAATCACTGGCGTTTAATACCAGACGGTGCACGCGGCAGCGCCCTCGCTGAACGTGCAAGGCACCACACGGGCCCGGGCCAGCTGCGTCCCATCGACCATGTACGTGTAGCCACTGCTTTCCGGTGTCTGCGTGTGGCCGTCCGCCGACTGGGCCCAGCAGCCGGCGTATCCGGGCTTCCACCGGTCATGGCAAGCATCCTTTCCTCGGTCGGCACACGAGTGCGGTCGGCGCCGTAGCACGCCCGAATCATCGGTCTGTTTCAATATCTCCGGCGGTCCTCTAGCATTGCTCTAGCCGTGCGCTAGGCCCGCGACCGAACGGGGGTTCGAAGTAGCCGCCACGGTCGGCGCGCGTGTGTACGACGGGGAGGGCGGACTGTGAAGTTCGGCATTCTCGGCTCGCTGCACGTCCAGGTGCACGGCCGCACCGTGCCGGTTACCGCCGCCAAGCAGCGGGCCGTACTGACCGCCCTGTTGTTGCGGGCGAACGAAACGGTTTCCACACCGCGGCTCATCGATGCGGTGTGGGGCGAGAACCCGCCGCGCAGCGCGCGCAACCTCGTGCAGACCTATGTCTGGCGGATCCGGAGCCTGCTGGCCGTCGAAGCCGAGCGGCTGAGCGTGGAAACCTGCGGCTATCTGCTGCACGTCGAGCCGGCTCAGGTCGACTTCCTCGAGTTCGAGCGGCTGTATGAGACGGGGCGCGACGCGCTGGCCGAAGGGCGTGACGCCGAGGCCGCGCTCGCGCTGCGCGCCGCGCTGGAGCTGTGGCGCGGCGAGCCCGCACAGGACGTGGTACTGCACGGTGATTGGGGCAGCGCTCTTACGCGGCTGGCCGAGTTGCGGGTCGCCGCGCTGGAGGAACAGATCGAGGCCGGCCTACGACTCAGCCGACACGAAGACCTCATCGGCGATCTACGTCGGCTCACCGCTGAGCACCCGCTGCGCGAGCGGCCGGTCGGGCAACTGATGCTCGCGCTCTCCCGCTCAGGCCGGCAGACCGAGGCGCTCGATGCGTTCCGCACGCTACGCGGCACCCTCGTGCGCGAGCTGGGGATCGAGCCCGCAGCCGAGGTGCGCAAGATCCACGACGAGATCCTGCGCGCGGACGGCTCGGCCGCTGGCGAGCGCGGCGCCACCCGTACGCGGACGGGCATCGTGCCTCGGCAGCTGCCGGCCGCCTTTCCGTACTTCGTCGGGCGCCGCTCCGAACTCGAGCTGCTGACAGACGTCGAGCGCCGCGAGCCGCAATGCCCTGGCTCCGGCGTCGTCATCGTCGTCGCCGGAACCGCGGGCGTGGGAAAGACGGCGTTCGCGCTGCGCTGGTGCCACCAGGCTGCCGACGCATTCCCCGACGGCCAGTTGTACGTCAACCTGCGCGGATTCGAACCCTCGGGAACCGCGCTCACCGCCGCGCAGGCGATCCGGGGTTTCCTCGACGCCTTTGCCGTCCCAGCCACGCTCATTCCGGCGGATCTACCGGGGCAGGCCGCGCTCTATCGCAGCCTGATGGCCAACAAACGCGTGCTGATACTGCTGGACAACGCCCGCGACACCGAACAGGTCCAGCCGCTGCTACCCGCCAGCCGCCGGTCCACCGTTCTTGTCACCAGCCGCAACGAACTGACCGGCCTCACGGCCGCCCACGGTGCCCACCTGGTCAGGCTCGACCTGCTCAACGTCGACGAGTCGCGCGAACTGCTGGAGCGGCGGCTGGGAGTGCCGCCGGCCGCGTCCGAACAGCTGGCGATGCTGGAGCTGATCGAACTGTCCTCGCGGCTGCCGCTGGCGCTCAACATCGTCGCCGCTCGTGCCGCCGCGCATCCCGGCCTGCCGCTGGCAGCCCTGGCCGCACGGATCAAGGACACACGCCGGCGCTTGGACTATCTGCGCGCCGGTCACCACGCCGCGAACCTGCGCGCCGCATTTCTGTCTTCTTACGCCCAACTGTCCGCGACCGCCGCGCGCATGTTCCGCCTACTCGGCCTGCATCGCGGCCCGGACATCTCGGCGACCGCCGCCGCCAGCCTCGCCGGGCTGGACCAGTACTCGGCCCTCTCGACGCTCGACGAACTGACGGCCGCTCACCTGCTGTGCGAACCGAGCCCCGACCGGTTCGCCTTCCACGACCTGCTTCGCGCGTATGCAGCCGAACAGGCCTCCTCGGTCGACACCGAAGCCGACCGGCTAGCGGCCGTGCATCGCGCGATGGATCACTACCTGCACACCGCCCGCTGTGCTGCCAGGCTACTCAATCCCGGTTCAGAGCTGTTCGCGTATGACGAGCCGCAAGGCGCGGCCACCCTGCCGGAGCTGAAGGATGCGGACCAGGCGCTGGCGTGGTACGCGGCCGACCGTCACGTCCTGTCGGCCTACATCGCTCAGGAAGTCGACCTCGGCTGCGACACGCACGCCTGGCAACTCGTGCACTCAATCCTGCCCTTCATGGATCGCGGTGGGCACTGGGATGACATGGCGGCAGCCGGGGAAGCGGCGCTCGCATCCGCCCGGCGCACCGCGGACCCGCGCGCAGAGGCCTGCGCTCGCCGCGTGCTGGCCCGCGCCTGTTTGCGGCACAAGAAGCTCGAGCGTGCGGCCGAACACCTCACCGCTTCGCTCGAGATCTTCCGCGCACTCAACCACCAGGTCGGTGAGGCCCGAGTGCGCCACGATCTGGCGTTGGTGTGCGAACAGCTGCAACTGCACCAGGAAGCCCTGGCGCACGCGCAGCGGACGCTCGAACTGCTCCAGGCGCAGGGTGACACGTCCGGAGCAGCGAACGCCCTCAACACAGTCGGCTGGTTCCACTCGCTGCTCGGTGACCACCGACAGGCGCTGACTTACTGCCGTCAGGCTCTCGCCCTGCAAGTAGAGCTGCACAATCACAACGGCCAAGCCGACACGTGGGACAGTCTGGGACACGCACACCAGCACCTCGCCGAGTACGACCAGGCCTCCGACTGCTACCGGCGCGCCGTCGAGCTCTACCGGCAGCTCGGCGACCGCTACTACGAGGCAGGAAGCCTCGTGCGGCTCGGTGACACCCACCTCACGACCGCAGATGCGGGAGAAGCCGTACGGCAGTGGACGCAGGCGCTCGCGATCCTGGATGAACTCGAGCATCCGGATGCCGACGAACTCAGAGCCAAAATAAGCCGCACCGCGGAAACCAGCATCCTTATGAAACGTGACGTCGGTGTGGCCGCGCCGCCTTCCAACATCCAGCTACCGACTGCCGGCACGGCGCACGAACGCCATTCAGCAGTTCGGCAGCATCTCCGAGGTGTCGCCGCCGGTATTGACCCAGGCGTCTGAGTGGGCATCTTGGGGCGATTGCTGGCGTGCTTGTCGCACGATCGGTTGATTGCGTTCCCGACTTGCTGCTTCGCCACGGGTGGTGTGCTGAGCCGGGCGGATGATCGGACGCAAGCCGTATCGCGGTGACCTTTCAGACGCCGAGTGGGCACAGATCGAGCCGGAGCTGACCGCGTGGCGTACACCGCGCCTGCAGCGCAAGGTCAGCGCGAATCAGCCGGTGCACGACCTTCGGGAGATCGTGAACGCGATCCTGTACGTCAACCGCACGGGATGCGCCTGGGAGTACCTGCCGCACGACTTCCCGCCGTTCAAGACGGTGTACGGGTACTTCGCCGCCTGGCGCGACGACGGCACGACCGAGCGGATCCACGACCTGCTGCGCCGCAGGCTGCGTCGGGCCCGCGGACGCGATCAGGAGCCCAGCGCGGTGGCCGTGGACTCCCAGAGCGTCAAGGCCTCGGGCAACGCCGCGGCGGACAGCGTCGGGTTCGACGGGAACAAGAGGATCAAGGGCCGCAAGCGACACATCGCCGTGGACGCGCTCGGCCTGCTGATCGTGCTCGGCGTGTCCGCCGCCAGCCTGGCCGACTCTCCCGTCGGCCGGCAGGTGCTCACCCACGTGGCCACTGTCGCGCCCACGGTGAGCAAGGCATGGGTGGACGGCGGCCATAACCAGAAAGTTTCTGCCTGGTCCCAGGCGCCGCCGGGCGGCGTGCGAGGGTGCCACACTTCGACGATGACCCTAGACTAGCGACCGCCCGGAACATCCAGACGCGCCGCAGGGCGCACTGACCAGGGAGAAATGCCATGGCAAAGGGCGGCAACAAGAGGCGGGCCCGCAGGAAGAGGAAGGCAAACCACGGCAAGCGTCCCAACGCCTGACCGCAGACGGATGGCGCCGCGCTCCTGGAACATCCGGGAGGCGCGGCCTTTCTCTGTCCGGTA
>NZ_DASZGI010000136.1:0-7800 GCF_035938995.1 Actinocrinis sp.
CTCGCCACCGCAGCCGTGGTCGTCGGCCTGCTGGTCAAGGCTCGCCGCAACGACCTGGCCCAGCAAAGCAACGCAGTCCCGATCAGCTGATCAACGCCCCGACATACGCGGCCCGAGTCCTGCCCCGCAGGACTCGGGCCGCACGCATCACCCCGTCGGGTGAAATCTGAGACCAGGGAAGCGGAGTCGACCCGTTCTCTTGGCTCTCGGGTTGATCACGTGAGCAGTGGCTAGTACAGGATCTTCCGCACTAGCGTGAGGGCCATGCGTTTTGGACTCTTCATACCGCAAGGCTGGCGGCTGGACCTGACCGGGATCGACCCGGCCGACCACTGGTCCACCATGCTCGGCGTCGCCCGCACCGCCGAGAACGGCCCGTTCGAATCAATATGGGTATTTGATCACTTCCATACCGTTCCGGTGCCCACCGAGGAGGCCACGCACGAGGCGTGGTCGCTGATGGCCGCGTTCGCCGCGGCGACCGAGCGGGTCCGGCTCGGCCAGATGTGCACCTGCATGGGGTACCGCAATCCGGCCTATCTGGCCAAGGTCGCGGCCACGATCGACATCGTGTCGGGCGGCCGGGTCGAAATGGGCATCGGCGGCGGCTGGTACGAGCACGAATGGCGCGCGTACGGCTACGGCTTCCCCACCGCGGGCGAGCGCCTGGCCCAGCTGGACGAAGGCGTGCAGATCATGCGCCAGCTGTGGACCGAGGGCGTCGCGACCCTGCACGGGCAGCACTACCAGGTCGACGGCGCCATCTGCCGTCCCCTGCCGTTGCAGGAGGGCGGTATCCCGCTGTGGATCGCCGGCGGTGGCGAGAAGAAGACGCTGCGCACGGCCGCGCAGTACGCCTCCTACACCAACTTCGACGGCAGCCCGGACGGGTTCCGCCGCAAGTCCCAGATCCTCGCCGAGCACTGCCGCGAGGTCGGCACCGACTTCGACGCCATCGTGCGCAGCGCGAACTACAACGTGGTGATCGGCGCTACCGAGAAGGACGTGCAGGACCGCCTGGCCTGGATCCGCAGCCACTACCAGCCGTATCTGACCGAAGAACAACTCGAGCGCCGCGTCCAGATGGCCGCGAACGATCCCCTGGCCGGCACGCCGGAGCAGCTCGTGGAGCGGCTGACCGAACTGGCCTCCCTGGGCATGACGTACGCGATCCTCAATTTCGCCGAGGCCGCGTACGACAAGTCCGGTATCGAGCTGTTCGTCAAGGAGGTCGCCCCTGCTCTGCAAGGCTGAGCTCAGGTGAGCTGAGAACCGGCCGCTGACTGGCGGGCCATGCTGTCAGCCTAAATCAGGCGCCGTCTCCGTCTCTTCTGGGCCGTGATCCGCCCGGTGCGCGCATTGCCAATGACGCAGATGTGCGCACCGCGTTCCTGTTCGTCTCCATTCCGGCGCCCGACTGCGCAAGCGCCGCCAGAGTGACGGGATGGAGACGAACCCTTTTGACCACAGATCTGGCCGCGCTTTTGGGGCGCTCCGGCTATGTCGGGGCCCGGTCGAGCGGCACCCGAAACTGCCCTTCCAGACCTACCTGCGGGCGCGGAGACCGGCTACGGTCCCACCGACTACCGAGGGAGGCCCGATGCCGGACGACTTCATCATCGTGACCGGGGACATGATCCAGGTGACGATCGCGCCGCCGACCATCGTGCCGCAGCTGATGGCGCCGGTCCCGCTGGTGGGCAGCAGCCAGAGCGTTCTGGTCGGCGGGAAGCCGGTGTGCTTGGAGGGGGACGAGCTGCCCCCGACACTCATGGCGCCGATGCCATACACCGCGCCTCCGTTCGTCATTCCCGGCATCGGGACGCTGCAGGTCACGTTGATGCCGAACAACAAGACCGTGCAGACCAAGAACGGCAAGAAGATCCTCATCAAGGGCGCGACGTTCATCGCCAAGTTCAACGTGCAGACGCCGGCACAGCAGCCAACGCCGATCGGGCCGGTGCCGGACCCGGTAGCCGTCAAGCCCGGCCAGGCGCAGTTCATCACCACCAACACGCAGACCATGGCAGGGTGAGCGACACGCACCAGCGAACCCGGTGGAGTTGTCACGTCAATTCACACCCTCGCCCTGCGCTGCCGTTGACATCCACTGTTGCCGAACGACGCGCGACTCGGTCGGAGTCTGGTAGCCGATCGAGGTATGCAGGCGCCGCTCGTTGTAGAGCGCGGCTTCCTTAGCTCCCCTCCATGGCCCGAGCTTGATCAGGGTGCGAATGAGGAGTGCGCGGCCGCTCCTGCGGCCGCGCACTCCTGGTCGGTCGGCCTTGCTATGCGGTCGCGGGCGTGGCGGCCACTGCGGAGGCGAAGTCCGGGTTGATGCCCAGCTGCGCGAGCATGACGCTCACCCCGACATAGCAGTTGAACTCCGAGATCTTGCCGTCGCGCACGTACCAGAAGTCCCCGGTCGGGATGTCCAGCTTCGCGCCGGTCGGCTGGACCAGACCGGCGGGCGACTCGAACGGCTGGGTGAAGGTGCCCTGGATCGACAACTCGATCGCGACGACGTCCCCGAGGACGGTGACCCTGTGCAGCTCCCGGTGGATGTCGGGCGCGAACTTGGTCATCCAGGTCAGGACGTCGCCCAGGTGCTCCCCCCGGTATTCCTGGCCGTTGACCATGTCTCTGAAGACGCCGTCCTCGGTGAACAGGTCGACGAACGCCTGGACGTCCAGGACGTCGCCCTCCGCATAGTGGTACGCCTTGCGTACTACCTCTTCGACCTTGGTGGTCATCGTGAGCTCCCTCGATAGAAATCAAACGATTGCTTGATCAGAGGCTATGATGAGGCCGGGGACATGTCAAGCGAACGTTTGAATTGATTCGTCTGTCGAATGACGCGCGGCGATCGCGGACGCGCGGTCCGGGTCGACGCCGAGTCGCGCGAGCATGACGTTCACCGCGGGATCGCAGCAGAACACCCGGTCCTGCCGTCACGCACGCATCAGAAGTCGGCGGTTGGGATGTCGATCTAGGCCCCGGCCGGCTGGATCAGACCGGCAGGCGACTCGAACGGCTTGGTGAAGGCGCCCCGGTGCACGGTGGGTCGCGACCTTGGACATCCCGGCCACAACAGCACCCGGCGTCCACCGAGGCAGCTGCTGTTGTCGGCCGTCGAACACGCCGTCTTCGGCGAACGAGTCGACTCCCTCCCTGGGACGTCCAGGACATCACCGTCCGCACAGTGGTACGCGTGAGCGCACCATCGCCTCGACGTCAGCAGGGACATGAACCGTGCATTAGGCACGCCCAAAGTGGCCGAGAGCCAGTCAAGCGAACGCTTGCCTTACTCGTCGCACGTACCGCACTGCCGCGCGCAATGTCCGCGGCCCTCCCCGGCCAGGGAAGATCAACCGGCGCTCGGATCACCCCGGAACGCGCCGGCCAGAACGGGCAACAGCAGGCGTTCGATCTGTTTGGTGGACTTGCCTGCCAATTCGGCACCGATAGGCGCCAGTGCCAGCCAGTTCACCATGCCGGCCGCGCACCGGATCCGAAAGATCAGCTCCTGCTCCTTGAACCCGGGATGGTGCACCTTGAGCACCCGCAGGGCGTCTGCGCGGGTCTCGTCGAACTTGCCGTCCAGACGATCCCAGCCCTCCGGCGGATCGGCCCCGAACCGCGCCACGGTCCGCATGACCGCCAGAGCGTGCCCACCCGCTGCCAGCGCATCCACCATCGGCCGGGCGAACGCCGCGGCCAGTTCCATCAGCGTCGACTCGGGCGCCAGGGCGCTCATCGCCCCATGCTGAACGTCCAGATACCGTTCCAGTGCGAGTTCGGCGGCCGTCTCACACAACATCTTCAGCGACCCGAAGTGGTAGCTCACCGCCGCGACGTTGGCCCCGGCAGCCTCCGTGATCTCGCGTAGCGTCACGCCCTCCGGGCCTCGTTCCGCCAGCAGATCCAGGGCAGCCACCAGCAACTGGTCCCGGGTACGCTGGCCGGCCTCACGACGCAGATCCACATTATTAGCCCGCACAATGTGAACTCAAGCAGTTGTTTGACTTTCTGTCAAGCAATCGATCGCTTGACTTGAGACGCGTGCGTCCGATCGCTCCACCCCGTAGCCGTGCACGTCGAACATGCGGCTGCCGAGCACTATCGCGCCAGTGTCGGCGAACATCTTCTCCTCCACCGCGCGGTCGCCGTCCGCGGGCTCGGCCCCCTCGAAGCGGTGCCACCGGTGCAGCCGGTGGTCGGCCGAGCCGAACGGCCTGTCCTGCTTGCGGACCGGCGTTGCCGCGCTCAGTTAACCCAGATCGGTGGCGTGCGTCTACGACGTCGAATCGATCTCCTGCGTTCAGGTGAGAAATGGGTGCACCCGGTCTCCACGGCGTCTGAATCGATACTTGCGAATTACCACGTTCATTCGACGCGGCGGGACCGGCTCCATTGGTTTCCTTGTCCGCACCAGCGGAAGATTCACCAAGGAGACGTGCACGTTGTCGAAGAAGAACTGGACAATCGCCGCGACTGTGATCGCCGGTGTCCTCGCTCTGTCCACCACGTTGGCCACTACCGCGTCGGCTGCCCAGCACACCGACACGACCGAGCAAGTCGCGGCCGCGGCTGAACACGGTGCGAAGCCGACCGTAGTCCTGATCCACGGCGCGTTCGCCGACGCGTCCAGCTGGGACAGCGAGGTCGCCGAACTGGAAGCTGACGGCTACCAGGTGATCGCGCCGGCCGTGCCACTGCGCGGTCTGGCCTCTGACGCCGCCTATGTCACCAGCCTGGTGCGCAGCATCAACGGCCCTGTCGTGCTCGTCGGGCACTCCTACGGCGGCGCGGTCGCCACCGAGGTCGCCGCGAACGACCCGAAGCAGATCAAGGCGATCGTCTATGCCGCGGCGTTCATCCCAGTGGCGGGCGAGAGCGTGCTGCAGTTGAGCAACATGTTCCCAGGCTCCCTGCTTAGCCCGGCTACCAGCTACACCGTGAACGTCCCCGGTGGCACCGACCTCTACATCAAGGCTGCGGACTTCCGCACCGCGTTCGCCGCGGACCGCACCCGGGCCCAGGCCGCCGTGGCTGCCGCGACGCAGCGCCCGATTACCCAGGCCGCAGCGACTGAGCCGGCCGCCGCGAGTGTTCCGGCCGGTATCCCGCTGTACGAAATCGTGGCCAGTCAGGACAAGATGATCCCGCCGGCCGCCGAGAGGTTCATGGCGCAACGCGCGGGTGCGACCATCTACGCGGTGGACTCCGCGCACGACATGCCGGTCTCGCATCCGCAGATCATCGTCTCGGTGATCGAGCGCGCGGCGCGCTGAGTACGTTCCGCGACCCGTCGGCCCACGATCAGCGGGCTGACGGGTCGTTCCCGCGCAGCACCAGGTTGGCCAACTGCACTCGCGAATGCACGTCGAGTTTGCGGAACACGGCACGCAGGTGGGTGTTGATCGTGCTGGGCGAGAGCACCAGCTCCTCGGCGGCCGACCGGTTGGTGTGGCCGTCCGCGATGAGCAGGGCCACCCGCCGCTCCATCTGGGTCAGCGCGTCCCAACCCTGCTCGGGCCGCTGCGGTATCGGCGCCCAGCGGCGTCGGCGGGCACCCGCCGCCTGGAGTAGTCGCTGCACCCGAACCGCCGAGGCGGTCGCGCCGAGTTCGGCGTACCGGTCGTGCGCGGCGTCGAGCGCCGCGAGTCCGGCCTCGCGGTATTTCGTGTCCACGATGGATCGTCCATGTTCTTCGTTCGCCCTGGCGGCCAGCAACAGTCGAGGTGTCTTCCGTAGGCGCGTGAGCGCGGGCTCGAAATCGTTTGTGGACAGCGCGTCGACGAGCAGCTTGGCGCCGTTGACGCTGGCGACGTTCGGATTGCGCCCGGCCAGTTCGCCGAGCATTTCAGCGGCCGCGCGCACGGTGTCGGCGTCACCGCGATGATGCGCCGAAGCGGCCGCACCCACCAGCAACTCCTCCGGCCACGGGAAACGGTGGTCGGCCCGCAACGCGGCCACGAGCTCGGCCGCGCCGCGCGGATCGCCCTCGACATCGGCAAGAAACGCGCTGGTCAGGGGCAGATTCGCCGTCCGTGCCGGTGCGTTGTCCCCGCGCAGCAGCGCAAGCAGCGCCTCCATCAGGCGTATCTGTGATTCGACCGTGTAGTCGCACATTTCGGCCATCACCGAGGCTGCGGTCGCCGTCGCCTCGGCCGCGGCCTCCACCCGACCCGCGCCGTACGCGAGCTGCGCGCGTAGTAGCGCCAGTTGCGGTGCCTGCCAGGAGTCGTCCCGGGTACTGTCGCCGAGCCCGGTCAATGCGCCGTCTATATCGTCCAACCGGGCCAACGCCAACAGTGCGCGCTGCGCCAACTGGCCCGGCTCGGGCGCGCCGTACCCGGTCAGGCCCTGCGCTGCCGCGTGCGCCGACACGAACAGCGCATGTGTGCGTGCGTAGTCGCGCTCCCGGTCCGCGGCTTCGGCGGCGGCCATGGTCGCCAGCACGCGCGCGATCGGATCGCTGTCGGTCAGCTCCACTGATTCGGCCGCAGCCAGCGCCCGATAGCCTGCCAGGCGCGCCGCCAGGTCGCTCGGCGCGCCCAGATCCGCGGCACGGTCGAGGAGTTCGGCGTACTGGTTGGTCAACCACAACCTGGGCAGCAGCAACAACCGCGCCCGCGCCCGCAACTCGGCGCTGAGCGGCGTGGCGAGTAGCGTGTCCGCGAACCGGGTCGCCTCGTCGAACTGCCGGTCGGCCAGCAGGATCGACACCACCTCGACCCCGATCTCCGCCCGTGCCAGATCGTTCGCGTCGACCAGCTCGAACGCCTGCCGGATGAAGGTGACCGCCGTGGTGGGCATCGTGTCCAGCACCTCGTGGGCGGCTTTGCGCAGCACGTCCACCGCCGCCGAGTCACCCGGCTCTGCTGTGGCCAGCACGTGCGGCGCGGCTGCCGCGTAGCCACGTCCGCGGGCGAGCAGATGCTCGGCCACGACGCGATGCAGGGCGCGTCTGCCCGAGGGCGGCAGGTCCTCGTATACGGCTAGGCGCAACAATTCGTGCCGGAAGCGCACCACGCTGCCCTCGTCCGCGAGCAGTCCCGCGTTGATCGCCTCGACCAGCGGGTCGGTCAGCCGCGCCGCCGGGACCCCGATCAATTCGGCGACGTCGGTGAGTTGGTGTTCCGGCCCGATCACGGCCGCGGTGCGCAACAACTCCCGGCACTGCTGGGAGGTCGCGATGACCCGTCTGCGCACGCCGTCCAGCAGACCGATCGGCACCGCAGGCCCGTTGGCGCCATCGGCCGCCGGTTCGAAAAGGCCCTCCAACAGCTGTACGGCCAGGAACGGGTTGCCGTGCGCACTGGACAATCTGCGCAGCACCGCCGGTTCGGGCCGCGCGCCAAGCCGATCCATGGCAATCGCGAGCACCGCGTCCTCGGTCAGTGCCCTCAGGTCTAGCCAGGTGATCGGCAGATCCGGGCGGGCCGCGTCCACGATCAGTTCGGCCGGACCGCCGCCGGGCACCGCCCTGGTCGACAGCACCCACGCGACCGGCGCGGCGATCAGCCGCTTCGGCAGCACGCGCATGATGAACACGGTCAGCGGATCACACCACTGCCCGTCGTCGATGGCGAGCAGGATCGGCCCTTCCTGCGCGCGTCGCTCCAACAGCGTGGCTAACCGTTCGGCCAGCCACAGCGGCTGCTCATGAAGGGTGGCCAAATCCATGAAATCGGCTGAGCCGATCAGCGGCGACGTGCCAAACCGCAGTGCGGGCGCGATCGAGGCCAACGGTGCGAGTCGGTCGTCCTCATGTGCGGCGGTGTCCGTGGTGTG